>JAILCU010000080.1 GCA_024690405.1 Bacteroidales bacterium
TAGAGTTCCATCGTTTTCAGTGAAAGAGCAAGGGGAAACTTAAGTAGACGGAGAGTTCGCAGAAGAGGAACAGCGCTCCACAACAATCACCGGTGTAACCACCCAGGCGGCGACGCATCCACAGCATCAACAACACTTCCATCACAAAAGGTACAGGCAACAACCAGACGACATTTGCCAGGCCGCAGAAACTGCATAGGGTGAGGGGCAAGGCCAAAGCCAAAGTGCAGCGCAGGCATTGCAAGAACCAGTCACGCAAGGAGCGTCCCACATAAACCACGCCGTTTTTAGCCCCCTCTGCCGTCCGGGCGTAAGGTAACTGACCCGTAATCAGCGATGCAGCGCTCTTACCGGAGACATCGGCATAGAGAATCAGCGCCCCCACGCCGGCACCGATGAACGGGACATCAGCAGAAGGACATAAGCCCAATGTCTGTATGCTCGTCCACAAGAGAGCAAAGTAGAGAATCAATCCCAACACACCATAGGTGCCGATGTGGGAGTCTTTCATAATTAATAAGGTACGCGCGCGAGAGGTACCGCCCCCGAAGCCATCGCAAAAGTCGGCCAGACCATCCTCGTGCAAAGCACCCGTGAGCAGCAATCGTGCACCTATAGCCACGAGCGCTGCCATCACGGGAGAGAACCCGAGACCGATGGCACCCACATAGGCACCTGCCATCACCCCACCTGTGAGCCAGCCTATCAGCGGCCAATAGTCCGTGACATGCTCAAAGGCTTCCTTTGGCACATTACCCAAACGCCACCAAGGCAAACGCGTGAAAAAGATGAGGGAGGCTAAGATACGCATTTTTAGAAATATTTTGTGATTTCGTTGTCCTTGAAGTTACCCATCTCATTGAGCATACGCACGGCTGAGTCCACGATGGGGAAAGCGCAAAGCGCACCAGTGCCCTCACCCAAGCGCAGTCCCAGGCTCAACAACGGTTTCACGCCCATCTTGTCGAGCATCAAACGGTGTCCACTCTCGTCCCCCGAATGGCAAAAGATGCATCGGTCAAGAAAATCGGGCTGGCGGGTCGCTACCAGACGACTTGCCATCAAGGCACAAGCCGTCATGATGAAACCGTCAACCAACAGGATGATCCGCTTCTCTACTGCCCGAAGCATGACGGCCGTGGCTACGGCCATCTCGAAACCACCGAAATAGCGAAGTACCTCGTGAGCCTGCTCTTCGCCATCAAGGATGTCGAGCGTACCACTCTCCTTAAAACGTTCCATGCTCTCACGCAACACATCCAGTTTGTGGCGAATGCCTTCACTATTCAAGCCAGCCCCTGCTCCTACGCACTTTTCAAGAGGCAGGTCGAGCAAAAGGCTCATCCAGATGCTTGAAGGCGAGGTATTGGCAATGCCCATCTCGCCTACACTGATGATATTTGAACCGTCGGCCACCGCCGCATCCACCAATTCACGTCCGATGTCGAAGCAGCGTTGCAATTCTGCCTCGCTCATAGCGGCTCCGTAACGGAAATTAGCCGTACCGTGAGGCGCAACCTTCCGACTGAGGATTTGAGGATAAGCACTCAAGTCATAGTCCACACCCACGTCCACAAGCCGCAGGTCGAACCCGTGCTGACGGCAGAACATATTCACGCCCCCGCCGCCTCGTGTGAAGTTGATCATCTGTTGACAAGTGATACAGCGTGGCGAGACGCTCACGTCCTCGTGTTCGATTCCATGATCTGCGCCTAAAAGCAAATGTACGGGATGACATAAGCGCGGGGACAATGTCTGTTGAATCACACCTATCTGATAGGCCAGTTCTTCCAGCCGTCCCAACGAGCCTTTTGGCTTGTTGAGGTTATCTATCTTTTGTTGTAGTGAAGAAGAATCAAAAACTTCCATAATCCTGTTTTTCTACACGAATTTCGTACCCTTGTTACCACAACTCTGCATCCCCATCCTTACACCTCTATAAGGTCAAAGTAAAGAAGATATAGCAGACAGCATAGCGAATGATACATTCAATTTTGCTCGCTTACTCTTTCACGGATGGCGAGTTCTTGAGTAATAACAGCATTGATCCCTTTGGCCGGCTCTTTCATTGTCCGCCAGGGCAAAACACATCACTTCTCAATTATCACTCTTTCACTTTTCACTCTTTCACTTTCAAAGGTATCCCACACACCATCATCACCACCTCGTCAGCCTTCGAAGCCACATATTGGTTGAGCCAGCCGAGCAAGTCGGTGAAGCGGCGCTGGACATCGTTGACAGGTGTTCCGCCTGCGCCTATTTCATTGGTCACGATGATGAAAGTGGCATCCTGAGCCGTGAAAAGGTCAAATTCCTTCTTGAGTTGTGTCAAAGCAGCATCCACATCAGCCTCTGCCCCATCAGCAAAGAAGAAATTGGTTGCCCACAGTGTCAGGCAATCCACGAGAACTACGCGCCCCGCCACATCATGCTGGCTCAGCCAACGTTCTTCCTCTATGTTTGTCCACTCAGGACCGCGCCGTTGCTGATGATGCTCCACCCGCTGTCTGAACTCCTCATCCCAAATATGAGCCGTAGCCATATACACCGGATTTGGCGAAAGCGACAACGCCAGGCCCTCGGCATACATACTCTTGCCAGATCGCTGTCCCCCTGTTATCAAAGTGATGGACATATTATCTGATAATCATTTTTTCGTTAATCATTCTTGCTATTGGCCTTGATATGATAGCACCGCTCACTCCACCTTGCGGTGATAGCGGTTACATCATCGGCAACCCTTGCTTACCCCAACAACAACGTCCTCACCTCCGCAGGTGTTTCGGCCAGTATCCTTGCGCCATGACGGACGAGGAAGTCGCGGTCGCGAAATCCCCAAAGCACGCTGATGCACGGCAACCCGCTATTGGCAGCTGTCTGCAAGTCCACATCGGAATCACCGACATACACCGCCTCTTCAGAGTGCAAGCCCATCTCTTTCAGGGCCGTCAGCACCATATCCGGTGCAGGCTTGCGCTGCACTTCAGGACGCTCGCCCACAGCCACTTCCACACAATCGCTGAAGTAACTGTCATAGAGTTCATCGACGCCCGCCTGCAGTTTATTGCTAACGATGGCCAGGCGCAGACCACGGGCCTTCAGTCCTTGCAGAAGTTCGGGAATACCGTCGTACAAACGCGTATGCTCTTGGCAGTGAGCAACGTAATAAGTTTTGAAATCGGCAAAGGTTTGCTCGAGAAGGGCGTTTCCCGTGCCGGCAGGCACTGCCTGCTCTATCAGGCGCCGTACGCCGTTGCCTACAAACTGACGCACCTCCGTCAGTGTGCGCTCAGGCAAACCATTGTGGTGCAATGCCCAGTTGGTGGCACAGGCTAAATCTTCCAAGGTGTCGAGAAGCGTTCCGTCGAGGTCGAAGACGACGGCCTTGATTGTCGGCTTCAGCATCATCCAATCTTATAACCCGTTGACTTCGACGACTTTGTAGTCGACTTCGTGGATGTCTTGGTGGATGACTTGGTCGTGGTAGCGGAACCTGACGAATTGGTGAGTCCGGCTGCAGCAGCCGCGCTGCCATAGGTTGCCTTCACTGTAGGAATATCTTTCTTCAATTGTTTGATGCGGCTCGAACTGCTCGGGTGCGTACTCATGAACTGAGGTGTGCTGCCACCACCGGCGGCTTCCATCTTTTCCCAAAGAGTGACGGCTGCATCAGCGTCGTAACCGGCGATGGTTGCCAAAACAATACCAATATAGTCAGCCTCCAATTCCTGTTTACGGGAGAAGGGGAGCAATGCACCGTACTGAGCGCCAAGGCCGTAAGCCATAGCTACAGCCTGCTGAAGTTGATAACTCTGCCCCATCACGGCGGTTCCAACCACCTGCTGACCTACGTTGGCCAACAGCTGCTGACTGGCACGTTCGTTGCCGTGCTTAGCCATCGCATGACCTACTTCGTGACCTATCACGGCAGCCAACTCATCGTCACGGTCTGCTCCGTTCCCAATCAGATTAAGCATGCCCTGATAGACGACAATCTTGCCGCCAGGCATACAGAAGGCGTTGAGTTCAGCGTCCTGCGTGAGGTTGAACTCCCACGCATAGTTCTGGATATCGGCTTCCTGCCCGGTCACCTGCAAATAGGCTTCAGCGGCAGCCGCAATGCGCTGGGCCACATTTTTCACGACGGCTGTAGCAGCGGCATCAGTAGACACCTTAGCCGTTTTCATGTACGACTGGTATTCCGTCAAACTGGCCGAAAGGATTTCAGACTCCGACACCAAGTTGAGTTGCTTACGGCCGGTCATGCTAACAGTACTGCACGCAATCAGGATGAGTCCTGCCAAAGGTGCAAACCATAGAATCTTTTTCATTGAATGATGCTATTATAAGTTTGGCGCAGCAAAATTACTGCAAGTTCCTAAAAACTGCAAGAAAAAGAGCAAGAATGTGCTTTTTTACCTCCTTATTTATCTCAAGTGGTAGCTCTATGTATGCTCTCTTCATCTTCTCCCAGCACCTAAAACAAGATCTCAACATATATCAACCATCACAATAGGGTTTTCAAGCAGTCTGCCTAATTATGTTCCTGCAAATCGTCAGAATCACAAGCCTTTCACCGACACTAACCTTAATAATCACCATGCGAAACATTCAATGATAACGGCAACAATACAATCGTCCATCTTAGGTACAAGCTCTTTTATCACTACTCATCTAAATAGGTGCCATAGCATTATTCCATTCAGATTTCCTTCTATGGAACAAACATCAAAAACCTGTTAACAAAAAATAACGGATATTCTCGCCATACATAACAAAAATAAGTGTAACTTTACACGCTCCAAAGAGTGTTTCACTCCTCTCGAGCAACACAAACAGTACTTTGTTTTTTAATTTTATACAATCCAAATTACAATGAGAAATTCCATCATCACATTTCCCGTACCGGCCAACGAGCCGGTAAAGAGTTATTTGGCCGGCTCACCCGAACGCGTAGCCCTCGAGGCCGAATTGGAACGCCAATCAAACATCGTTGTTGATATTCCTATTATTATAGGTGGTAAGGAGATTCGTACTGGCAACATCGGCGAAGTACGCTGCCCGCACGACCATAAACACGTCCTGGCTACCTATCACAAGGTCAGCGAGAAAGAGGTGCAGTTGGCTATCGAAACCGCCATGAAGGCTTGGGAAGAATGGTCGAAGACTGATTGGACCGTGCGCGCAGGCATCGTCATGAAGATGGCCGAACTGCTCGCTACGAAGTACCGCCCCATCATGAATGCAGCTTGCATGTTAGGTCAGAGCAAGAACATCTTCCAGGCTGAAATCGACTCGGCTTGCGAGACTATCGACTTCTTCCGCTACAATGTACACTATGCCTCGAAGATCTACCAGATGCAGCCCAAGGACGGAGTAGGCAACATCAACCACACCGAATATCGTCCGCTCGAAGGCTTCGTGCTGGCCGTAACGCCCTTCAACTTCACCAGTATTGCTTCCAACCTCTGCATGACACCGGTGCTGATGGGTAATGTAGCCGTATGGAAGCCCTCCACAACAGCTCTCCTCTCCAACTACTACCTGATGCAGCTCTACAAGGAAGCCGGTCTGCCCGACGGCGTCGTCAATTTCCTCCCAGGCAGCGGTGCCCTCATCGGCAAGGTCTGCACCCAGAGCAAGCATTTCGCAGGTATCCACTTCACGGGCAGCACCGCCACCTTCAAGAGCCTTTGGGGCCAAGCATGCTCCAACCTCGACCGCTATATCAGCTATCCCCGCCTCGTAGGCGAAACAGGTGGTAAGGACTTCATCTTCGTGCATCCTTCAGCCGATGCTAAGGCCGTTGCTACAGCTGCTTTCTGCGGTGCTTACGAGTTCCAAGGTCAGAAATGCTCAGCAGCTAGCCGTATGTACATTCCCAAGAGCATGTGGCCCGCTGTCCTCGAGGATATGAAACGAATGGCTGCAGAGATTAAGATGGGCGATGTTCGCGATCCGATGAACTTTGTCAATGCTGTCATCGACGAAGCCAGTTTCGACAAGTGCAAGAGTTATATTGATTTCGCCGAAGCTGCTAACGATGCCAAAATTGTATTGGGCGGCAAGTGCAACAAATCGGTTGGATGGTTTGTCGAGCCTACCGTCATCGAGACCTCCAACCCACATTTCAAGTCGATGGAAGAAGAAATCTTCGGTCCCGTGCTCACCGTTTATCCTTATGACGACGATAAGGTTGAAGAGACAGCTACGCTGTGCGACGAGACTTCGCCCTACGGCCTCACCGGCGCCGTCTTTGGTCGCGACCGTATGGCTGTTGAAAAGCTGGCCGACAAACTGGCCTACGCTGCAGGTAACTTCTACATCAACGACAAACCCACGGGCGCAGTAGTTGGTTTGCAACCTTTCGGAGGCGCACGTGCTAGCGGTACCAACGACAAGGCTGGCGGCGAGTTCAACCTCATCCGATGGATTATCCCGCGTGTCATCAAGGAGACGCTCGTAAGTCCTACTGATTATCGCTATTCTTACATGAAATAAAATACCGAGTCCCCTCTCTCCTCCTCTTTGGAGGGAGGGGCTTTTTAATTTCTTTACGATATACCTTATGAACAAATTATTTCTCTCTTGGCTTTCCGTCGTTGCCCTTGCGGTAAGTCTTCTCTCCTGTAACTCATCTACACAAACTGCTCAAGACAAATCGTCGGATACGGCCGAAGCTTTCGAGGTTCCTGAATGTGTCGTCAGCAGCGTTCCCGATTCGCTTGGTCTGGATTCGTTCTATGCCAAATATGTTGATGTCAACGGACTCCCGCTGATTTCATCGTGGCGCGTGCCTGATTCTGCTTTTGTGGCAGCCCACAGGACGCTCTACGCTATGACCTGTATGCTCAAGCCTGTAGTGCTGGATGCGATGATCAAGGCTCATGCTCGCGTGGCCATCATGGCACGCTATGAGGGCACCACAGACCTTCCTGAGCATCATTATCTGGTGAACGACACAGCCCTGAACTGGGACCTCCGTGCCCGCGGTCTTGGTGGCACAGTCGAGGAGCCTCTGACCAGTTGCGCAGAGGAGAATCTGCTTGCATATCAAATTGATAAATACCATGCCGAGGATATTCTCATCCACGAATTTGCCCACGCTATCCACTGCATCGGATTGATGATAGCAGAACCTGAATTCGACGGACGCCTCAAGAAACTCTATGAGAATGCTAAGGCTAAAGGGATCCTCGACGGCACTTACCGCATCACCGACCATATGGAATACTTCGCCGAAGCCGTACAGGATTGGTTCAATGTCAACGCTGAAATGCCCCACACCGATGGTAAGCACAACTGGTGCAACACCCGCGAGGAACTCAAGGACTACGATCCCGACCTCTACGCCTTGCTCGCCGAATACTTCCCCGAAACCGACGAACAAATCAGCAAGCACAAGAAGGTTAACGAGTGCCACAGACCATGACAGAAAGTGCTGCAGTTAACACATGCCATCATACGTGATGGGAGAAACGGCATATTCCTTCATATTCACATACCGAAGCAGATAGACATTCAGAGTTTTCAATCAAGTAAACGCTCAGAATCTTTTACCATACTATTTACAACCCCAATAAAAAAACGACAACTTATGACAATCTGTTTAGAGAGTTACATTCGCCGCCGCGCCCGTCTTCAGAAAGACATGGGCAGTGGTCTGTTGCTTTTCCTTGGTAACGCGGAGGTGGGCATGAATTATGCCGACAACACCTATAAGTTCCGTCAGGACTCTACCTTCCTTTATTTCTTTGGCATCGACAACCCAGACCTGGCAGCCATCATTGATGTCGACGAGGACCGTGAGATTGTCTTTGGCAACGAACTCACCATCGATGACATCGTCTGGACCGGTACCATGCCCACCCTCCACGAACGCGCCCAAGCCTTTGGAATTACCGATACCCGCCCGATGGGTGAACTGAAAACGTATATTGACAAGGCACGGGCCAAAGGGCAGCCCATCCATTTCCTGCCGCCTTACCGTGGTGACCATCGGGTATGGTTGTGGGAACTTCTCGGCGTGGAACCTGCTGCCCAGCCTTCGCGCGCAAGCGTTCCTTTTATTAAAGCCATCGTGGCACAGCGCAACCACAAAGACTTGGAAGAAATCCGTCTGATCGAAGAAAGTGTGGATTTGAGCACCGAAATGCATCTGGCAGCCTATCGCACCGTACGTCCCGGTGTCCACGAATCAGAAGTGGCTGCCGCCGTAGAAGAGGTGGCTTGCCGGCATGGCAACGCACTATCGTTCCCCACGATTGCTACCGTGCAAGGCCAGGTGCTGCACAACCACGGTTTCATCCACCAATTGAAAGACGGGGACCTCTTCCTGCTCGATGCCGGTGCCGAGACAAAATCACACTACGCAGGTGACCTTTCTTCGTCAATGCCAGTAGGAAAGAAGTTTACCGAGCGACAGAAGACCATCTACGAAATTCATCTGGCCAGTTTCTACGCTGCCGTGGACACACTGGCTGTAGGCGTTCCTTTCCGCGATGCACACATCGCTGCTGCCACGAAGATTTGTGAAGGCATGAAGGACCTCGGACTGATGAAAGGCGACCCTGCTGAGGCGGCCCGCATCGGTGCCTACGCCTTGTTCTTCCCCTGCGGACTCGGTCACATGGTAGGTCTCGACGTGCACAACATGGAGAACCTGGGAGAGCAGTATGTGGGCTATCTCGACGGCGACAAGAAGAGTACGCAATTCGGTTTCAAGAGTCTGCGTCTGGCACGTCCCCTCGAACCCGGCTTCGTCTTCACCGTGGAACCCGGTATCTATTTCATTCCCGAACTGATGGACAAGTGGCAGGCCGAGCACCAGTTCACCGATTTCATCTGCTACGACAAACTCCAGCCATGGCGTGACTTCACGGGCCTGCGCAACGAACTCAATTATGCCGTTATGCCAGACGGTAAAGTGAAACTCTTAGGCACCATCAAGAAGCCTATGAGCGTGGAAGAAGTCTACGCCGCCAAAGAACAGTAAGAAAGTGCTGCTTTTTCGCAACGGATAAAAGGTCGCCCCAGGTGGAAGCAAGACTCCCACCTGGGACTCCTTTAATATACCATCTTTTTCATACAGCAAGAAAAGCGTGCATAAAATGCACGAAAACCGGAAAAACTTTGGTGGGCTCGCGGAAACGATGTACTTTTGCAGCATAATTAGGAACACCTATATGAATTTCAACATCACACACCCTGAAAACCTCGGCGGAATGAATGAACGCATCAAGCGCCTCCGTCAGGAAAACTTCGACACGCCGACGACGCTCTCCATCGAGCGCGCGCTCATCGAGACCGCTTTCTACAAGCAATATTACGGCACCATGCCTACGCCTGTGCTACGTGCCAAAAACTTCTACGAAATCTGCAAGAAGAAGACGCTCTACATCGGCAAAGACGAACTCATCGTCGGCGAACGCGGACCTGTCCCAAAGGCTGTGCCTACGTTCCCCGAACTGACCTGTCACTCCGTGGAGGACCTGCATACGCTCAACGAACGCGAATTGCAGCGTTATACGATTTCCCAGGAGGACATCGACACCTACGAACGTGAAGTCATTCCCTATTGGAGCGGTAAGACACAGCGCGAGCGCATCTTCAACCATGTCTCAAAAGAGTGGGAAGAGGCTTACCACGCCGGTGTCTTCACCGAATTCATGGAACAGCGCGCCGCCGGTCATACTGCCATGGACGGCAAAATGTACCACGAAGGGCTCCTCGAGGTAAAAGCCCGTATCCAAAAGAAAATCGACAGCCTCGATTATATCTATGACCCCGAAGCCACGGACAAGCAACAGGAACTCGAAGCCATGTCCATCTCATGCGATGCGGCCATCCTCTTTGCTGAGCGGCATGCCGACCTGGCTGAGAGCATGGCAGCAGAGGAGAGCAACCCGCAACGCAAGGCGGAACTGCTCAAGATTGCCGACGTCTGCCGTTGGGTTCCTGCCCATGCGCCACGCGACCTTTGGGAAGCCATTCAGATGTATTGGTTCGTACACCTCGGCACCGTTACGGAACTCAACGGTTGGGATTCCATGAATCCGGGACATATCGACCAACACCTATTCCCCTTCTATCAAAAAGGTATAGAAGAAGGCACACTCACCCGTGACAAGGCAAAGGAACTCATCTCCTGCCTGTGGATTAAGTTCAACAATCAGCCCGCACCTCCCAAAGTGGGTGTCACTGCTCTTGAGAGCGGCACCTATAACGACTTCACCAACATCAATATCGGCGGCGTGGACCGCAATGGCAATAGCGCCACAAACGAGATTTCCTTCATGATTCTTGAGATTCAAGAGGAACTCCATGAATTGCAGCCGGGCCTCAGCATCCACATCGCAGAGAACACCCCCGACGACTTCCTGCTCGCCGGCATCAAGGTGATTCGTCAAGGCCATGGCTATCCTTCCGTCTTCAACCCCGACACCTATGTCAAGGAACTCACACGTGCCGGAAAGACGCTCGAAGACGCCCGTGAAGGCGGCTGCTCAGGTTGTATCGAGGTGGGTGCCTTCGGCAAGGAAGCCTACCTGCTCACTGGTTACCTGAACACGCCTAAGATTCTTGAAATCACGCTTAACAACGGCATTGACCCCGAGACGGGTAAACGCCTGGGCTTGGAGACGGGCGACCCACGCTCGTTCACTACTTTTGAGCAACTCTACGATGCCTGGCACCAACAGATGGTGTACTTCGTCAACCTCAAACTCAGCGTGAACAACTACATCGAACGTATGTTCTCCCTCTACGCCCCCGCCACCTTCCTGAGTTTGTACATTGATGATTGCATCGAAAAGGGCAAGGATTACTACAGCGGTGGTGCACGCTACAATACCACTTATATACAATGCACCGGTCTCGGCACCATCACCGACTGCTTCACCACACTGAAGAAGCATGTCTTCGAGGAGAAGCGCTACACCATGGACGAGGTGCTGAAGGCTTGTCAATGCAATTGGGAGGACAAGGAAGTGATGCGACAATATATCCGCAACCACACCCCCTTCTTCGGGAACGACGAAGCGTATGCCGACGATATTGCCGTACGTGTCTACGACGACCTGGTGAAAGCCATTGAAGGACGTCCCAACACACGCGGCGGCGAGACCCATCTGAATATGCTCAGCACCACCTGCCACAACTATTTCGGCAGCGTTTGCGGTGCTACGCCCAACGGACGTTTTGCACATTTTGCCATCTCCGACGGCACTTCACCTGCCCATGGTTCCGACAGTCATGGACCGACCGCTGTCATCAAGTCCTTGGGCAAACTCGACCAGACCAAGAGCGGTGGCACGCTGTTGAATGTACGTTTCGTGCCCAACTTGCTCAAACGCGAGGAGGACATGCGCAAACTCGGACATCTCATCCGTACCTATTTCAAGTTTGGCGGGCATCATATCCAGTTCAATATCGTTGACACCGCCACACTGCTCGATGCACAAAAGCATCCCGACCAATACCG
This sequence comes from Bacteroidales bacterium, assembly GCA_024690405.1. Taxonomy (GTDB): domain Bacteria; phylum Bacteroidota; class Bacteroidia; order Bacteroidales; family Bacteroidaceae; genus Physcousia. Next base: position 11,483 of record JAILCU010000080.1, read on the forward strand.
CGACCTCCTCGTACGCGTTGCCGGCTACTCCGACTACTTCAACGACATGACGGAGCAGTTGCAAAACGAGATCATCGCACGCACCGAAAACGAAGAGGTGTAATGGTCATCTTCGACATCAAACGATACGCTATTAATGATGGTCCGGGCATCCGGACCACCATTTTCTTCAAGGGTTGTCCGCTACGCTGCGTGTGGTGCCACAACCCGGAGTCGTGGCATGCACAACCCGAATGGCTCTTTAAGCAGAAAAAGTGCATCGGCTGCAATTGTTGCGGCGTACATCCCCACCAACTCGAATGGATCAAAGGAGACATCAAAGAAGGCAAGGGAGAGGCTTGTCCCACACTGGCACTCGAGTGTTGCGGACGTGAATGGTCGGTGGATGAATTGATGGAGGAGATAGAAAAGGAACGTACGGTGATGACGGACAGCGGCGGGGGTGTCACCTTCAGTGGCGGCGAACCGCTGGTGCAGCACAAAGCCCTGATGGAAGCGCTGCAAGCATGCCGTCAGCGGGGATTGCACTGCTGTGTCGATACCACGCTCTATGCTTCCCCCGAAGTGGTACGGGCCGTAGCCGCGGAAACAGACCTCTTCCTGGTGGACCTGAAAGTGATGGACACAGACAAGCATAAGCACTACACCGGCGTTGACAATGCCCGCATCCTTGAGAATATACGCCTGCTGGCCTCCCTCGGTGCACCCATTCTCTTCCGTTTGCCACTCATCGAAGGGATTAATGCCGACGAGGAAAACATTGAGGCTACAGCCCGATTCCTGACAGACCTTCGTCCCCTGTTCCCCGATTCCAGCGCCCAACTCCGCGGCATCTCGCTCTTGCCTTATCACGAGATGGGACGCGATAAACACGCACGGCGCGGCACCATCTATAATCCCGAAAACATCCCCATGTCTACCCCTTCCGATGCGACCCTCGAACGCTGCCAAAAGCAGTTCGCCTGTTATGGAATTGAGGCGAAGATTGGAGGATGAGGAACTACAATAACACCTATTTATATATATAACCCTGTCAGCAACCGATTATGCAAGGCTATCCCGTACAAGAATACCATGGTCCCGTGAAGCGCTATTGCCAGACGCTGGACCTAAAAGACGACCCCGAACTCATCCGTCAATACCGACAATGCCACAGTCAGGAAGGTTGCTGGCCTGAAATCATTGAAGGTATCCGTTCCGTCGGCATCCTTGAAATGGAAATCTATATCCGCGCCAACCGGCTCTTCATGATTGTAGAAACGCCCCTCGACTTCGATTGGGACAGCGCCATGGCACGTCTCGCCACCCTACCCCGCCAAGCCGAATGGGAGGCTTTCACCGCCCTGTTCCAACAATGTGCCAAAGATGCCACCAGCAACGAAAAATGGCAGATGATGGAGCGTATGTTCCATCTGTATTAAATAATATTTCTTAACCCATTACTCATTCGGCGTGCTCTTGCTGCACGCCCTATAATAGAAACAAATGAACAAAAAAACTAATCTATTGTACACAATCCTTTTGCTCTTTGCTGCCAACACTTTAATACAGGCACAAATCACGCGTTCGAATGATTTCCGCGCCAAGTATGAATTGAAAGAGGTCGTGGTAATGAGCCGCCATAATATACGCTCTCCGCTATCCTCCGGAGGTGCAGCCTATCAACGAGTCACCCCCCACCAATGGTTCGAGTGGTCATCGCCAGGCAGCCAGCTTTCACTACGGGGTGGCGTACTTGAGACCGAGATGGGACAATTTTTCCGTAAATGGGTAGTGAATGAAGGATTGCTCCCCGACAATTATCGTCCGGTAGATGACGATGTGCTATTTTATGCAAACTCGCGACAACGCACCTTTGCTACTGCAAAATATTTCTCGTCTGGTTTTCTTCCCTTTGCCAACGTGGAGATCACACACAAATACGATGAAGACAAGATGGATCCTGTTTTCACCCCTAAATTTACTAAAATGAACGACACGTACCGCCAGCTGGTGATGACAGAAATTCAAGACATCCACGGCGGACCTCAGGCATGGATGGAGGCGATGAGCCCCACACTCGCTTTGATAGAGGAGATTATCGATATGAAGGATTCTCCAGCCGCCCTCTCTGGCGACTCTACGCACTTTTGGTTCGACGACACGCAATTTAAGATAGAAAAGGACGACGAGCCAAGGATGACCGGTGGCTTTACCCTGGCCAACAGTGTTGCAGATGCGCTGGTGCTCCAATGCTATGAGTCCGAGGACTTTTCGGTTTTTGGACACGCGTTGACGATAGAACAATGGCGTGCTATCTGCGGTATCAAGGAAGTGTATGACGGACTGCTCTTCACAAGCCACAGTGCTGCAGTGAACCTGGCGTACCCGTTGATAAGCCGCATCAGAAACGAGCTACAGCGTAGCGACCGCAAGTTTATGTTTCTCTGTGGACACGATTCTAATCTGGCCAGCATCGGTGCAGCTCTCGGTATGCAGTTCCCCGAGACAGAGCAGGCTTTAGAACTCCACACCCCGATCGGTTCCAAACTCGTATTTGAGAAATGGAGTGACGGAAGCCAAGAGTATATTGCCGTGAACCTGGTGTATCAGAACGTCAACCAATTGCAGAGCCGTACTTTGCTATCTTTACAGACGCCACCTATGGTAAAGCCTGTTACCATTGCAGGACTTACGGCCAATAGCGATGGGCTTTACAGCCTAACCGACATCGATCATCGTTTTGCCGAGGCGATGGCTGAATACGAGGCCATAGAGGATGCCCCATCCAGCATCACCACTCCCAGCACCCATCAATCCACCTCCAGTGTAGCAAAGGTGTATAACCTGCAAGGACAAATGCTCAACGAGCCTCGGCGCGGTACCAATATCGTGAATGGGAAAAAGACATTTATCAGATAATGCTCTTCTAACATTCAACAAATCATGCGTAAAAGTAAAAAGGAAGCCAATTGGCTTCCTTTTTTGCGGAGAGAGAGGGATTCAAACCCCCGGAACGGACAAGCCGTTCACCGGATTTCGAGTCCGGCCCAATCGGTCACTCTGGCATCTCTCCTGGATTGCTTTCTTTCGATTGCGGGTGCAAAGGTAGTAAAAAGTTTCAAGCGAAAAGCGAAAAGGAAGATATTTTTTTGCTTTTCAACTCCTTTTTACCTCTTTTTTTTCCCGATACTGCACTTTGCAACTGAGTTGCACGTCTTTTGGAGTACCTTTGCAGCGTGAAAGAACAAGCAACGCTGAAAGTTCATGTTCATTTCTTTAATTCCCTGTTGGACATTTGACATTAACATGGCCCTTTGTTTCCACATTAAACATTAAACTTTAAACATTAAACATTATATCATTATGGTACTCGAATGGATTGAAAAGTATTGGGACGCGCTCGTCATGATGACGGCAGAAATGGCGCCCTACCTGCTTTTAGGTTTTCTGATTGCAGGTCTCCTGCGGACCTTTGTACCGCGCACCCTGTATTCCAAGCATCTTGCTCCCCGCAACATGAAAAGCGTGGTGAAGGCAGCGGCTCTCGGCATTCCCCTTCCCCTATGCTCCTGCGGTGTCATTCCCACGGCTGTAGGATTGCGCAAGGAAGGAGCCAGCCATGGTGCTTGCACCAGTTTCCTCATTGCCACGCCCCAGACGGGTGTCGACAGCATTGCAGCCACCTATTCACTGATGGGACTTCCTTTCGCGATTGTTCGTCCGATTGCCGCCCTCTTTACGGCAATGTTCGGCGGATGGATGGTAAATAAGTACGCACGCGAAGACGAAGCCATCTCGGCCGAAAGTGCCAAGAGCGGCGAACACGATCATTGCGAATGCGGTCACAACCATTGCGAGGAAGAACACGACCACTGCGAATGCGGCCACGACCACTGTGGTTGTGAGCACGGCGAACACCAACCTGCCACCTTCTGGGAAAAGTTAACGGGAGCCCTCGACTACGCTTTCGTAGATATGATGCAAGATGTAGGCAAATGGTTGGTCATCGGTCTGCTCATCGCTGCCCTCATCACCGTGGCCGTGCCCAACGAATGGTTGGCTGCCTTGCACGAATACAAACTGCTGAACATGCTCATCGTGTTGGCCATCGCCATCCCCATGTATGTCTGTGCCACGGGTAGTATTCCTATCGCTGTGTCGCTGATGGCAAAGGGATTGACACCCGGCGCCGCCCTGGTGCTGCTGATGGCTGGTCCGGCCGTCAACTCCGCTTCGATGCTGGTCATCGGCAAGGTTTTCGGTAAGCGCACACTCTGGTTGTACATCCTCTCCATCGTCATTGGCGCCATGCTCTTTGGTTTAGGCATCGATTACCTGCTGCCACAAGATTGGTTTGCCGTGCAAAGCGCTATTGCAGATACAGGTGCACATTGTGCCCACAGCCTCTCCGTGATGAATTGGATATGGATTGCCCTGCTCGTCATCCTGCTCATCAATGCCTTCTGGCAGATGCACCGCGGCCACACTTGCTCTTGCCATCAGCACGATCACGACCATGAGCATCACCACGACCATGAACATCATCACCATGAAGAAGACCACGAAGGCGCTGCCCATCACACCGCACGCTATCACGTCGGCGGCATGAGTTGCAACCACTGCAAAGCCAACGTCGAACGTGCCATCCGGGGCGTAGCGGGTGTTGAAGATGTGCAAGTAGACCTCGTCTCCGCCACAGCCACCGTCGTTGGCGAGCACAACGCCGAAGCACTCATTGAACGCGTGAAGAGTTTCGGCTACGAAGCCGAGCGACTCGACTGATTCTGGCAGAATCATAGCGCCTTAGGTGCCCCGAAGCCCAAATCAATGGGTTTCGGGGTATTCTTTTCATGGACAAACCTCTATACAATTTGACCTTAAACTTTAATCTATTCTACTAAAAACATGCCGAAATGTCACTTCTTATGACTTTTTTACACTAAATCCAAGCTATGCACATGTTTTGCAGCCATTGAGACAAACGATTAAAAACATTAGAACTATGACATTCGACAAATTTACCATTAAAGCACAAGAAGCCATTCAGGAGGCTGTGCGCATCGCCGAAGGCCGCCGTCAGCAGGCCATCGAGCCAGAGCACCTGCTCGCCGCCATCATGAAGACAGGCCAGCAGGTCACTCAATTCCTGTTCCGTAAGTTGTCGGTCAACGAGCAAGCCGTCAATCAGGCCCTCGAAGCCCAACTGCAGAGTCTTCCGCGCGTGGAAGGTGGAGAACCTTACCTCGGCCGCGAAACCAACAACATCCTCACCCGAGCCGAAGAAATGGCGCAGAAACAAGGCGATGAGTTCGTCAGCATCGAACTGATGCTCCTGGCCCTCACCGCCACCAACTGCACCGCTGCCAAAATCCTGAAGGACGCAGGCATCAACGAGAAGGACCTGGCCGCTGCCATCCGTGAGTTGCGCGGTGGACAGCAGGTGAAATCGCAGTCCAGCGAGGACACCTATCAGAGCCTTTCGAAATACGCCCGCAACCTCATCGAGGAAGCGCGTGCCGGCAAACTCGACCCCGTCATCGGTCGCGACGAAGAAATCCGTCGTGTGCTGCAAATCCTTTCGCGACGCACCAAGAACAATCCTATATTAATAGGTGAACCGGGCACGGGTAAGACCGCCATCGTAGAAGGACTGGCACACCGTATCCTGCGGGGTGATGTGCCGGAGAACCTCCGCGACAAACAACTCTTCTCGCTCGACATGGGTGCCCTCATCGCCGGAGCCAAATATAAAGGTGAATTTGAGGAGCGCCTCAAGAGCGTCATCAACGAAGTGACGAAAAGCGACGGTCACATAATCCTCTTCATCGACGAGATCCATACCCTCGTAGGGGCTGGAAAAAGCGAAGGTGCCATGGATGCCGCCAATATCCTGAAACCGGCACTGGCAAGGGGCGAACTGCGGGCCATCGGTGCAACCACCCTCGACGAATACCAGAAATATTTCGAGAAGGACAAAGCGCTGGAGCGTCGTTTCCAGAGTGTCCTCGTGGACGAGCCTGACACGCTGGCCAGCATCAGCATCCTGCGTGGCTTGAAGGAGCGTTACGAGAACCACCACCGTGTGCGTATTCAGGACGATGCCATCATCGCCGCCGTAGAACTCTCCAACCGCTACATCACGGACCGTTTCCTCCCCGACAAGGCCATTGACCTGATGGACGAGGCCGCTGCCAAACTCCGTATGGAACGTGATAGCGTGCCTGAGGAACTGGATGAGATTACGCGAAAACTGAAGCAACTGGAGATTGAGCGCGAGGCCATCAAGCGGGAGAACGACGAGCCTAAACTGGCGGTCCTCAACAAGGAGATTGCCGAGTTCAAGGAACAGGAGCAGCAGATGAAAGCGAAATGGGAAGGCGAAAAGGCGCTGCTGGGTAAGATTCAGGCCAACAAGCAGCAGATTGAACAACTGAAGTTCGAGGCCGACCGTGCCGAACGCGAAGGCGATTTCGGTCGCGTAGCAGAAATTCGCTACGGTCGTCTGCAGGCTCTCGATGCCGAGATACAGAAGATTCAGGAACAACTGCGCCAAGCCCAGGGCACTGAGGCGATGGTCAAGGAGGAAGTTACCGCCGACGACATCGCTGAGGTAGTGAGCCGTTGGACGGGCATTCCCGTGACGAAGATGCTCCAGTCGGAACGCGAGAAACTGCTCCATCTCGAAGAGGAACTGCACCGGCGTGTCATCGGTCAGGACGAAGCCATCCGCGCCGTAGCCGACGCCGTACGTCGTTCTCGTGCAGGACTGCAAGATCCCAAGCGTCCTATCGGTTCGTTCATCTTCCTCGGCACCACAGGTGTCGGTAAGACGGAACTGGCCAAAGCCCTTGCCGAGTTCCTCTTCGACGACGAAACGATGATGACGCGTATCGATATGAGCGAGTACCAGGAGAAGCATTCCGTCAGCCGACTCATCGGTGCCCCTCCGGGATACGTGGGTTATGATGAAGGCGGCCAACTCACCGAGGCGGTGCGACGCAAACCTTACTCCGTCGTGCTCTTCGACGAGATTGAGAAGGCCCACCCCGATGTATTTAACACATTGCTGCAAGTGCTTGACGACGGTCGTCTGACAGATAATAAAGGTCGTACCGTCAACTTCAAGAACACCATCATCATTCTCACCTCGAACCTCGGCAGCGATTATATCCGCGAACAGTTTGCCAAACTCGACGCCCCCGACACTTCCGTCGCTTCTTCCACAGCGACTGCCGAAGAGACAACCGGGAAGAACCAAGACGAAGCCGCTCGTCCGGCACTGCGTCGCGAAGCGGTCATCGAGGAAACGAAGCGCACGGTGCTCGAACTCCTCAAACGTACCATTCGTCCGGAGTTCCTCAATCGTATCGACGAGACCATCATGTTCGAGCCGCTCACCCAAACCGAGATCCGCGAAGTGGTGAAACTGCAGGTGGCCAGCGTACAGAAGATGCTCGGAGAAAACGGCATCACCCTCTCACTCACCGATGCTGCCATCGACCTGCTGACACGTGAAGGCTACGATCCCGAATTTGGTGCCCGCCCCGTCAAACGTGCCATCCAACGTCTCCTGCTCAACGACCTCTCCAAGGCAATTCTCGCCGGAACGGTCAGTCGTAATCACGAGATCCGCGTGGATGCCAATGGCGACCATCTCACCTTCGAGCACTGAGTCATCCCTTCTCTTTCAGCAAAAACTTGATACTTTGAACTTGAAACTCTAAACTATTTATTAACTTTGCGGCGTGAGACGTTCCTCACGCCGCATTTTTTTGTCATTACATCCCACTTTATGACGTCTACCATCGACCTCCATCGCTACCTCGACATCCGTCTCGACACCTATTTATCTTTATCTACAACGCTCGAGACCTCAACTGCTGAGCCAATCCCGACGGCCACTGCATGCCCTCCTCAAGCACACTTGCTCGTAGGAGACATTTCCGTCCTCATGGCCGACGAAGCCTTGCGTAGCGAAGCCTTGCAGCACCTCTCGTCCTACCGCCGCAGCAAAGTCGAAGCCATCAGTCATGCCCGTGGCCAAGCCCAAAGCATCGGTGCCAGCCTCCTCCTGAATGCCCTGCTTTCTGAATATGGGCTGCAGGAAAAGGATATGACCTACGAAGAGAATGAACATGGCAAACCCGCCTTCACCAATAGCCACCTTATTTTTAATATCTCGCATTCCGGAGCAATGGTGGGGGTAATCGCAGAAGTAAAAGCCCAATGCACGGCCCCAACCTATTCTCTTGGCCTCGATCTCCAACGCATCACCTCCTATCGTCCCGAACTCGTACGCCGCGTCTTCTCCGCCTCCGACCGCCAGCGATTAGCCCTTGCTACGGACGAGTCCTCCCGTCAGCGCCTCTTCATCCAACTCTGGTGCCGTGCCGAAGCCTATGCCAAAGCCACCGGAAAAGGACTCACCTGGCCCTTCCCCACCCCGCCCTCCACTGCACATTTCCACGACTTCGACATCGGCGAAGACTATTGCGGCTGCGTGTGCGTGGATAATTTGATTAATGGTTAATCTTTAATGTAGAATCAAATGGCAGATTGGACGTAATATTCAACCCCTTAGAGAATTCCGCCCCCTTATACCACAGCCACCAAATTGCATTATTGTGACCGCTGCGTTCATAGTCTCCCAAACAACTCAAAACTCAAATACAAACAACTCAAAACTCAAATACAACCAACTTGTCAACTCGTCCGCTCGACCTCTGGTCGCTTGACACTTCAAGAACTTGTCTACTCGTCAACTAGTCTACTATAATCCTATTCATATCTTCCTATGCATCCAAAAACCATACTTTTTCTTGCCGCAATGCTCGGCCTGAGCCTCAACCTGATGGGGCAAACCACTGCACGCGAACAAATGGCTGCCAACCCCTACCTCTGTGGCAGCAACCACCTCGACTACGATAACTACCCCGCTACGGCTAAACTGACAAAGGCACCGAAGGGTTACGAGCCTTATCT
>JAILCU010000111.1 GCA_024690405.1 Bacteroidales bacterium
AGCCTTACGGTTCTGCAAGGTCAGGATGATGGCAAAGACGAAGTGCAGCACCATCAAGGCGGCCAAGCCCATTGTTGCGACCACGGCATACCAGTTCGCGCCGAGGAATTCGCAAATCATGTTGTAGCCTTCTGCGCTGAACAGGGCTACGACGTTCATGCAGGCATGGAACGTCAGGAAGAGGATCAGCGCCAGGCCCGTCACGGACATGACTACTTTCCTTCCGATGGATGAATTAATTAACCACATAAAAAGTTTAAATTAAATGATGAAGTTATTGAATAAGATTTTGATCTGTTTCCGGTAAGAAAGAGGCACTTATAAAGGCAAGAAACGCGCATATCACGCGTAAGATGGCGCAAAAATAAAGGTTTTTAACGATTCGGCAAAGAAAACACCACTTTTTATGGTCTTTTTTTGTGAAAATTGCCGTATCTTCGCGGCGTAAAACCTAAGTGAGAGCACTTTCATGTGCCCAAACCCAACGAAAAGAAGCATTGGAAAAGAACTATGACGTCATCGTGATTGGTGCAGGCCACGCAGGATGCGAGGCAGCCCATGCCGCCGCCCTCACAGGTGCCAGTACGCTGCTGATCACAATGGACATGAACAAGATTGCCCAGATGTCCTGCAATCCTGCCGTCGGCGGAATCGCCAAAGGGCAGATTGTCCGGGAGATTGACGCCTTGGGCGGAGCAATGGCACGCGTCACCGATGCCACCGCCATTCAGTTCCGTATGCTCAATCGTTCCAAGGGTCCGGCCATGTGGAGCCCGCGTGCCCAATGCGACCGCGCCAAGTTCATCTGGGCATGGCGCGAGGTGTTGGAGAATACGCCGAACCTGCAGATCTGGCAGGACCAGGTACGCCGTCTTTTAGTGGAAGAAGACACAGCCAAAGTGGCCACCGGCGTCGAGACCTATTTAGGTATGACGTTTCACGCCAGGAGCATCGTTCTCACGGCCGGCACTTTCCTCAATGGACTGATGCACATCGGTCGTGTGAAGTTGCCTGGCGGACGTAGTGCCGAACCGCCTTCGTTGGAACTCGCCGAGAGCATTGCAGCTCATGGCATCCGTGTAGCCCGCATGAAAACCGGAACGCCTGTTCGCATTGATGCGCGTTCCGTGGATTTCTCCTTAATGACGGAACAACCAGGCGACAGCGACGGGCGCCGCTTCTCTTTCTTCCATGAAGAAAATCCGTTACAATCCTTCAAGTACGTATCCGGTGATAGCGATACACTTCCCCAGTTGCCCTGTTGGATTACCTTTACCAATGAAGCCGTTCATGAACGGCTGAAAGCAGGACTTCCAGACTCACCGCTCTATAATGGACAGATTCAAAGTATCGGTCCCCGCTACTGCCCGAGCATCGAGACAAAACTTGTCACTTTTCCCGACAAAGAACAGCATCAACTCTTCCTCGAACCCGAAGGTACCAACACCAACGAATACTACCTCAACGGTTTCTCATCGTCGTTGCCAATCAATGTTCAGATCGAGGCCCTGCGCCTCATTCCGGCGTTCCGCCATCTTGAAATCTACCGCCCTGGCTATGCCATCGAATACGACTTCTTCGACCCCACCCAACTCCACCATTCCCTGGAGTCCCGCGTCATCAACGGCCTCTATCTGGCGGGTCAGGTCAACGGAACGACAGGTTACGAGGAAGCCGCCGGGCAGGGTTTAGTGGCCGGTATCAATGCCGCCCGCCATTGCACGGGTCAGGAGCCGCTGGTACTGCAACGCGATCAGGCTTATATCGGTGTGCTCATCGATGACCTCGTCTGCAAGGGAGTCGACGAACCCTATCGCATGTTCACCTCCCGTGCCGAGTACCGCATCCTCCTGCGGCAGGACAATGCCGACGCACGCCTCACGCCCCTCGGGCATCAGATGGGTCTGGCCACGAATGACCGCCTACGCCACTACGAAAAGAAGAAAGCGGAAGTGGAACGGATCATCCATTTCGCTGAGAATTACTCGGTGAAGATGAATGAAGTCAACGCGCTGCTCGAACAACTCGGCACCGCCCCGCTCACCCGCGGCTGCAAACTGATGGAACTCCTCGGACGTCCCCAACTTACCTTCGACAACCTCTCCCCTACCCTACCCCGCCTTCACGCGCTCCTCGACACCCTCGGTGAGCGCCGCGAAGAAATCATGGAAGAGGCGGAGATTGAGATCAAGTATAAAGGATACATTTTGCGGGAGGTGGAACAAGCCGATAAAATGCACCGGCTGGAGAATATCAAGATACGCGGCCGCTTCGACTACGCCACCCTGCAATCCATCTCCACCGAAGGACGCCAGAAACTGAGCGCCCACGACCCCGAGACACTGGCCCAGGCATCGCGCATCCCCGGCGTTTCGCCCTCCGATATCAACGTCCTGCTCGTCCTGCTCGGCAGGTAACCCATTCGATTATTGTCCCGACATAGACCGCCCCGTCCAAGACGCCAGGAACATCACCTTACCAACCGTTCCACATCGTGAGAAACAATAGCGTTCCACGTGGAACATCAACTTAAGAAAAACCTATAAGCCAAAGAGAGATCATTGCTTTAAAAACATCAATTACAAACATTATAAACCTTTCACAATGAACAACGAATATCTTCTCAAGCACCTGCGCAACGTGCCTGATTTCCCCATCCCAGGAATCCAATTCAAAGACGTCAGCACATTGTACAAGAATGCGCGCTGCTTGCGCATTATGGTCAACGAACTGTATGACATGTATAAAGACAAGGGCATCACGAAAGTCGTGGGCATCGAAAGCCGCGGTTTCGTGGTCGGAGCCGCCCTCGCCTATAAACTTGGCGCGGGTTTTGTGATGGCACGCAAGCCTGGAAAACTGCCTGCCGAAACGCGCAGCGAGAGTTATATGAAGGAGTACGGAAAGGACACCATCGAAATCCACACCGATGCCATCACCGAAAAGGATGTCGTGTTGCTGCATGACGACTTGCTGGCTACCGGCGGTTCGATGCTGGCGGCCTACAACCTCGTCAAGCAGTTCAATCCGCAGAAAACATACATCAATTTCATCATTGAACTCACCATTGAAGGACTGCACGGACGGGCCGTTTTCCCCGAAGAAACAGACATCACCACGCTGATTAAAATATAAATGTCCGCGCGCGAAGATCATATCAAGAGCATACTGCAACGTCTTCCCGAGTCGCCTGGCAGCTACCAATACTTCGACGACCAGGGAACCGTGATCTATGTAGGTAAGGCGAAGAACCTGAAGCGGCGCGTTTCGAGTTATTTCAACCGCGAACACGATAGTCGCAAGACGGCCATTCTCGTCTCAAAGATCTGCGACATCAGTTACACCGTTGTTAAAACTGAGGCTGAAGCTTTATTGCTTGAGAACCAACTCATCAAGAAGTTCCAACCGCGCTACAATGTGCTCCTGAAGGACGGGAAAAGCTACCCCTCCATTGCCGTAACAAAGGAATATCTTCCGCGCATCTTCAAGACGCGACAC
>JAILCU010000120.1 GCA_024690405.1 Bacteroidales bacterium
AACTTGTTAATCAACGCGGTGTTGGCGTTGATATCATCATCGTAGTCCTTACAGGACGAAAAAACGCCCATGGTAACCACAACGAGGGCTGCCATAAGCAATTTACTGATGAATCTTTTTTTCATGTTGTAAATAAATTAAAAATTGATTAAAAACTAAATATTTTATTTCTTTTCTCCTTACATCTGGTCACATTTTCCCATAAGTATCTCTGGCCGGAAGATACAATTTCGGTGCAAATATAGGCATAAATCCCTAATCCCGCAAATATTTTTGAACATTTTTTTGGAAAAATGCCATAAAATTAGCGTTTACAAAGGGTTTCGCACAGATTCGCAGCCAAAAGCGGCTTTATTTTTCGCTTTTTCTTCATCTTCTCCTTTCTATTTTCGAATTTGGGTGCAAAGTTAAATTTTTTCTTTTAAACAGACAAATTTTTTGATAGCTTTTTTACGGAATGAGTGTATAATAATAAATAATAAATGTACGGGTGGCTCATCAGAACTCTGCGCTCTTCGGCGTGCGGGGGAAAGGTATGACATCGCGGATGTTCTGCATACCGGTGACGAAGAGAATGAGTCGCTCAAAGCCGAGGCCAAAGCCGGCGTGGGGGCAGCTGCCCCAACGGCGGGTGTCGATATACCACCAGAGCTTGTCTGTCTCCATGCCGCGTGCGTTGATTTCAGCCATGAGCTTATCGTAGTTTTCTTCACGTACGGAGCCTCCGATGATTTCGCCGATCTGGGGGAAGAGGACGTCGGTGCCCTGCATGGTGGGGCCGGGGGCCTGCTGGCCTCGGTAGCCGATGGAGGGGCCGGATTTCGCCACCACCCCTGTCCCCTCCTCCCCGGAGGAGGGGAGTGCGGCGTTCTGCTTCATGTAGAAGGCCTTGATGGCTGAGGGATAGTCGGTCATGATGACGGGTTTCTTGAAGTGCTGCTCAACGAGGTAGCGCTCGTGCTCAGAGGCGAGGTCGTCGCCCCAGTTGCAGGGGAACTCAAACTTGTGACCGTCCTTGATAGCCTGCTGGAGGATGTTGATACCCTCGGTGTAGGGAAGGCGGACGAAATCGGTGCTGATGACAGACTGCAGGCGCTCGATGAGCGTCTTGTCAATCATCTGGTTGAGGAAGGCGAGGTCGTCCTTGCAGTTGTCGAGGGCCCAGCGCACGCAGTACTTAATGAAGTCTTCCTCAAGATTCATCAGCTCTTCCTGGTCCATGAAGGCCACCTCTGGCTCAATCATCCAGAACTCGGCCAGATGGCGCGGGGTATTGCTGTTTTCGGCACGGAAAGTGGGACCGAAGGTGTAGATGGCACCAAGGGCCGTGGCTCCCAATTCACCCTCCAGCTGTCCGCTGACGGTGAGGCTGGTCTGCTCGCCGAAGAAGTCGTCGTCGTAGATAATCTTGCCGTTCTCGTCCTTCTTCAGGTCGTAGAGGTTCTTTGTCGTGACCTGGAACATGTTTCCTGCGCCCTCGCAGTCACTGGCGGTGATGAGTGGCGTGTGGAAATAGTAGAAGCCGTGCTCATGGAAGTAGGTGTGGATGGCCATAGCCATATTGTGACGGATGCGCATGACGGCTCCGAAGGTGTTGGTGCGCAGGCGCATGTGAGCGTGCTGGCGCATGAACTCGAAACTCTGCCCCTTCTTCTGCATAGGATAGGTGTTGTCGCAGAGTCCGTAGACAACCAGCTTGGTAGCCTGAATCTCACTGCTCTGTCCGGCTCCCTGGCTTTCTACGAGCACGCCCTCGGCGCAGATGCAGGCACCGGTGGTGACTTGCTTCAGCAGTTCGTCTTCAAACTTGGCGGGGTCAGCCACTATCTGAACATTCTTGATGGTCGAGCCATCATTGAGGGCAATGAAGTCGACATTCTTGTTGCCACGGTGGGAGCGCACCCAACCTTTGACGCAGATCTCCTTGCCGTAGTCGGTGCTTTGAAGCACATCGATAATCTTTGTTCTTTTCATAATTCTTGAGTATTGCTTGTCGCTATGATATAGCGACATACTTGACTATTCATAGGCACCCATGCGGAGGCGGTCGACTTCATCCTCGGTGAGGTATCGCCAGTCGCCGCGACGGAGGTTTTTCTTGGTGAGGCCGGCGAACTGTACGCGGTCGAGCTTGGTGACCTTGTAGCCGAGGGCCTCGAAGATGCGGCGTACGATGCGGTTCTTGCCGGAGTGGATCTCGATGCCTACCTGCTTCTTGTCGGTGGGCGAAGCATACTGCACATCGTCGGCCTTGATCTCGCCATCGTCAAGCGTGACGCCCTCGGCAATCTGCTGCAGGTCGTGTGCGGTGACATTACGGTCGAGATAGACGTGATAGATCTTCTTCTTGAGATATTTGGGGTGTGTAAGCTTCGAGGCAAGGTCGCCGTCGTTGGTGAGCAGGAGCACGCCAGTGGTGTTGCGGTCGAGACGCCCCACGGGGTATATGCGCTCGGCGCAGGCATCCTTGACGAGGTCCATGACGGTCTTGCGCTGCTGCGGGTCGTCGCTTGTGGTGACGTAGTCCTTGGGTTTGTTGAGCAGGACGTAGACCTTCTTCTCGATGCTGACGGGCTGATCGTGGAATTTCACCTCATCTGTGCGGAGCACCTTCGTGCCGAGCTCGGTGACGACCTGTCCATTGACAGTGACGACGCCAGCCTGTATGAACTCGTCGGCCTCGCGACGGCTGCAAACGCCGGCATTGGCCAGGAACTTGTTCAGACGTACCGGCTCGTTGGGGTCGAAATGCAGCTCCTTGTACTCAATGCGTTTCTTCAAGGAATACTTGGCATTGGGATCATAAGGCTTACGAGCATTGTTATAGGAATTGTGGGCATTGTGGCCATTGAAATTGCTGTGGCCATTATAGGGACGGGGCTGATAGCCGCCCTGACGGTTGTCCTGATTATAGCGCGGACGGGGCTGATAGCCGCCCTGACGGTCGTCCTGGTTATAGCGTGGACGGGGCTGGTAGCCACCCTGACGGTCGTCCTGGTTATAGCGCGGACGGGGCTGGTAGCCGCCCTGATGGTCGTCCTGGTTATAGCGAGGGCGGGGCTGGTAGCCGCCCTGATGGTCATCCTGGTTATAGCGAGGGCGGGGCTGGTAGCCATTATTATTATAAGATGTACGCGGGCGATAGGGACGCTGCGGAGCATTGTTCTGAAGCGAAGCTCCAAAGCCTTCGGGACGGAAGCCTCCTTCGTCGTCGGCAGAACGGCGACTGAAGGCAGGACGCTCATATCCTCCTGCGGCAGGACGTGCGTTGTTGTGGATGCGCGGACGCGGAGAACGTCCTACTGGTCTGAATTCTTTCTGATAGCCTTCACGGCTGTTGTTCTTCTGCTCATCGCTGAGCTTTTCCTGAATGTTTTCTTGTTCCATGATGTATGAATATTTGGGCCTCGCGGCTTGTTTTTACTTGTTTTGTTGCGACAGAGTCGCAACATACGGGACTATTATTTAGATGCCTGTATAGTTTTGTGGGGTGATTTGTGAGAGTTCCTCCTTGACGGCATCGCTGACGTCGAGGGTCTGGATGAAGGCGGCAATAGACTCTGCCGTGATGCGCTCGTTGGTGCGTGTGAGCTGCTTCAGCGTCTCGTAGGGGTTGGGGTAGCCCTCGCGACGGAGGATGGTCTGAATGGCCTCGGCCACAACGGGCCACGTATTGTCGAGGTCGTCGATGAGCTTCTGCTCGTTGAGGATGAGCTTGCGCAGCCCTTTGAGTGTGCTTTGGAAGGCGATGACACTGTGGCCGAGGGGCACTCCGACATTGCGGATGACGGTGCTGTCGGTGAGGTCGCGCTGCAGGCGGCTGACGGGCAGTTTCTGCGAGAGGAAAGCGAGGATGGCATTGGCCATGCCAAGATTGCCTTCGGAGTTCTCGTAGTCGATGGGGTTGACCTTGTGAGGCATAGCGCTGGAGCCCACTTCGCCGGCCTTGATCTTCTGCTTGAAGTAGTCCATCGAGATGTACATCCAGAAGTCACGGTCAAGGTCGATGACGATGGTGTTGATGCGCCGCAGAGCATCGAAGAGTGCGGCCAGATGGTCGTAGTTAGAGATCTGCGTGGTGTACTGCTCGCGCTCAAGGCCAAGGCTCTCGCTGAGGAAATGCTCAGCGAACTGCGGCCAGTCAATGTCGGGATAGGCTACGTGATGGGCGTTGAAGTTGCCGGTGGCACCGCCGAACTTCGCAGTGAAGGGCACGTCGCGCAGGGTGCGCAGCTGCTCCTCGAGGCGGTAGACGTAGACCATCACCTCCTTGCCAAGGCGCGTGGGCGATGCTGGCTGTCCGTGGGTGCGGGCGAGCATGGGCACATTGCGCCATTCCTGGGCATAGTCGTTGAGCTGGTCGATGAGTTCCTCCAGCAGGGGAATGTAGACGTCGTTGACGGCCTCCTTGAGCGAGAGGGGCACGGCGGTGTTGTTGATGTCCTGCGAGGTGAGGCCAAAGTGGATGAAATTGAGATAAATCGGCTTAGCCGTAGCAAGCTTCAACTTCTCCCTAATGAAGTATTCCACCGCCTTGACGTCGTGGTTGGTGACAGCCTCAATCTCTTTCACACGCTTTGCATCTTGCAACGAGAACTGCTCATAAATGATGCGCAGCATGGGGAATGCATCATGAGGAAATGCGGCCAACTGCGGCAATGGCAGTTCGCAAAGGGCAATGAAATACTCTATTTCCACGCGCACCCTATAACGTATAAGTGCGTATTCCGAGAAATAGTCAGAGAGTACGGATGTTTTGCCATGATAGCGGCCGTCAATAGGCGTGACGGCTGTCAAAGCGGATAGTTCCATCGGATTTTTACCTTCTTAATAAAAAATGTTGCGTTGATAGCGCAACAAACTGAACGTTCAACTGATACCTTATTCTATATAGTAGTGGTCGTTGACGGATTCGAACCGCCGACCCTCTGCTTGTAAGGCAGATGCTCTAAACCAACTGAGCTAAACGACCGGTATGTCTCAAAAGCGGGTGCAAAGGTAAGAAGAAAAGTCGGGACGACCAAATTTTTGGGACATTTTTTTGCCAGAACAACAAAAAAAAGGGCAATGGCAAAAAAAAAGATGATGCATATTTGGCTGTATCACGCATTTTTATTAGTTTTGCAGTTGATAATGAGACTCACCATGAAAAAGACATGCCGCCATCTGTTGCTGACGGCGCTTTTTTCCATAGGTACTGTTGCCTACGGACAGGACGCTATGTCTGTCAAGCCCACGAAAGCTTGGAGCCATCTGGATTTGTCGTTGACAACGGGTTCTACAGGTCTTGGTCTTGATGTATCCATGCCTATTAGCAACGTCTTCTCCGTGCGCGGCGGCTACGCGTTCATGCCACATTTCACCCACACGATGCACTTCGGCGTGGAGGTGGGCGA
>JAILCU010000011.1 GCA_024690405.1 Bacteroidales bacterium
GTCGAAGTTCTTGCTGCCATTGGCATTCGTACCGAGGATGTCGTTGGTCAATGGCATTCCGCAGCTCTGGCAAAACTGAGGCAGTTGGCCCTCCTGCAACTTTTTCTCTTTTACAGGGAATGTGGCCTCGTAGGCCTCGAAAGTATTTGGGTTTTCATCGGCCACAAAATAGCCTTTGGGTGGACAATAAGTCGCCTCGGTGATTCCATTCGCTTTCAGCCAGCCAAGGATGAGTTCTTGGGCGAGGAAGTAAGGTACTTCTGCGTCGCGAGGTTCAGCATGATAATGGATGCCGAGTTTGCTGGCGAGGTCAAAGCCAGCATGACGGTAAAAGTCAATGTTACCCTCCATGCAGAGAAAACCGATGCCCATGGCACGGGCCTTCTCAAGGGCATATTGAAGCAACTGCAGTCCATACCCTTTGCGCTTGTAGTCAGGGTGAATACTTATGGGGCCAAAGGTCCATGAGGGCACATGCCGGCCATCCTCAAGTACCAGTTCTGCTTTAGAGAACATCACATGGCCAATGATACGTCCGTCCTCCTCCATCACAAAGTCGAGTTCGGGATTGAAATCGGGATTGTTTCTATACTGGTTGAGGACATAATGTTCGGTGCATCCTGGACGATAGACGTTCCAGAATGCCTCACGGGTGAGGTTTTCTACCTCACGATAATCTTTGGGTTGTTCTAAACGGATAGTCATTGTTTCATCTTAATAATCTTTAATACTGACGCCGCCAAAGAAGTTGCTGGCACTGATATGGAGGCAGGGAATGCCCGGCAGGGCGTTCCATGCCGCATCATTGCTCACGCCCCCGATGAAACTGCGGCTCTTCACGATTACATTGACATGCCGCGGGACGAATAACTCCACGCCACCCATGAACGTGTGGATGTCTATCTCCTCGTTCTCTGTGATGACGGCTTCGCGGAGGTCCAGTTGGATGCCGCCGCAGAAAGCATCCAGACGGGCACCGTGGAACACCTCGCCATGATAGATGTACTGATCGCCGCCATAGCGTACGGAGCAGCAGATACGCTTGCCCTCGCCTTCTGGCGGGATGGGCCGTTGCAGCCACTGGTCGGGGTGATGCCTGTAACTGCTGATGACGAGTTCTATACCTATATATAATATAAGGAGGGGTCCGACGTATGCGTCCCATGACGGGTTCCACAGTCCGTCCAAACTCACGATGCCCCACATGTCGGCTAACTTCAGCAAGGCAACCACCATGAAAATGATTCCTACAATCGTTCTTCTTCTCATAATCTTTACTTTTATTTAATGAAACGTCAAAATGCAACTAAAGGCTTTCTCATCTTGCCTAGACCGCTTGCGCAAATCCCTCGATATTCTATATTTGCAGAAGTAACCACTCCCCTCCCCCCTTGGGAAGGGGTTGTGGGTGAGGCTTTTTCGGGGAGGGGGTGTGGGTGAGGCTTTTTTTTACATCCTCGCCTTCTGCTGTTCGCCGGCTCCTTTTCCTCTGTACTTGGACTGGGCCTCGTTGAACTTCCACGTCAGGTCGAGCATGAAGGTGCGGCGGGCGGGATTGGAGGTGTTCAACTCACGGTAGCCATAGATGATGGCAGCGGTCTTGTTCGTGTTGAAGAGGTCGCCGCAGCGCAAGTCGGCCGTGAGCGTTCCCAGGCGTTTCAGGTTGATGTCATGCTGCACGCCCAGCATTGTCATAAAGCGCGTGGCAGTGATGCGGTTGTTGTTATAGTCGCCGCGCGACGTCCATTGCATCCCGCCACTCAGGCGCCAACTCCTGGGCAGTTCGATGTTGTTCTGCCATGAGAGGGTGACGAACGGATGGTTCAGCGTCTTGATGCTGCCGTCGGCCGTGGGCGTCTTGTAGTTCTGGAATATCGTGTAGACCTGCCACATCGGATGCCAGCAGCCGATAGTGGGACGGGCCGACGCGGCGATGGAGAACTGGTTGTAGTCGTCCTTGCTGTTGATGGGGCGCACCAGGCTGATCATCGGGTCGGCTGCTCCCGGGAACGGATCCGTGGCCATCGTCATGATGTCCTTTACGCGCTGGTAGTTCAGCGCCACATTCAGCCACTGATAGGCACTGTTCAGCACCAGGCTGTGCGTATAGGTAGGCGTCAGATAGGGATTGCCGCTCTGGTAAGTGTAGCGGTTGATATAGATGGTGGAACTGGTCAGGTTGGCATAGTTGGGTCGCTGGATGTCGCGGCGGTAAGAGAGCGACAACTGCAGTTTTCCCAACGGGAGGGCGACCACGGCCGTGGGAAACCAGTCGCCGTAGTTGCGGCACACCTCCTCCTCCTTCTTGCCGAAGTTGTAATAGTCGTTCGTCAGGTGCTCGTAGCGCACGCCTGCCTGGACAAAGACCTTGCCGAACTGCCGGCCGTATTCCACGAAGCCGGCAGCGGCCGACTCGTTGATCTCCGTGTCGGTGGCCCTCACCGGTACGGCGTCTGATGCGATGTAGTCGTAGGCGTCCGTGCGGTGGTTGTAACTATACTCCCCACCCGCAGAGAGGTTACCTTTCCATACGGGATAGGTGAGGACGAGTTTCGATGCCCAGAAGTTATTGCCGCTGTTGGTGTTGCTCTCGATGTTGCGCTCCGTGCTCGCCTCGGGATGGTCGGCAGGAGTCATCCTTTCCGTCGTCCGTCCGTTGTCCTCGGTGTCGTCGAAGAGGCCGTCCACGTTCAGGTCGATGCCCAGCAGCCCCACCTTGCCATTGTAATAGGCATTGAAGATGTGCTTGCTGAAGCGGTCATCCTGCCAGATGTCGCTGAGCGAGTGCTCGGTGAGCGTGGAGTTGATGTAGTTGTCGGTATTGAACACGCTCGTCAGTTCTCCGCTGGGATGGCGGTCGTACTTGTAGAAGGCGCCGAGGCTGTGGTTGTCATCCATCATATAGTTCACCTGCAGTTGGGGCGACCATCCTTTCCAGATGTGCTTGGTGTCCTGGTAAGTGTCTCCCTTGTACACGTCGGGCCCTACATAGTAGAAGAGGTCATTGTCCTGCAGCGACTTGCTGTGGCCGTAGCGCCCCGCCCAGAACGAAGCCGTCACGTCCAGGCCGCCCGTGCGGTAGTTCACGTCGAGGTTGTTGGTCAGCGTGTGACCATACTGATACATGCCCGTGGCATTTTCCTGGAAACTCAGGCCCTCGCCCTTGGCTTTCTTCAGCGTGATGCGCACCACGGCTTTCACGGCTGCCGCATAGCGGGCGCCGGGGTTCTGCACCACCTCTACGTATTGTATTTGGTCGGCGCGCAGGCGCGAGAGTTCCTTGATGTCCATCACCCGCCGTCCGTTGACATACACCTCTGCCTCGCCGCGGCCCAGCACCTCCACGGCCCCGTCGCGTTCGGCCTTCAGCATCGGCACCAGGTTCAGCATGTCGCTTGCCGTGCCTGCTTTCTCCAGTATCGTGCCACCGACTGTGGTGCGCATGGCATCCCCTTTGACGAAGGTCTTGGGCAGTTGGCTTTTCACGACGACCTCTCCCAGCATCTGCGCGTTTTCCTTCATCCGGATGTTCAGTTCATCGGCCGTCTTCACCGTCAGGTACTGCGTCTCGTAGCCGATGCTCGTCAGTTTCAGCAGACCGGCAGTCTGTTTCGTCGCCAGATTGAAGCGTCCCTCTTCATCGGTTACGGCACCTTGCACGAAGGTGGAATCAGGCAGAGACATCATCACGACGCTCACATAGGCGAGGGGCTCGCCCTTTTCGTTCATCACCTTTCCGCCAAAGCCTTGGGCATTGGCCTTTCCATTCATGGACATGGTCAGTACAGCGACTACGACCGCTGCTTTCAAACATAGTTCTTTCATTACTTCAAACATTTTGGTTCGTCAGTTTGTTTTATTTATTTGACGTTACAAAGGTAGACTGAAGTTGCCGTTGCCGCAATATTCTGGGATATTCTGCATGATTATGTGACGAATGGCATGCACTACACTCACATTTGTATCTTAAACTTTTCAAAATGTTGCTTACGGCCACAAAAAATTGCATAAAAAATCAGATTGTATCCATTTTCTCGATATCTTTGCACTTCCAATGGATAAAGAACATCTACAGACCATCAAGGTTCGTCTCATCAGCGTCGGTTTTTCCGTTCTTACGCTGGCGGTATTCAAGCCTTTCGGACTCCACGCATGGCAGTGGGAGGCCTATCTCCATTTCTTTAACATCGGCCTGCTGGGCGTTGGCGTATGCATCATCTCAGAGGCCGTCCTGCGCTACGTCATCAACATGCCGAGGTCATATCGCCTTGGCATCAACTATATCATCCGGCGCAATCTTTGGTTTCAGTGCATCAACACGCTGCTCGTTTCGTTGATGATCTGTCTTTACCGCCATTTCGTGCTGAGCAATCACATCGCCGGCAACCAACTCTCGTGGGAGAATTTCTTTGAGACGCTTGCCATCATGGCTTTCTGCTCTTTCGCCATCGGACTCTATTGGCGCTACAAGTTCCGCAGCCGCTATCTCGCGGCAGAACTCGAAGAGACCCGAATGCTGAACCAACAATTGTCCGAATCACAAAAAGCAGGTGAAATATCGGCACCGGCCGAGACCGTTACCCTCACCGGCACCACCAGCGAAACAGTTACGTTGTCTGTTTCCACCTTATTATATATTGAATCTGTCGGTAACTACGTGAAAGTCTATCAGTGGCGCGACGGGCAGTTGCAATGTGACATGCTTCGTGCTACCACGAAGCAGATGGAAGATGCGCTCAAACCTTACCCCACTATCGTTCGCTGCCATCGTGCGTTCCTCGTCAATCTCGCACTGGTGGAGCACCTCACATCCAATTCCGGCACCATGCAACTGCGCATGAAATACTCCCATGACTCTATTCCCGTCTCGCGAAGCAATATGGCTGCGGTCAAGGAAACGATCAACAATATTGGGAAGAAATAATACCGGGGACTTTCCTTCAACTCTACACGGCTTCTTCTGACGAAGACAAATCCTTGGTTGAATGAATGTTTGAACACTTGAATACATGCATATGGAATCATGTATTCGATTACGACAATTTATATAACAAAGGATGGGACAAGGAACAAGCGCTCTTCCATATTCATATTATTGGTGTCCGGTAAACCTATTTTTATTCTCATATTTACTGAGAGTGACGATAGACATGAACCCCTTAAACGACCCTTAAAACGCTTTTTCCTGCAAAAAATAGTTTTTACGAAAACAAGTTCCACGTTCCACGAAACGTCCGAAACCCGCATAGATAAAGGGCTTTGAGAGATTGAAAGTTCCACGGAAGTTCCACAAAGTTACACGGGGATGGGGTGGATTTTTGCGGTCACACTCTGTTACACATTCAGGGTTTTGTTGCAGCGCGCTGACGTAGCAAGGGTCCTTCGAGCGTGTAGCGTCCCATTGCCCAGGCATACACCCCAGCCTGTGTTCTGTAGCCTTCTGCGGGCTGCTTCAGCCATACGAAACTTCAGCATTTTATCTCTGTACACAAATTTACTTGACGTGCCCGGGGTCGCCTGCGGCTCTGTATTCCCGGAAATAGCGGGTTAAAAACGCTGACATTCTTGCAACGGGCAGAAAAGGGCCGGGCGACAATAGAGCACTACGGCCGGCCTGCGTGTAACTTTGTGTGTCTTTGTGGAACTTCCGTGGAACTTCCGTGGAACTTCTCGTCTTCGGAATCCCTTTATCTATGCGGGTTCCGGGCGTTTCGTGGAACGTGGAACTTGTTTTGATGAAAAGTATTTTTTTGCAATCGTAGCATCGGCGGTGTTGGCATTTGGTTGTATGAAAAGATGATTTGACGCAACTGCATCAATTTGCGCTCGGGGATTTTTGAGCGTATGTATAGG
>JAILCU010000024.1 GCA_024690405.1 Bacteroidales bacterium
ATAGGTATGGGGAGAAAACTATAAGGGTCCTAGCAAAAGTATGATCGAGCAAAAGTATGGTCAGGGCGAAAGTATGGTCAGGGCGAAAGCCAGAAACAATAAAGCAGGTATAGGATATAAAATGTGTGGTTTCCAGCATAAAGTCGCACAGCCTCAAACGTCAGGTCGCACAGCCTCAAACGACGGGTCGTTCAGCGTTATGCGACAGGTCGTTCAGCATCATGCGACAGGTCGCTCAACGTCATGCGTCAAGTCGCTCAGCCTCACACGTATGGACGTGCTTGCATCGGCTGATGCTGCTTGAAAAGGCTGAATCTCCACCCGAAGAATCAACACTCTTTGACAAAAGGGGGCTTACTCTTTGAAAAACAAATCCGAAATGACGGTTTATCGGCATTTCGGATACGTTATTGAGGGCATTTAGATTTTTACCGGACAGCAATAGTATAATATAAGGTGTCGTTATCATCATCCACAACAAAGGCCTCTACGGCTTCGCTATCTGCCGTAAGTGAATCTGCAGAGCCTGCGGTTTTAACCTGTTTTCCAGCGCAGGAACAAACAGGGATGAGCAAAAGTAGTAATATTTTCTTCATCTCTAAATCACTGATAAAATGAATCTTACATTTTCATAGCACTAATAAAGGCCGGAATCCTATACGGAATCCGACCTTTGAAAGAATTATATCGCAAAGGGGCTTAAAGATTATCTTTTTCGATATCCTTGAAGTACTTATATGTCCCGTGCTTGATTTCCTCAGTAGCAGCCTCATCGCAGACGATGATACCGTGGGGATGCATTTGCAGGGCGCTGATGGTCCACCACTGCGTGACAGGACCCTCAATGGCTGCCTGCAAGGCACGGGCCTTGTTGTGGCCGTTGCAGAGGATGAGCACTTCACGGGCATCCATCACGGTGCCGACACCCACAGTGAGGGCCGTAGCAGGAACATCCTCGGGACGTCCGCCAAAGAAACGGCTGTTGGCCACACGCGTGTCCGTAGTCAATGTCTTCTGACGAGTACGGCTGTGAAGGCTGCTACCGGGTTCGTTGAAGGCGATGTGTCCGTCGGGGCCAATACCACCGATAAACAGGTCAATACCACCAGCCTCAACAATCATCTGCTCGTAGTGAGCGCATTCTGCCACCAGATCCTTGGCATTACCATTGAGAATATGAATGTTCTCGCGAGGGATATCAATATGGTCGAAGAGATTGGTAGCCATAAAACTATGATAACTCTCAGGATGGCTCTCGGGCAGGTTGACGTACTCATCCATATTGAAAGTGAGGACGTGCTTGAAGGAGACACGGCCAGCCTTATTGGCCTCCACGAGTGCACGGTACATACCGATTGGGCTGCTACCGGTGGGCAGACCAAGGACAAAGGGTTTCTCCGCTGTGGGTTGGGCTGCATTAATCTTGTTGATTACATACTCAGCTGCCCAACGGGACATCTGATCGTAGTTCTGTTCAATAATAACTCTCATAATCCTATGTTTTAATAGTTAATAGTTTTCGGGTGCAAAAGTATAGAAAAATATCATTATGAAAGCATAAATCTATAAAAAACTTCCATTTTGTTCCATTTTTTACTTATCAATCACCGAAATCCCACATTCAACTTACTTTATGATTAGTTTTGCCGAGGCTTGTCTCTTACCGCAGAAGGCACGGACAACATACATACCTGGCCGCAAACTGGCGGGAACGTCGAGATGGCCATTACGCAGGAAGCCCTGTTGATGTACGACAGCCCCCGACGCCGAGCAAATCTGCACAGGCACTTCCCAACGGTCGACGCCTGACATGGTTATCCACAAGTGCCCGCCCGCAGCAACGACATTCTTCGAGAGTGTCATCGTGAAAGCATCCACCGCCTCATCAGCGGCTGCTGCCATCTCTTCGATGCCGGTATAGTCAAAGGAGGAATCCTTGATTGTCTCCGACCACTTATACCACTTTAAATAAGGAGATGCTGGTTGCCAAACGTTATCACCCATGCGCAAATGATAGTTGAAATGCGCCTTGCGCGTCGCCTCGCCCTGATAGATATAATCGGTATTCGTGATAACAGCCATCACTACGCCATTGGCCGGTGCTTCGGGCATGAGCATCGAAACCTCAACATCATGGTCTTTCTTGCCACTGAAGGGCTCACCGTAAATGATACGGCCGGCAGCAGTACGGAAGCAAAGTTGGCAAACCATATTCGTTCCGAAAGCATGGAAGGTGACACTGACCTTGTCACCGGCACGACCGCTGGTATGCAAAGGCACTTGATTGGCACCACTCCAGCCCGGAGTCGTTCGCCACTCCGGGCGATACCAACCTGTGCTGTCGGCATTGGCGATGGCGGTCATCTTTGCATAAGGAGTTGCGCGCCAGACATCGACGGCTTTCCAATAAGGTTCCCAATCCTGACGAATGGACACGAGCCAGTTGTCGTCAATCAATGCCTCGCACGCCTTGGACCAGGCACCCACATCAATCATCGCTTGGCGCGCACGATACTCTACTATAAGGTGTCGCATCTGCTTGCCGCCCAAACCTGGAATCTTAACACCGTTCTCGGTAGTGCCCTCGGCCATACCTTGAAGTACACGGCTACGGCAGTAGCGCCAAATCCAGGGAATGGAGCCCTTACCTAAGATTTCACTTGCAAAATGCGGGAAGAGTTCGCCGTATTGAACGCCCCCCAAAAGGTTGCGCCATGTACAAATCTGCTGCCCTCCGCTGTACATATTCACTCCCTCGGCCGACGGTCCGCCAAAGGAGTCATCAAGCAACCAGCCTGAATAGCATTCGATAGGCAAGAAAGGAGCAATCATATTGCCGGCACTGAGATAACCCATTGACTCGGGCTCCACGCCTGTCTTGCGCACTTCTGCCTCGCCCTGGAGCCACGTGTTGCCGGCTTCCTGGAACCACGCCGAGTTCTTACAGCCTTCGAGATCGGCAAAAGTGGCGTGAATACCCTCGTGAACGCAGGCATTCTGCTGGAAGATGCGGTCGCTCATTGCATAAGTGCAAGAGGGCTCGAAACAATAAATAGGATAGTAACTCAAGAAGACCATCGGCCACGACGAGCCGTTATAGTTCGTAGCGCTCTGCCAGCCTCCCGTAGCGGTATTAGGCGTACCGGCATCAAAACTGAGACCGCTGCCATAGCCATAGACCTGACTATAGTAGCCGTTGCGCGCCCGTTTGTCAGGCGGCCAACCCATCTCATCGCGGAAATAGGCGAAGTCCTCGTCCATCTTCTTAGCCAACAGGCGCATCGACTCTTCAGTAATCAGCGGATTGGCATTCGGTCCTACGGCCACACTCCACCACTCGCCATTCACGCGCTTGGCCACATTAACGTTCTCTGGAAGAGGCCCCTTGGTGGGCGCCGGCAGATTGGGGTATTCGGTGCGGAAGTCATAGTCGAGCGTGGGCGTATACGACGGCCAACGATAACCCAATTCCGGATTATACACACCATCGACATAGACATTAAAACAGACCATCGAGACGGTACCACAAGAGCGCTCGTAGCACAGGGTGTAACGGTCACTAGCCGCAACAATAAGAGTGGGGTCGGATGAGATGACCTCGCCCTGTTCATCAAGCCAGTACCAATTGGGCTCTTCCTCAGCATTGACAGGCAGCGACAATTCGGCCGAGAGCGTGACTTGCTCACCTTCCTCAATGACATATTCGGTTGCCGACGGAGTTAAAATGGCAGCCTCACAACCTTCGCCCTCAAAGCCCATTACAGAGCATTCACGAATACCACACGCGACCTCACTGCGCATATATACTCGCAAACGGTTGGTCTCGAGCGAAAGACTGGAGTTTGTGGAAACGCCCGACCCGTTGGGGGCGTTCACATCATCGGCGCGCTGCCATTCGTGACCATCCCAAACCATAAAAAAGGCTTCAGTGGGATAAGCAATGCTGTCGCCGCTTGCTTTCCAATAAATTGTACTTCGTGTGATTTGACAACGCGTCGCCCAAGCATACTCAATATATTCCAATTGCCCGAAAGCATCGCGACCTCGATAGGCACTCCAATAAGGGGAAGTATTGGCCGATTGGCCATCATTAAGGTAATTCATGCCACAGCCGCTTTCGGCGTAGGATGCGCGTACTGCTATGGTCTCGCCCTGCAACGCCTTGCGCGTGGCGGCCGTTGAAGGGCAAAAAGCCACGGTCGTCAACGTAGTGACGGCCATGGCTTTCAATATACTTGCTTTGTTCATTCCTAATTATTCTCAGGTTCCATCACCACACGTACGCGGTTGCCGTTAGCAATAATTGCTGAGGCCATCTGCTGAACATCAGCAGGTTGGATAGCACCGACAATCGCTTCGTAGTCATTGGCAGGATCAAAGTTACGACGTGTGATACTGGCGATGCGACTCATCCAGAAACCATTCTCGCGCTGGTTTTGTTTGAAGGTCTTCAAGAGATATTCCTTAGCCTTCTTGACACTCTCTTCACTGACACCCTTAGCGGCAGCATCTTCAAGCACGTCCTGCACAATCTGCAGGCAGGTGTCGGTCATTTCGGGCTTAAGGGGGAAGGCCGTCTGGAGCACATAGTACGTACGGTCGTCTGTGCCACGGGTAATCATGCCCTGAGCGCTGGTGGAATAAGCAGCACCGAGTTCTTCGCGAATCTTCTTAAGATACTGTTCGCCGACGCAGTTGCCGAGGATCGTTATCAAGGCAGTATTGCGCACAGAGAGTTCGATATCACCTGTCCAGGCACATACTATAAAGCTCTGCGGCGTTTCCATCTTCTTCTGATAACGGTTGGTAAAGTCACCCTTGACAAAATTCAGTCCCGGGTCAACAGGCGTATCCTTACGTTTCACCTTGGGAAGTGTCGCCAGGTACTGGGCAGCAAGCTCGCGGATCTGAGCCTCATCGATGTTACCAATAAAGAGGAACGTGAAGTCGCTGGCATCTGCGAAACGATCAGCCCACATCTCAAGAATACGGTCGTAGTTCACCTGGTCGACCTCTGCCTCGGTCATCGGAGTGAGACGGGGATGATGACCATAGAGCGTAGCCTGAATGCTGTCGCTGAGGCTGGCCGTAGGATTCAGGTCCTTATTGCGCAGGTTCTCACGCAGGCTCTGTAGATAAGAAGCAACTGCTTCCTCGTCCTTCTCACGAGGTTGGAAGGTCATGTAGATGAGTTCGAACAAGGTCTGGATGTCCTTCTTGGAACTGAAACCGGAGAACGACTCCTCGCGGATATCGACGCTGGCAGAGCTGCTGACATTCTTGCCGGCAAGTGCCTTCTGCAGTTCAGTGGAAGAGAAGCCGCCAATCTTGGACATACCCATCACACCGTCGAATGCCTCGAGGTTGACACGTTCAGCGTCGGAATAACGGCCACTACCGCCATCGCTCCAAGCCATCATACGAATCTCGTCGTCCTTGAAATCGGTCTGTTTCATGATTACCTTGACCCCGTTGGACAGCGTCAAGACCTTTGTATCGCATGCGCCCTCGCCTTCCTTCTTGATTTTGCCGGGCTTGGGAAGGTTCTCAATCAGCGGACCCGTTTTCACATTATCCACCCAAGGTTCAAGCTGGCTCTGCTGAGCAGCATGAATAGCACCGAGCAATTGTTCTTTGGTGGGAATCACGAGACCTTCCTTCTCAGGATTCAAGGAGAGAACCACGAGGTTTGTGTCCGTACGGCTGATGAACTCCTTCAGCGTCATGCTGAAAGCCTGTTCAGGCAACTGAGGCAGCATCTGTTTCAGCAACTGATATTCCACCTCTATTCCCGGGATCGCCTCGTTGTCGAGGAACGAGCGGTAATATTCACGGGCATAAGTGATGCTCTTCTGCTTATCGCGGTTGTTGTAGAGCTGTTCCATACTGGAGAGAGTATTGAGCACGGCACGGTCAATCTCGCCCTTGGTGAGTCCGTACTGGTCAACACGATAGACCTCGTCCATCACAGCCTTGATGGCTTCTTCCACGCGACCTTCCTTCGGCACAATCTCCACGTTGAAAGCGCCCGTCACCTTGGAGGAGAGCAAGAAAGCACCATCATTGACACTGGCACCCTGGAAGGGGCAGTCGGCTTTGAGAGAGAGTTCATTCAAGCGTTGGTTGATGATATTCGCACCGATGCGGGTCATATTCTCAGCCAGATACACCGGCAAGGTATTACGAATGCTATCGGGGATGGCTTCATGCTTCATCGAGATCATAATCACCTGCTGCGTCACCTCGGGGTCGCTGTCTGATACAACCACAGCCTCGGTATTATCAGGCACGCTATAAAATTCACGCTTTGCCACGGGTTGCTCAACGGTGATCG
Organism: Bacteroidales bacterium; assembly: GCA_024690405.1. GTDB lineage: Bacteria > Bacteroidota > Bacteroidia > Bacteroidales > Bacteroidaceae > Physcousia. Next base: position 6,335 of record JAILCU010000024.1, read on the forward strand.
TACCAAAGAGGTTCTTGATCTTACCTTCAATCTGGTCTACGTCGATGTCACCCACTACGATGATACCCTGAAGGTCAGGACGATACCACTTGTGATAGTAAGCACGTAGCGTGTCGTAGGGGCATTCGTCGACGACCTCCATCAAGCCTATGGGGAAACGACGGCCGTAGCGGCTGTCGGACATCAACTCTTCAAGGTGCTTCACCAGTATACGGGTGAAACCTGTGTTGCGCATACGCCATTCACCATGAATGACACCGCGCTCCTTGTCGATCTCCTTGCCGTCGAGCGTCAGGTCGTGGCTCCAGTCGTGAAGGATAAGCAGGCAAGAGTCAACGGCTCCCTCGCGCGCGGGTACATTATCTATATTATAGACCGTTTCCTCAACGCTGGTGTAAGCATTCAACTGTGCGCCGAACTTCACACCGATGCCCTCAAGATACTCGATGAGCGAACTGTCGGGGAAGTGGGTGGTTCCGTTGAAACACATGTGCTCGAGGAAGTGGGCAAGACCACGCTGGCTCTCCTCTTCCTGAATAGAACCTACTTTCTGAGCAATGTAGAAAAAGGCCTGACCTTTAGGCTCTTCGTTGTGACGAATGTAATAAGTTAAACCATTTTCAAGATGTCCCACACGCACCTTCTGGTCCACGGGGAGAGGCTGCATCATCTGACTCATGTCCTGAGCCACGGAGGGCAGGAGATTTAACGTCAGCATGGCAGCTGCAAGAATTGTTTTCAATTTCATTGTACCTGATGTTAATTAATGATTTAAAATTCTGTTTCCTTTTTGATGCCTTGGTTTATATGTTGATGTCACTCCAAAGGAGAAGTGACCCTTTCTCTCATGATTCTTTTTTAATGGCTTGTGCCGCGCCCTTACCAACTGATGGTAAAATGGACGCGCACATTCACTTTGCAAAGCACACTTCCCACCTGGTACTGATACTGCATGGTCACGGTGTGCTCATCGTCGTAACAAGTGTCCTGACGCAACCCGCAATTCCAATTAAAGAGGTCGCCGAAGACTTCAATGTAAGTATGCCCGCCATTCCATACCCGCGGATTATTATCGCCATTGAACCATCCGCCGAAGACGCCGTCCGTATTGTTCTCGCCGACTGTGCCATCTGTGTTGAGCGGAACGATGTTCACGCGCTGCGGATGGAACGAGGCCTCGTCAACACCAAGGAGAGTGAGCACACTCGCACGGTCCACTTTAACTTGGTTGTTCTGCTGATAGCCCAAGCTCCACGACATCTTTGTCTCGACGTTGATGGTTCCGCACAATTTCTCGCTGGTGATGGGCGGCAACACTTCCTCTTCGCCCGGCTCAGGAATACCATTGATCAGTTGGCCTGTGTACTGAACGCGGTTGGTAAGCCACTTCTTCATCTTCGCCACCTCCGTCTCGAAGTTCTTTCCGCTGACCGGCCATTTTGCACTTTCGCGGGCCATAGGTCCCTCTCGCAAGGCTGCGAGATACTTTTCCATCTCGCCCCAGGTGTGGTCCATCAGCGTGTCGGCATAGTTGTTCCAAGTGTCCTTATACAGTTTCACGAACTCCTTGCAGCCAAAGAGATTGGTGAAGAACTTGGAGCATCGGTAGTTGCCGTTGCGCGAGACGGGGTCGGAGCCCAACAACGTCTCGTGATAATTGCTGAAGAAGTTATGACCCGTGTACATATCGCTCCAATCAAAGTCGTAACCCGCATCGAAATCCCATAGCGGGCCCATCACCCAAGGTCCGTCGCCGTCCTTATGAATATATACACTGCGAGGCGCGGACAGTTCGACATTGTACACCAACTGCTGGATCATCAGGTAGCGCACCATCGATTCCATATCCAGAAGTGTTGACGCCGTGGCATAGTCCTGTCGCTGAATGGCGTCCTCGAGCACTCCGAAGACACTGCGAATGCTGTCGAGACGCTCTGCTGTAAGCATTTCGTCGTCAGGGTATTTTACGGCTACAGGCAAACCGAAGACCTTGGATTCGAAGTTATCCGTTGCCGAAGGACTCAGTTCAGGACCATCGTCCAAGTCCAGCGCAATCAACAGTCCGCGGTCATCGCTCACCGCCACGCGGTTGGCCCCTTGCTGCACTTGCTCCGTGAACTGGTACAAGCCGTTGTATTCGCCGTTGAGGAACAGTTCCACATAACGCGTGTGGTTGGTGTGAGGCAGCCCCATCCATCGTCCCAATTCGAAGACGAAAGTATTCATCAGGTCCGTCACGTCGCGATAGTTGGCAAGCAGTGCCCACGATTTGGCCTTGGCCAGGCCCAGCATCTTCTGCTTCTTGTTGAGTTTCAGGCGGTAGGGCTTCTTGTCATACCATTCCCACGTGGAATTTCCGCGCCCCCGAATCTGTGCCGCCAGCAAACGGCTGGCGTAGGAATTGCCGCCATTCAGTGCCACATAACACGGGACGTACTCGCTCTTCGATGCGATTGTGCTTTGTCCCTGTGTGTAAATATACATTTGGTACACGCGATAAGGATCTTTCTCCTCTTGTTCATCGCTGAGCGTCGTTGCATAACTGATGCTATCCAGCGTCCCGACGCTGAGAGGAATGGTGAATCCGTCATTGAGTTGCACACGGAAAGTTGTAAAACCATTGATCATGTCAATCGTTTCTACGCTATCCATGAACAAAGGCAACACCCACGGAGTTTGGATCGTACGATGGTGCACCTGCAGCCAGTCCGTAGGAGAGGACTCCTGCTCGGATGGTTCCTGTCCCATGCCATGTGCACAAAAGCCGAAAAGTGACAGCATGACGACAGCCCAAAATCTTCTCTTCTTCTCCATGAAACAAAAAAAATTATCAAGATATGCCGGACATCACATCGGCCGGTGTTCTGCAACGGCACTTTTCGGGTGCAAATTTATAAATAAACTCGGTATATCTCACATAAAAAGCCTCATTTTTCACTACAAACTTTCAAAATCTGGTCTTTTCTATCATTATTCCTTATTTTCGTTCTCAATAGTGAACACCTCTTCACACTCCATTCATGCCTTTGGGGCATTCTTAAAAGTATTTCCCAAGCCTGCGTTGTAGCACTTTTTTTAACTTAAATCCGCAAACGTCCAGTTTCAGCAGAATATGAAATCGCGTGCAAGCGCATAGCCATTCAGGAAAAGTCACTCACGGCATCGCTTCTTGCCACATCACGGATCATGTCTAGTCGCACAGGCCGTCACGAGCAGTCGCATCGCATTGTCTCACCCGTGAGACATTCTCTTTTCTCCTGTCGTGCGCATTTGTATCTCATAAACAAAAGAATTGGCCGACCGCAGTCAGCCAATTCTCTGTTCTTTGTATTCGTCGGCAACGGACCGTGAGATCCTGTTGCAAGCGTATCCGACTTAGAGTTTCGGACCAGCAGCAACGAGAGCCTTACCAGCTTCGTTGGTGGTGTACTTGCCGAAGTTCTTGATGAAACGGGCAGCAAGGTCCTTGGCCTTCTCTTCCCACTGAGCGGCATCTGCATAGGTGTCGCGAGGATCGAGGATGGCGGGGTTCACGTTGGGCAGAGATGTGGGCACTTCGAAGTCGAAGAAAGGAATCTTCTTGGTCTCGGCCTTCAGGATGCTGCCATCGAGGATGGCGTCGATGATACCACGAGTGTCAGGGATGCTGATGCGCTTGCCTGTGCCGTTCCAGCCAGTGTTGACCAGATAAGCCTTGGCACCGCTCTTCTCCATACGCTTCACGAGTTCCTCTGCATACTTTGTGGGGTGCAACTCCAGGAATGCCTGGCCGAAGCAAGCGCTGAAAGTAGGAGTGGGCTCTGTGATGCCGCGTTCTGTGCCGGCGAGTTTTGCGGTGAAGCCGCTGAGGAAGTAGTACTTCGTCTGCTCGGGGGTCAGGATGCTCACGGGAGGCAGTACGCCGAATGCATCAGCGCTGAGGAAGATGACGTTCTTAGCCTCGGGACCTGCGCTCTTGCCGTTGACCTTCTTCACAATCTTCTCGATGTGCTCAATAGGATAACTGACGCGGGTGTTCTCGGTGACGCTCTTGTCAGCGAAGTCGATCTTACCGTCTTTATCAACGGTGACGTTCTCGAGGAGGGCGTCGCGACGGATTGCATTATAGATGTCGGGCTCGTTCTCCTTGCTCAGGTTGATGACCTTAGCGTAGCAGCCGCCTTCGAGGTTGAACACGCCCTCGTCGTCCCATCCGTGCTCGTCATCGCCGATCAGCAGACGCTTGGGGTCGGTGCTGAGGG
>JAILCU010000027.1 GCA_024690405.1 Bacteroidales bacterium
AGCCTCTCGACCTTACGGGGTAAGGGGGAACTAGTTCATGTCCCGTCGGATTACGCGCTTGTATGGCAAAAAAAACAGACAGGCATGTCTCAAATGACGGCAAGACTAGACCGTTGAAAAATTATCTGCGGATTTTAGGTAAAACAAAAAAATACTCGAAATCGTAGTTTGTTTCGTGGTTTTTTATTACCTTTGTCCACCAAAATGGCTGTATTACACGTTTTCAACCCCGAACACGACATTGCTTTGGCCGCGAACCTCAGCAATTTCACCGCCCCTCATGCCGGACGTCAATTGCGTCATGACCTGGGGTATCTGCCTGCTATCTGGGCAGATGATGATGACTATGTGCTCGTGGAAAATGTAGAAGATGCCCTGCGGGACTTTGCACGTGTGATGCATCGGAAGTTCGAGCGGTTCGTGGACAAGTATCAAATTTCGAAACTTGATATGACGCATGTAGAGCCGTGGGGATGGGATCTGGCGCTGCGAAGTTTCTTGATGAGATATGGCGTTGAGGCCGTGCCTACGGAAGATGAGATCGCTGAGATACGTGACTTGTCGCATCGCAAATATGCGGTGGATCTGTTGAGAGAACTGATGTTTGAAGGTACCACGGGAGAGTCGTGGCAGGCTGATACAATAGTTGAGGTGCAGCAAGCCCTGAGGAATCGTCAGCGAGTTGTGGTCAAGGCACCTTGGAGCAGTAGTGGAAGAGGCATCCGATTTATTGACAACGAGATGAATGACTACCAGCGGCGATGGATACAGAATGTGACGGCCTCTCAGGGATGCATAGTGATAGAGACTTATTGCCATAAGGTGAAGGACTTCGGTATGGAGTTTGAAAGCGATGGCAGGGGGAATGTCCGCTATCTAGGGCTCTCGCTCTTCCATACGCAGAACGGTGCCTATATAGGAAATATCCTTGCTTCTGAAGAAGAAAAGTGCGAAATGATAAACCGCTATATATCAGAAGATTTATTAAGAATTGTTCGAGAGAAGATTTGTGATTATCTTGGTGCACTTTATAAAGGAAGATATGCGGGGCCTTTCGGCGTGGATATGATGGTAGTGCGCGGCGATGACCAACAGCACTTCCTGCTGAACCCTTGCGTGGAAATCAACCTCCGCCGTACGATGGGACATGTGGCTCTGGCATTGTTTGGTCAGGTTGCGTCAGGCAATGTGATGCGGGTAGAATATTCTGACAATACATACAAACTAAAGATAAAACAATTATGAGAAAACTAATCTTCTTAACTGTCGCTTTGCCGCTGATGGCAAGTGCGCAAACGAACTACAAATCTCAGGTATGGTCGTCTGACAATGGCGATGGTACATACACTAATCCTGTAATCAATGCCGATTATTCTGATCCCGATGTCTGCGTTGGTCCCAGTGGCGAGGATTATTATATGACGGCCTCATCGTTTAACTGTGTGCCGGGTCTGCCAATCCTGCATTCAAAGGATCTGGTGAACTGGGAGATTATCGGTCATGCCTTGAAATCGCTGTATACGGGCGATGAAGCATTGGAGCAGCATTTCAGCAAACCTCAGCACGGCAATGGTGTTTGGGCACCATCAATCCGTTACCATAATGGTGAATACTTTATCTATTGGGGTGATCCTGACTTCGGCGTGTATATGGTAAAGACCAAGGACCCAGCAGGGGACTGGGAGAATCCCGTCTGCGTGATCCGAGGTCAAGGCTATATTGACACGACACCGCTTTGGGATGAGGACGGTCGCTGCTATTTGGTAAATGGCTGGGCTAATTCGCGTTCAAAATTCGCCAGCGTGCTGACTGTACGTGAGTTGTCGGCAGATGGTACGAAGGCCATCGGACAGCCGGTCATCGTTTTTGATGGTAACGGTACGGAGAACCGTACATGTGAAGGACCGAAATTCTATAAACGCGATGGCTGGTATTGGATTCTGTGTCCGGCGGGCGGCGTGCCCACAGGTTTTCAGTTGGCCATGCGCTCAAAGTCACCCTATGGACCCTATGAACATAAGATTGTGCTGGCACAAGGCAAGACGACTATCAATGGTCCGCATCAGGGCGGATGGGTACATACAAAATATGGCGAGGACTGGTTCCTGCACTTCCAGGATAAAGAGGCTTATGGTCGCGTGGTACATTTGAATCCCGTCGACTGGTCTTCCGGCTGGCCCATCATGGGTAAGAAGGGAGAACCTGTGATAACTTATCGGAAGCCCCAGTCTTCAAATACTTCCATTATTAATCCTGTGGAGAGCGATGAGTTTAATGCGCCTGTGATGGGTAAGCAGTGGCAATGGCATGCGAACTATGATGAGAAATTTGGCGTTCCAACGGCTTTCGGAACGTTCCGCATCTATACATACAAACTCTCTCAGAATTGGAAGAACTTCTGGGAGGTGCCTAATCTGCTGCTCCAGAAGACACCGGCAGACGAATTCATGGTGACTACGAAACTCCGCATGACCTCGAAGGCTGATGGACAGTTTGGTGGCCTGATTATGATGGGCCTCGACTATTCGGCCCTTGTGGTACGCCGTATCGGACAGGAATTTCAGTTGGTTCAGATGACCTGTATCGCTGCAGATAAGGGCAAGCCCCAGACAGAGGAGATCCTCGCCACGTTGAAACCGACGGCCATTGATAAGATTGACTATAAGCCTGGTATCCACGAAGATATCTATTTGCGTCTGACGGTAAAGGATTCGAAAGTGCAGTTCGCTTGGAGTCAGAATGGCAAAAAATATACCGACTGCGGTCAGGAGTTCAAGATGAAGGAGGGTAAGTGGATTGGCGCAAAGTTCGGTTTCATCGCAGCGGAAATGGATTTTAAATGTGATCGCGGCTGGGTGGATGCTGATTGGATCAGAGTGACGAAGTAAGACGGATAATGTAAGATGGATGATGTATGAGATATTTTGTCACATTGAGTTATGACGGAACGCGGTATCATGGTTGGCAGATACAGCCAAATGGCGTGTCGGTGCAGGAGAAGTTGCAGGAAGCACTTTCGACGTTGCTGCGGGAACCGGTGACGGTGACGGGAGCGGGGAGAACCGATGCCGGGGTACATGCGAGGATGATGGTGGCGCACTTTGATTTACCGTCGTTTCACGACGGTATGCTCGACGGGAAGCAGTTGGCGTATAAGCTGAATCGGCTGCTGCCGTATGATATTGCCGTAAGCAAGGTGGAGGCGGTAAGTGATGACATGCATGCCCGCTTTTCGGCCAAGTCGCGCATGTACCGTTATTATGTACATACGACGAAGAATCCCTTCCAGAAGGCTTATTCCTGCGAGATACACTATCCGCTCGACTTCTCCATGATGAATGAGGCTGCCCGGCTGCTGATGACTTACGAGGATTTCGGTGCCTTTTGTAAAAGTGGGGCAGATGTGAAGACCACTCTCTGCAACGTGACAAATGCCGTGTGGGTGCAGACATCGGCGACCACCTGGTATTTTGAAATCCGAGCCAACCGTTTTCTCCGTAACATGGTTCGTGCGGTGGTGGGTACACTGATAGAAGTAGGACGGGGACGTCTGTCGCTGGAGGACTTTAAACTGGTGATCGAAGGTAAGCAGCGTTCGGATGCTGGCGAGTCTATGCCCGGCAATGCACTTTTCTTAGAAGACATAGTCTATTAAATATGTGGTTAATATTAGCATTTATGTCGGCAGCGCTTCTTGGCTGCTATGATTCA
>JAILCU010000070.1 GCA_024690405.1 Bacteroidales bacterium
AGCGGATTTGGAAGGTCATAAAATGAACCTTTATTCGAGTAATGTTGATAACAACCACTGGATGATTGTTGAATCCACAGAACCAATTACATATGAGGAGATGGATCATAGAAGGCAAAAAGTTCCTGTCCCCTTTTGCCCTGACACCTATTTGAAAGAAAAAATTCATTTTTTTGCGGCAGTTTCACCGAATTGTACTATCTTTGCAGGCGTAATGGATTCCATCTTTAAAACAACAATCATCATGAAACAGCGACATGACTTCCTGCACATCCTTGCGACGCTGGCTTGCGCCTTTTGTTTTGCCGCCTGCACGCCCGAAGACATCATAGATATCGTCACCGACGATGACCAAGAAACACCCGCTACGCCGTCCGACCCCACCGACGACAAGAACACGGTCACGGTGACTTCAAATGGCGCTCTCGTCACTCATGGCGACATCAGCATCAACTTCCCCAAGGGAACCTTCACAAATGACTCCAAGGTGACAGTCACCGAAGAGAAGAAGGGAGCACACGGCGGTAAGTATGAGGCTTCCACGTTCTACAAGGTCACAATGCCGGCCACGGCGAACAAGAACCTCACCGTGCGCGTGAAATCTGACAACTTAGGCGACGATGTCAACTACTTGATGCTCTCGACTGGCTATGCCCCATCCTTGCAAAAAGAGGTTCCCATTGAGTGCTATCCCGAAACCACCTACTCCAATGGAGAATATGTTGCTACCATCCCTGCCAGCGACAATGGCGATGACCCCGAGAAGGTGAGCTTCACCATCGGACTGGCACACATCCCCACATTGGACGGTGCGGGTGTCAAGGAAACGCGCTCGCTGGTCGACCTCAACTGGGCTTTGGCTTCTGGAGAAGTGGATGGCGTGAAGTGGGACATCTACATGGGCTGGGAAGCCTGGGCACTGTACAATAGTGGCACGCTGAACCAGATGAAGGCCTTCGCACCAACCCTGAATGCCTGCATCAAAGAAGCCGTTCACGAGATCCGCAAACTGGGGTTCAAACTCAACGGCCAACATTCCATCCCCTTCTATTTCAACCAAACGGAGAACTGGGGCATGCACGTACAGCACTGGGCAAACAACAATTGGTGGAGCTGCATCTACCTCAGCATCCCCAAGATCCTTGAAAGCAACTGCACAATGACTAAGGAACTGAAGATGACAGTCATTCATGAAACGCTTCATTATTTTCAGTCCGACTACGACCCGCGCTACTTCAGCGGTTTGAAGAGCGGAAACAACGATCATCTGGCTTTGGCCGAAATGGGTTCTGTGTGGGTAGAGAAGTACATGAATGGCGGGGCGCTTAGCACCTCTTTCCAGTTGGAACCCAACGGAATAGGCACGACAATGGATCCAGTGAACAAGTACAGGCTTGGCCTTTCGAAGAACAAAGGCGACATCGACAAAATGTTTCCCGGGGCTACGGCGTCATACGCAGAATATGGATATGCTTTAGGCCCCTTCCTCTACTACCTGACGACTTACGGCGGGTCGTACGGCATCACCGACAAGAGCGTTGTGGAGCTTTATGAGACATGGGGCAAATTCGAAAAACTGCTGCAGGGATACACCACGCTGGATTTCCTTGACAGCTGGACGAAAAGCCACAACTGGAAATTCTTCGACGGCGGGAACAATATCGATGACTACTACCTCAAACTATGGAAGGGGGAACTGCTCAAGGGCCTAAACTTCTGTTCCGCCAGGAGCATATTCACTTTTAATAATTTGATGAAAAAGACCATGCCGCAGGGATCTGTATATCCATACGGCTGCGAAGGTCTTTATACTATATTGACAGGCTTCAAGGACGTATCGCTGAGAGACAAGGAACTCGTCATCAAACAGGAATCGCCAGACGTGCAGACTTACCTGCTTATTGCCAATTCGGCTGAAGCCTCCAAGGTGACGAAAATCACACAGTTCCCCCAAGTGGCTATGGTTATCTCATCGGAGTATGCAGATTCGATCGTCGTTTCGGGCGCAGAGCTGGAGAAATACCGCAACAGTAGTGGTGAGATGGATGCCGGATTCTTCCTCCTCACCACGCGCCAATCGTGCTACACATCATTCACGGGCAGCGTCCCTTCAACGGTTGTCGTCGAACTACGCAAGGCTAAAGGCTCAACACCTACAGCCACACCGACAACGCTATACTTCTCAGCCGATGGCGGCAAACAGAATGTCAAAATTGACCCAGCTGGATACTCGTACTTCGGAGGTAATGTACGCGAGGAGGGCAGAGGCTGGTGTGGCGTGCGAGCGTATGTGGATAACGGATGCTATGTGGAAATAGGTGCGCAGCCCAACACCTCGACACAACAACGCGAGTGCATCGTAGATTGCTATGTCTCGGATGTTCCCAACTCGACGGATGACCAAAAGGTGAAGATGCCCGTGAAGATTGTACAAGACGGAGCAACTCCCCCGGGCGGCGAGTCGGACATCATCGTGACGGGTATGCACAAGTCGGTCTACGCCATGATGGTCACGATCAAGGTCAAGGAGCAAATGGTGGGCGATGACGACATCATCGACCTCGACCGCGTGTTAATCCTAGATGAGGAAGAGATCACATTCAACCAGAACGGCAGCACGCTGCATCTCTCGACAAACGAAAACGGCAAGACCTTCTCATGCGACATCTTGAACCTCACCGGCGACTGCTCGAATACCAAAGCCGTAAACGCCAAATACACCAAATCCTATGACAGAGGCAACGGTGAAAAGGGTTCAGAGACCATCACCTTCGGCGAAATACCCCTCTATTACTCTTATTTCCCAAGCTACGAATCCTATGGCACGCTCAGCTATCGTCTTTACGAAGCCGATGGGCTCAAGATCACCTCATACACAAAAACTCACATATCGAAAAACTACATCGGCGAGGGCTTCACGACATGTACCTACAAGTACGTTCCCGACCCAGACAATATGATTGATATCGACTTCAACTTCGACTACCAACCCAACGATGCGGTCTATGCCCCACGCTACGTTCCCCTCTCTACCACTCTACCTTGGCAGACAGGGGCAGCAGTTCGATAGCGAGCATAGGGCTCAGAGTCAACAGATGGTGGTTGCTCTGAAAGTAGAAGGGTTGAGATGGGTGTTGCGCTTGAATAAAGTGCCGAAGTGGGACTGGATCTGGTGTTACCCCTGGAAGTCCGCTTTGGCAAGTATCTCACCGACAGATGGTACGTGATGGGAGAGTTAACCTATCATCAGTCTTTGGCGAATGAGACGAGCTGCATCGAGCCATCCATTCGGATTGGTTATAATTTCGGGAGGAAGCGGAAGAAATAAGTTAACGCATCTATTGTCCTGCTGTGGTGAAGGTTCTGCGGCTTTTACATAAGTTTGTTGCTGTAAAAGATGATTTTTGGGGCAAAAGGCTGTTCTTACTCCAAAACTTTTGTATCTTTGTACCGAAAACTCATAGCAACAGTCCTATGAATACCACATCAAAACACCTCGGGCGGCTCATCATCCTTGCCACCATGCTCGTACTCCCGATACAGGCCTCGACCTCAATTCCAGCCTCACCCCCAACCCCTCTCCCGTGGGAGAGGGGAGAAGAGAGGGGAGAAGGGGAGGGAGGGGCTTGGGTCAAGCTGGAGGTGCAACGTCTGCCGGACATGAATGTTCCTCGCTCAGGACATGCCACATATTGTGTAAACGGCGAAATCGTGGTCATGGGCGGTCATACTTCAGGCTTCGTGCCTACGCCGACAGCGGAGTACTATGCCGACGGCAAATGGCACACCATGCCCATGACCTATCGCCACGACCAAGGCTTCTCGCTACTGCTCAGCTCCGGAAAGATTCTCATCGGCGGAGGCCACGAACAGGATTTAGGCATCGGACAGACCTATTCCGTAGAGACCTACGATCCTGCGGCCCATCGTTTTGAGGGTTTCGGCTGTCTGGACACAAAACGCTGCTTCGCGGATGCCGTAGAGTTGGACAGCGGACGCGTGGTCATCACAGGTAACTGGTATCACGATGATGATATAGAAATCTTCGATGACGACACGCATTTCTCGCATCTCAAGGATGTCAGCACACAGCGATCCTGCCCAAGGATATTCCGCACAGCCAAGGACGATGCGCTGATCTTCAGCCGCTTCGACAATAAGGGAGCGTACTCAGATAGTATCATCGTGGATTGCCTCAGCGGTGGCACCATTGACGTTCCACTGTTCCGCGAGTGGCATCCAAACTGGGACTTGCCCAGTTGTGAACGCAGTGCCACCGCCTTCATCGGTGATGAGTCGCAGGATTACTATGCCTATCTGCTGCCCGTGGTACGCTCGGTTCCATTCGCCTCTCCCCCCTCTTCTCCCCTCTCCTCCCCTCCCTCACGGGAGGGGTTGGGGGTGGGTCTTGCCATCGCCCTAATACACGGCACCACCTTCTCGCTCCTGCCCACCGACCGCCCCGTGCCTCAGGTAACGCCTTGGGACAGCATCAGGTATGTCAACAACTTCATTGCCGACCGCGAAGCCGGACGCGCCTATCTGCTTGGCTTCGGCACCGAGCGTTTGTATGTCCTCGCCGTAGATTACGGACAAGCGTCACCAGAGCGTCCAGCCCACCTGACATGCTACTATACCGACCCGCTCGAGAGTCTGCCCACCAGGAACGAGCCTGCGCTGACCGCTGAGGGCAATCTCATCCTGGCCGGCGGTTTTGTCAAAAACAACTTTAACCCCACGGCCTCCGTGCTGGTGCTGCCCGTCGGCCAACCCGTCGCAAGCGCACGTCAGACCTCTTCGGCGAGGTTGTGGTACTTCCTTCTCGCAGCCGTCTCGGCCTTCGGTCTATACCTTATTCTTAATTATATATACCGCCGTCGGCGCAGCCAACCGCAGCAGTCTGACGAGACAGACGAGGCAGACGAGCCACAGGCCGTATCCTCGGACAATCAGGAACTCATGCAGCGCATACGCCATTTGATGGAGGAAGAGCAACTCTACCTGAACAGCAACCTGAAGCTGTCGGACATCGCCGTCCTGCTGCACGTCAACCGCACCTACTTGTCCGACTGCATCAAAGCCTCTGGAAACGGCTCGTTCTCGCAGTTCATCAACACCTATCGCATCGATTATGCCAAGTCGCTGCTGCGCTCCAACCCCGAGACGAAGATTTCGGCACTATACATCAAGGCAGGTTTCGCCAACGAGACCACTTTCTTCCGCACATTCAAGGCTTTAACAGGTATGACCCCGAGGGAGTATGTTGCCACCATCGACTTACAAAATCACAAATGTTAGTCGTTTTTGTGAATTTGTAAGTCGATTCCTTGCCTCCTCATGCTGTTTTTGTTGGTTTTTTGTGTTATCTTTGCACGCAAAATCACTAATTACAGCGCAATGAATACCACTTCAAGACACCTCGGGCGACTCATCATCCTCGCCCTCGCACTCTGCCTCACGACTGCATGCTTCGAAGAAGAAGACACCGACAATCCCACAACCTCAACGCTTCCTGCCTACAAGGACTACATCGCCACGTCGCAGTTCACGTCGGACTACGCACAGTTCATCGACCTCATGGCCGCTGCCGAGGCCTACAAGCACAATCTTTTCATCGCCTACTACGACAGCAGCAAGGGAGGATTCGGCAAGGATGAACCTACCCCCGCCGCCATGCGCGACTTGACAAAACGTGCGGAGGACATTGCTGAGCTCTATGATGCCGCAGAGCCTGCCCTACAGCGACTCATCGACATGGGCATCCTCGAGACGCCCACAGTCCAGACACGCGGCTTCGGCTGGGTGCTGAACTTCTTCGGTTTCTTCGGCCTGATCAAGAACACCGGCGAAGACTGCCGCAAGTGTGTCGTTGGTGTGCTGGCACAATGTCCGAACCCCGACGAGACAGGGCGGCTGCTCTTTGAAGCCACGCCGGAGTATAATAAGGGCGAGACCGACTACAAGACGTGGATGAAGAACTTCATCGAAGGCAAATACGACAATGCCGGTTCACGTATCTTCGAGTTTTGGTATGAAAACTCCCGCGACCACGCCACGTCGATTGGTAACGACTTCTTCAATAAGTGCAACGATCTGGGTATTACGCCCACAAAAAACCTGGCATCACGCGCTACTGACCTCTGGGTGGCGGGAGCCAAGTTTGTGGTGAGCGTGATGCAGGAGGCGGCTCCCGTGCCCGGCATGAACAGCAACAATATCAAGGATGCCCTGAACGGCAGCAAGGAGGCCATAAGTAAGCTGGCTCCTGCCGTCATCACCTCTACCACAGCTGCTGTGGCCAACGCCACCACTAACCTGCTCTCAAAAGACCGCTCTGGCACAACCGAGAAACAGCAAGCCACAAAGAAACAGTGCGAGGACGCCATGAAACAATACTACGACGACCTCACCAACAAGCAGAAGCCCAAGGAGCAACAGACTACGGTGAAAGTGAAGGACTCCGACACGCAGACACCAGCCAGGAGCGTCATCGTCTCCGACAAGAAGGATGACAAGGTAAACATAGGCATCGGCGCCAACAACGGCAGCATAGATGTTCCCGTTGCCACTGACAAGAAAACAGAAGTCACCGTAACCGCAGTAGATGCCACAGGCGACAAATACACCGCCGAGACCACCGTCACACCCGGACAGACCACGGTGGTCGATGTGACGACCACAGAAAAGTCCATCCTCGACAAGAAGAACAAGGTGCCTGAGCCGGGTAAGCTCACCATAGACAAGACATCGCTCTCTTTCAGCGCCGAAGGAGGTCAGCAGACCATCAAGATGGACATCGGCAATAACCATTGGTACGGAGGTTACGTCGAGGGCGATGAGAATGACGACTGGCTCAAGGTGGAAGCTCCCGACCACACCAAGTGCATCGTCACCGCCCAGCCCAACACTACGGGCGAGAAGCGCGCCGCCGACATCATCATCTTCGCCACCAACAACGACGATGCCGAGGAGCTGACAGACCCTGGCGTGGTATTCTTCCGCATACCAGTGACGCAGGAAGCCGGAGAGAGCAACAACCTCTTCACACGCATGTACATCAACTTCGACTTCTCGGCCTCAGGATATGTCACCGCCTCATCCGTTGAGGAATGGATAGGCCAGACGCGCAACCAAGACCACGGCATACGCATCCCCATCGGTGCCGGCGACAACTTCGATGAGATTTGGAGCCTCATGGCACCCTGCACGTCTTATGGAAATGGGCGCTACCGCACCGTGCGTGCCAAAGGCTCTTCCACCTCCAACGAGGGTTCTTTTGTAGGCACATGGACTCAGACCTACGACGTAGAGCTCACCGTCGATATGCAGCCCGGAGTCGATGACCTCGACGCACAGGTCTCTGGCGGACACATTGTCGTCCACGAGACCTGCGACGACCGCATTTCCATCGACTATGACCTGCGTCTCGGACGCTTCCCCTATACCACCCATCTCGACGGCTATGCCGAATATTACTTCAAGGCGTGGAGCGGCCAGCAGACCACCTACATCACCTCCATGCGCGTCGTGCAGAAACAGGTGGACTCCAGCCGGTGGACTGAGACCACCTGGACGGGTTGGGACGGCGGCTCCTTCCATCTTGACATCGAACTCATCAACCCCGCAGGTCAATCGATGTACGATGTAAAGAGCTATGCCGCAAAATCCGCACCACGCAAATTAGCACGCTTTAAACAATCTGCCCTATGAATACCACATCAAGACTCCTCGGGCGGCTCATCATCCTCGCCCTCGCGCTCTGCCTCACGACGGCTTGCCGCGAAAAAAATGATGATGACGGACCTGTTACGCCAACGACGCCAACAGGAAATAAGTTCACCATAGCAGCCACAGGCGGAACGGTAGAGACGGGAGATATTGCCATACAGATTCCTGCCGGGACATTCAACGAGGCTGGCGATCTCTACATCGACAAAGCCTCATCGCAGGAGTTGGTGGGCGACGTTGCCTACTCTGACTTCCACAAGGTGACATTACCAAAGAACATGGGAAAGGAGGTCACCATCAGCATCAAGAGCGAATACAACGAGAACGCACACATGGTGGTGAGCGTCGATGGTTGGAACCGCCATTCCAACCAAGACGTGACAATTGTCACCCCACTTCCCACGACGTATGCCAATGGCGCATACACGGCCAAGCTGCCGCAGATGCAGGGTGAAGACGGCGCACAGCCCACGCTGACGGTGGGACTGGTCGATAGCCCGCAGGACATAGGCGAAGAGACCTCTGAGACCAGGGCTTCAACATCCAGCAAACGCTTCACCATCGACTGGTACTACCACTGGTCGTTGGCAGAGCGCCAGATAGTCAATCTCACGCGTCAATACGCAGAGGAGGCCGTCAACATCATTGAGAAGGTAGGCTTCCGCCTGCCCGAAGGCGTGAAAATACCTATGGTCATCACGAAGGGCGTAGAAGGCTGGGGAGCATGTAACATCAGCGGCTGGGGCAAGGCGTTCTATGAAGTACGACTCAACGAGGCGATGTTCCGTAACATCGCAACAGCCAACCAAGACCAGCTATGGCAGCTGAAGCAGACCTTAGTGCATGAGATGCTGCATTACTACACCAGCTATGCCTACGACCCGCGCTGGGCTATCACGATAGCCTCACGAGGTTCCAAAGGTGACCCGTGGACACTGCTTGAGGAGGCTTCAGGATCATGGATTGAGAAATACACTGGCGACCGCCGCCTGGGTGAGAACTGTCCCGCTAATGCCATGGAATTTATGCAGAACTTCATTCCTGCTCAACTGGACTGTACGACGAGCATCAACCACGGCTATGGCATGGCACTTGCCCTTGAGTATCTGGCCAAGCGCCACGGCGATGAATCCATATTGAAGCTGTTCGAGTTGAAGCGCGATGGCAAGGCCGGTAACCTACGTGAGTGCTTCGACTTATATTTAGACGCGTACGAGGACTCGCTCTTCACATACGCCGCATACGAAGCCTTCACCGATGAGGTGATGAACTATAAGATTGACGAGCGCGTTGGAGTGTCGGAATTAGCAGAAGTGCCCCCCGTTCGCGTCGTGGACGGCAGTGTGATAACTGCAAATGGCAAAGCCAAGAAATTCGGCATCCTGATCAATGGCGTTTATATACCGGCTAACACTAACGTCGGTGGCACCTCCATTCCCACAGGTGATTTGTCAGGCCGTGAGATGAGCATTCATCAGCAAAACGCAAATCTGGTGACGGATATCTACGTCGTTGACCAAGACAACCCTGGCGGCAGTAAGATCGGCACTTCTGAAAATGGCCGAGCCACCTATCTCTCTGGAAACCTGAACGACTACAAGGGCAACGCAGGAAAGCTCTATGTTGTCACTCGCAGCAAGACCAACACGGTGGAAGAAGAAAACTCGACAATCGTCTTTGAGATCACTGACCCGGCTCCCGCGCTCGGCCTGTCGCCGACACCAATAACCTTCGCCCCAGACGGCGAGGAGAAGGAAGTGAACATCTCAACCAACTGCTCCCAGCTGTCCATTGTATCCAAGCCTTCATGGTGCTCAGCACAGATCAGCGGCAACACGTTGAAGTTGAAGGCCGAAGCAAACACCGAAAACGACAAGCGCGATGGCCAGGTCGTTGTCCGGGCCAGGAATAAACGCGGAAGCATAGAAGCAACTATTGAAGTCGAGCAGGAAAAGAAAGTGAAACACGACTATGCAGCAGGGATAGTCAAAGTGACCCTGAGTCAATATAACGAGCTAACCATCCCATCCTTAGGCGGACGAGCTGCCGCCGGCACATCAGCGGTCAACGAAGACGGCTCATTCTCCTTCACTTCCTCGGGAACGGATTCCACCGAGCCCAAATATCTGGATATTCCTGGTATGGGATGGACTGTCACCATGATAACCAAATCGACATGGCATATCAACATATATGCTGTTAATCAAGACGGAAGAATCATCATACAGTCAGGCTCCGCAAGTCAGACTTTTGTAAGCCAATCCATCGTACATAACACCGCTACAGGAGAATACGTCAAGACACAAACAAGCACCAGCGAGATGAGCTTCAGCTTCTCGAATATCACTGAACCTGCCGTGTTAACAACTGGCTTCAATGATACATGCAGTGACTGGTTCTCATACGATGCCTGGCGTGCGAAGGCAGCCACGCTTGACGAGTTCGGTCAATACGTCCACGACTTCAAATGGGTAGAAAAGACCAGTGATGGCAGAGAGATTGAAAAGCCGCTCTCTTACTTCGGCGGCAAAAATCTCGTAATCACCGTCGGACTATGGGAAGATGACCATGTCAACATCCCCGCAGGTCGAACCCAATGATCGAGCCTCGGTGACAAGGGACTGGTCCCTGTCACTTCTCTCCGCTCTCAACCCTCCTCCTTTAGGGGGAGACGGAGGCGGTGACAAGGGACTGGTCCCTGTCACTTCTCTCCGCTCTCAACCCTCCTCCTTTAGGGGGAGACGGAGGGGGCTGACTCTTAGGCAAAAAGTTCCTGTCCCCTTTTGCCCCAGCTGATAATCAGCCCCCATCGAACTCTCGAACTGAGCCATAACCTTCTTCACGGGTTCTACCTGGTCGATTCTCAGTTCAAGATAACTGCTGAGACGGCCAAAGGTCAACTTGCTGCTATTGTCATTACTCTGAGCGCTAGCACTCATTGTCATCATCACCATT
>JAILCU010000076.1 GCA_024690405.1 Bacteroidales bacterium
GACCTGCTTGTAGACATTATCGGCGGTGAAGCCCAACTTCTCGTCGAGCACCTTGTAAGGAGCGGAGAAGCCAAAGCTGTTGAGACCCCAAACGCATCCGTCGGCACCGACAAGCCCTTCGAGGTTCACGGGCAGACCGGCGGTGAGGCCAAACTTCTTCACGCCACAGGGGAGGATGGCCTGCTGGTAGTCCTTCGGCTGGCTGCGGAAGAGACCCTCGGAGGGCACACTGACGATGCGTACCTTGAGACCATCCTTACGCAGGAGTTCTGTGCCGGCAACAAGCGTTGACACCTCAGAACCGCTGGCGAGGAGGATGACATCAGGATTCTCGTCGCTGCCAGACACGATGTAAGCACCCTTCTCGGCCTGCTTGTAGTCGTTGCCTGCGGGCAGGTCGGCGATATTCTGACGGCTGAGGATGAGAGCTGTGGGGCTGTCGGTGTTTTCCATTGCCAGACGCCAAGCCTCGGTGGTCTCCTGAGCGTCGGCGGGACGCAGTACGAGGGTGGAGTTCTTGCCATGGTGATTCTTCAGTTTCTCCATGAGACGGATCTGAGCTTCCTGCTCAACGGGCTCGTGGGTGGGGCCATCTTCGCCAACGCGGAAGGCATCGTGCGTCCAGATGAACTTGACGGGCAGTTCCATGAGGGCCGCCATACGAACGGCGGGTTTCATATAATCGGAGAAGACGAAGAAGGTGCCGCAAGCGGGAATAACGCCACCGTGGAGCGCCATGCCGATGCAGCAGCAAGCCATGGTGAGTTCGGCCACACCAGCCTGGAAGAAAGCACCGCTGAAGTCGCCAGCCTGCAGGGCGTGAGTCTTCTTGAGGAAGCCGTCGGTCTTGTCGGAGTTGGAAAGGTCGGCGCTGGCGCAGATCATATTAGGCACCTGTTCGGCGAGAACGCCCAAAACGGCCGCACTGGCGTTGCGCGTAGCGTCGCCGCTCTTCTGAGCCACCTTGCTCCAGTCCACCTTCGGTGCCTTACCGCTGAACCATTCAGCCTGTGCAGCAGCCTTCTCGGGGTTGGCAGCAGCCCATGCAGCCTCTTCCGCTTTGCGCTCAGCAGCAATCTTCTTCAGTTCTTCAGCACGGCAAGCATAGAGTTCCTTGACATCGTCGAAGATGACGAAAGGATTCTCGGGGTTACCTCCCAAGTTGGCGATGGTCTTCTTGTAAGCGTCGCCGCCGAGAGGAGCACCGTGCGTCTTGCAGTTGCGCTCGTAGCTGGAACCGTCCTCCTTGAGGGCGCCCTTACCCATGATGCACTTACCGATGATGAGGGCCGGTTTGCCTTTGACAGCCTTAGCCGCCTCAATGGCCTTGCGGATCTGAGCGGCATCGTTGCCGTTGATCTCAAAGACCTCCCATCCGAGGGCACGATACTTGGCAGCCGTGTTCTCGTTCATGACCTCCTTGGTCTCGGTGGAGAGCTGGATGTCGTTGCTGTCGTAGAACATCACCACGTTGTCCAGACCCAGCGTGCCGGCAATACGTGCAGCACCTTGGGAGATCTCCTCCTGAACGCCACCATCGGAGATATAAATATAAATGGTCTCCTTGGAGAAGGTGGGATTGCCCGTGTGAGCAGCCAGGAACTTGGCAGCGATGGCAGCGCCGATACCGAAGGTGTGACCCTGTCCGAGAGGACCGCTGGTGTTCTCGATGCCACGCTTGGGATCTGCTTCGGGGTGACCGGGAGTGGGGGAGCCCCACTGGCGGAGTTGCTGCAGTTCGTCGAGGGAGAACTTGCCAATGAGGGCCAGCTGAGAGTAGAGCATCGGAGCCATGTGACCCGGGTCAAGGAAGAAACGGTCGCGCCCGACCCATGTAGGATCAGCGGGGTCGTAGTTGAGGTACTCACTATACAACACGTTGATAAAATCAGCACCACCCATGGCTCCGCCAGGGTGACCGCTCTTGGCCTTCTCGACCATGGACGCAGCAAGGATACGGATGTTATCTGCTGCGTGATTCAATGTCTTAATTTCATTCATTGTTAGATATAATTAATGAGAACTTAAAAGTATTAAAAATGCTTTGAGACCGCAAATATAGCAAAAGTTTGGGATAAATTCCTTTTTTTTAAAAAGTTTTTGGTAAAATTGATGCATTTTGAGGTCATTTACATTATTTCGGAAAAAAAACTTTAACAAACACGATTTATCTCAACAATTATCCTTATCTTTGCAAAAAATTTGAAGATAGAAGATTATATTATGATTAAGAAGTTTGCCAATTGGTATTTTTCAAAACAAGCATTGCCTTATTGGTGCATTTTGCTCTTTGACATGGCGGTGGTACTAGTCTCGGGAATCTTCTGCTATACGTTGGATCATGGTGTGCTGCACACCATTAACAGTTTTTGGCCGGTAGTCGGCACCCTTTCTTTCTATCTCATTTTCTTTGTAATAGGTTTTCGTCTCACACATACCTATTCAGGTGTGTTGAGATATTCGTCGTTTACGGATTTGTACCGTATTGTGATCGCCAACCTGTTCGGTATTACGTGCATTGTTGTTGCACGTTGGTTCCTAAGTTTTGACTCAGTATTCGTGCCCATCCGTTCCAAGGAACTAATCTTCGTATTCCTCATGTCAACAGTGATCATGTTCGGAGTGCGATTGCTGGTGAAATTCCTGTTTGAAAAGATCACGGAGGATAAGAATCGTCGCGGCGCTTTTATTTATGGCGTGAAGCAGGGAGGCATTGCCTTGTCGAAAGCAATCCGTGCGGAATATCCTAACCGCTTTGTCCTGAGAGGTTTCGTGACAGAAGAGTCGGACATGGTTGGGCATATCTTGCAAGGCGTTAACGTGTATCGCAACGATGAAGAGCTGATTGCACACATGGCAGAAGAGCATGCAACGGCTTTACTGGTGTCGCCACTTAAACGTGAAGAGGTTTTTAACAACGAGGAACTGACAGGACGTCTGCTGGATGCCGGGATAGGCATTTATCAATATGACCAGGCACAGAAATGGGACGGCCATAGTGCGATCAATGCATCCCAGTTGCAAGAAGTACAGATTGAAGATTTGCTCCCTCGCGATGAGATACAGGTAGACCTTGAAGCTGTAGCCCGCATGCTCTCAGGTTCCTGCATCCTCATCACCGGTTCGGCTGGTAGCATCGGTTCGGAAATGGTCCGTCAGGTTGCCAAGTTCGGTCCTCAGAAACTTATTCTCGTTGATGAAGCGGAGACCCCCCAGCATTCCTTGCGATTGGAGATCAAGCGTGATTTCCATGAGATTGATGCCGTCACAATTGTCACGAGCATCACCAACAAAGAACGTATGGAAAGCATTTTTAAGACCTATCGTCCGCAGTTCGTTTTCCATGCCGCTGCCTATAAGCATGTGCCCATGATGGAGGATAATCCCAGCGAGGCCGTGCTGAATAATATTATTGGAACCCGCAATATCGCAGACCTGTCGGTGAAATATGGCGTGAAGAAGTTTGTGATGGTGAGCACAGACAAGGCGGTTAACCCCACCAATGTCATGGGCTGCTCGAAACGTATCTGTGAGATCTATGTGCAGAGCCTGGACAAGGCGATCAAGGAAAACAATATAAACGGTGTGACACAGTTTGTTACGACGCGCTTTGGTAATGTGCTGGGGTCCAACGGCTCTGTGATTCCCCTCTTCCGTGAACAGATCCGCAATGGCGGTCCTGTCACGGTGACACATCCCGATATCATCCGTTTCTTCATGCTTATTCCTGAGGCCTGCAAACTTGTATTAGAAGCCGGCACCATGGGAAGGGGAGGCGAAATATTTGTTTTTGATATGGGTAAACCGGTGAAGATTGCTGATTTGGCACGGCGTATGATCAAATTATCGGGTGCACAGAACGTGGAAATTCGGTTCACCGGGCTTCGCGACGGCGAGAAACTCTATGAGGAAGTGCTCAATGACGAAGAAATAACAAAACCCACCTTTAATCATAAAATTAAGATCGCGCAGGTGCGCGAGTATGACTATCAGGAAGTCTGCACATGGATTGATGAGCTTTTCAAGATCAGTTGTAGCTATGACAATATGGCAACTGTGAAGCAGATGAAACGAATCGTGCCCGAGTATAAGAGCCAGCATTCGGTCTATGAGGAACTGGACAAGGAAGAAGAGGATGGGGAGAAATAAGAGAGAGCATATACAATTGAAGATAGATAAGGGCTTCCAGGGATGGAAGCCCTTTTTGTACATCATTCAAATTATACTCAGTGAAGAGAGTAATTTTACTCAGAGCAAAGCTCATAAATAAAACCACCTAACATTTTCAAAAATACAATCATTGCTCTTTGTAATCAAAAAACGAGGCAAGTACCTGTCTGCAAGTACTTGCCTCGTATTCTTTTGCAAGAATGTTCACTTACTTTACAACGAACTTTAACCCATTCGTGTTTGAAGTGGCTTCTGCTCGGCGTAGAAAGTTTTTACTTTCTTTGCGCTCACTGAATCACCACTTTTTTGCCGTTGTGGATATAGATGCCATTTCTGGTTGGTTTGCCGTTGATCTTCTGTCCGTCCAGGGTGTAGAAGGCTGACTGGGAATCTTTGCGCCAATCGTCGGCAACCGTCTTTTCTATGCCCGTGGCCACATCATCGTTGAATATCGCATTGATGACACAGTGCCCAAGTTTCTGGCAACCCAGACAACCCTTGCAGAACTGAATGTTCTTGCCAACGAGAGAAATCTTCTCCACCTCGTTTCCTGCAGACTTGGCACCTTCCACAAACTGGTCGGCGAGCATATCGC
>JAILCU010000078.1 GCA_024690405.1 Bacteroidales bacterium
TCCTCGGCCATCGTGTTTCCTCAGGCTGTATATGAACACGCTAAAAAGGTGAAGGTGGGAGATGAAGAGTTTGATGCCAGCGGAATCATGTTGAACAATCATTTCACGATGACACGGAATACCGAGGCTCCTACTATGACGTCAAAGATGGATATTGAGGCGGTGATGACGATGATGGGACCGTCGATGATTATTGTGAGTCCGGATGGTTATGGTTTCGGTAGTACGGAGGATAAACCACAGGCTTACCTGCAAGCTGATATAACGGCCATCAATAATATCGATGCCGTGGCAGCGGCGCGACAGCTGTTGGAAGAGATGGGGTATACGTATGGTGATCTGTTCACGGTATTCGGGTACTCACAAGGCGGTCACTCGGCGATGGCCGTCCAGCGCTATTTCGACACTTACGGCGTGGCTCCGGAAGTGATCTCGCACATCGATTTTACGCTTTGTGGCGACGGACCCTATGATATCGCGGGAATACTTGATGAGGTGATGCAACCCGAGGCCCGTTTTATGTATCCTTGTGCTATTCCGTTGATTGTGCAGGGACAGATTGAGGGCGCCGGGCTGGATATCAGTTATAGCGACTGTTTCCGTGAACCTCTCGACGTGAAGGCTATCGAGTGGCTGAATGCGAAAATCTATTCTACAGATGCGATCAACGATTCTATCTATAAAGTGGTGGGTGGTGACAGCAAGAATGGTGTCCTCGTGAGCGATGTGCTGTGTACCGAGAATTTCACCGATAAATCGGGGATGATGGCGCCTTTCTACAAAGCGCTGTCCGACAACTCGTTGGTCAGCGACTGGCAGCCTAATGATGCGACCCGTTTCTATCTTTATCACTCAAAGACCGATGAGATCGTACCTTTCTTCTGTATGGAACACATGCGGGATTACTTGAAGAGTAAAGGAGTGGATGCTAATCGGCTGGAGACCTCTGAGGGAATTGGCTCTCATGTCGCTTCCGCTGTTTCATTTATCCTCAATTCCATCGGTAAGTTGAATAACATGGAGAGCAATTATCTCAAGGGAAAGTATATCCCCCCGACACCTTCTGTGCCTACAGTGATTGACCAGGTGTCTTTCACGCCAGTTCCTACTGGATGGTTTGATCTGCAGGGTCGGCATATGAAGACGGTTCCACAGCGTCCTGGCATCTATATTTATAATGGAAAGAAATTACTGAAGCGATGACGCCGTCATCGCTTCAGTGCTTTTCTGCCTCTTTCATTTCATCCTGCAACTTCCTTATCTTAAGTTCCAATTCTTCTTGTTCCTCTCCCTTAAAACAACTCTTCTTGTTCCACTCCCTTAAAACAACTCTTCTTGTTCCTGTCCCTTAAAATCAAGAGCTCATCGATGAGCTTTGCTGCGCTTCGCATTGAAGAACCCTTACGCTCCAATAACCGTAAAATAATATCAGTACCCTTATCAACAATGATTATTCCTTTTCTGCATATTCCTCTCACATCTTCCTCGGCAGCCAGGTCTTCTTGTAATCGTCAGAGGTTCGTCCTTCTGTTGTTGCTACTCTTATGGTGGCTGACTCCTATGAAGGCTCAGAATCCTTTGATCATTGGCCGTGACACATTGATTTATAAGATGGTCGCGAAAATGACTTATTACCGTGTGAAGTATATCTATGACAGCGTGGCTCCGGACGGAGTTACCCCAGTGACGCTCTCCTCTACCATCGTGTTCCCAAAAGAGGTGTATGAACACACGAGTAAGGTGCGCGTCGGGGATAAGGAGTATGATGCCAGCGGACTGCTACTGAATAATCATTTCACGATGACCCTCAATACGAGGGCACCGACAATGACTCCCAGGATGGATATTGAAGCCCCCCTGGTGCTCATCGGCCCGAAGATGATTGTCGTGAGCCCGGATGGTTATGGCTTTGGAAGTACCGAGGATAAGCCGCAGGCTTATCTCCAAGCGGATGTCACGGCACGGCACGCTATTGATGCGGTAGCAGCTGCGCGTCAACTGTTGGAGGAGATGGGCTATTCTTATGGAGACCTGTTTGCCATAATTGGGTATTCGCAAGGTGGTCACTCTGCCATGGCTGTACAACGCTATTTCGACACTTACGGAGTGGCACCAGAGGTGATTTCCCATATTGATTTCACCCTATGTGGCGACGGACCCTATGATACCTCGGCCATCTTTGATGCCGCGTTACAACCAGAGGCCCGCACCCTCTATCCTTGTGCCATTCCGTTGATCGCACAAGGTCAGATTGAGGGCACTGGGATGAATCTCAGTTATAGTGATTACTTTCGCAAACCTTTAGATGTCAAGGCCATCGAGTGGCTGAATGCGAAAGCATATTCTCCCCGAACCATCAATGATTCCATCTTTAAGACGGTAGGTGGTAACAGTTGGCGGGGTGTTCTGGTGGACGATGTGTTGTGCACCGAGAATTTCAAAGACACTACGGGAATGATGGCGCCTTTCTTTAGGGCGTTGTCCGTAAATTCCTTGGTGAAGGACTGGCAGCCTAATTCCTACACGCGTTTCTATCTCTACCATTCAAGGGTCGATGAGATTGTTCCGTTCTTCTGCATGGAGCACATGAGAGATTTTCTGAAGAGTAGGGGAGTGACAGGTAATCGGCTGGATACGCACGAGGTTATAGGTACGCATAATAGTGCTATCTTGTTTTTCTTGTTGAGCTCCGCTGCGAAGTTGAAAAGCTTGGAGCGGGATTAT
Organism: Bacteroidales bacterium; assembly: GCA_024690405.1. Classification (GTDB taxonomy): domain Bacteria; phylum Bacteroidota; class Bacteroidia; order Bacteroidales; family Bacteroidaceae; genus Physcousia. The sequence goes on from JAILCU010000078.1 coordinate 2,725, forward strand.
CTTGATGGTTTGTATATCCCTCCGTATCATGCGCTGTTTTAGGGGCTGTTTGGGAGCTCAAGGTGCAAGCAATGCTCACTGAATAAGAGATGACGGAGCCTGAATGTGTATAGGTAAATATACTGTCGTCATAGTGAGATTAAGCTTTAAATATATTGACCTAATTAGCCTTATGTCAGATATTTAAATGCATTTTATTAAAGCGTTTAATTAATCTCCTTTGAGGTTTCTGCTTGACCGTGAAGCGCTTATTGACAGAGAAGTTCATTTGCCCACTTAACCATTTTCTTCTTATCTCATTTTGGATCTACTTCGTTCGTTTGATGCCCCTCTGTATGTGATGGCAAAGCCAGTGGGGAGCTTGTGCAATCTTTCCTGCAAATACTGCTACTACTTGGAGAAAGGTCAGATGTATCAGGCTAAGACAGGACATCGGGACTTCCTGATGGATGAGGAAACGCTGGAGACCTTTATCCACCAGTATATCGACGCGCAGACACAGCCGCAGGTGCTTTTCACGTGGCATGGCGGTGAGCCGTTGATGCGCCCTTTGTCGTTTTATCGGCGTGTGATGGAATTGCAGCAAAAATATGCGGGCGGAAGAATCATTGATAATTGTATACAAACGAATGGCATTTTGCTCAATGATGAGTGGTGCCGTTTTTTCAGGGATTATCATTGGCTCGTAGGGGTGAGTATAGACGGGCCCCAAGAGTTGCATGATGAATACCGGCGGGCCAAAGGCGGAACACCCTCATTCCGGAAAGTGATGCGGGGGATCTCTTTTCTGCAGAAATATGGGGTGGAATGGAATGTTATGGGTGTGGTGAATGATTATAATGCGGACCATCCGCTGGAGGTCTATCATTTTTATAAGGAGACCGGCTGCCATTACATTCAGTTTACACCTGTTGTGGAACGTATTCTGTCTCAAGCCAGCGGTCGTCATCTGGCTTCAGTTTCAGAGAAGAACCAGTGCAGTATTGCGGGATTCAGCGTGCAGCCAGGACAGTATGCACATTTTGTGAATACGATCTTCGATGAATGGGTACGACACGATGTCGGGAGCGTATTTGTGCAGCTTTTTGACAGTGCTCTGGCCTGTTGGGTTGGACAATCTCCTGGTGTCTGCTCTATGGGGAGAATATGTGGTCATGCAGCAGTGATGGAACATAACGGAGACGTTTACGCCTGCGATCATTTTGTCTTCCCGGAGTATCTTTTAGGTAATATCCGGCATTCGACCATTGCAGAAATGATGTATAGTGTTCGTCAGCGCGATTTCGGAAAGGCCAAACGCGACCTCTTGCCCGAGGTGTGCCGAAAATGTACTTGGCTTTTTGTCTGCAATGGCGGATGCCCGAAGGATCGCTTTTGTACCACACCTGACGGCTCGCCCGGTCTGAATTACCTTTGTCGCGACTATCGTGCTATTTTCGAACATGTCGCACCATATATGGATTTCATGGCGGAGGAACTGAGGAATGAGCGTCCACCCATGAATGTCATGAACTCAGAACTGTGCAGGTAGGTGATCTCGTTCAGGTCGCATCAAGCTGAGCGACCTGACGTGTGAGGCTGAGCGACCTGACGTGTGAGGCTGTGCGACCTGATGTGCAAGGTTGTACGGCCTTATGTTACGGCCCAGGTGATTTACAGTCCTTTCCGTTCAGCCATATCCTATGGAATAAGGATATCTTTGATGGTGTAGTGATTCATCATGCAACTGCGGTCAACGTGGCCGCGAATACCTCTTACATAACTGGTAGAAGAGAATTGCCACATCACAAATTCTGCATGATCACGGAGCTTGGGCACTTCGGGATGATAGCGAGCGATCATATATTTATAATTTGTGAAAGGTCCGGAAAGATACTTGTTGTAGAAATCGCGCGAACAGTATATAATGGGTTTTACACCATAGTGGCGCTCAACCATTTGCAGGAAGTTGTTCAGGTCGCGCTGAAAGACCGCCAATGAAGCACGCCCGCGCCGCTCGATATCAATGATGGGAATGAGATCCATATCCCTGCGTTTCACATTTCCACGGAGATTGCTGAACTGTTGTTGGGGTGTCACTTGAGGAAGATAGAAGTGATAGATACCAACCTTCAATCCGGCCTTTCGTGCGCCATCGATATTCTTGCGGAAGGTGTTGTCAATCAGTTTGGCGCCTTCCGTAGCCTTGACATAGACATAATCCATATGAGCACTTCGAGCAACCTCAGACCAGTTGATGTTTCCTTGATAGTGTGAGACATCTATGCCCATAATCTGCTTATTGGGCTGAGGTTCTCGCACTACTTTATGCGTCTCCACCTCGTCTGTTGAGAGAGGTGGTTGAGGGGACAGAGGCACCAATGGCTCATCCGGAACAGGGAGCGTTGCATCGTAGTCGTCAATTGTGGCTTCTACTTTATTCTTGCTCTTTTTCTTGCGGTCTTCAGCGCCCTTTGCAGCTGAACTCCATGAGAAAAACAGGAACGTAATAGCGAGTAAGAGTAAAGTGCGTGCCCTCATATCAGTTCTGAACCGTCAAAGGTAAGTGGTAAGAGGGATTTCATGCTTGGCAGGACGTAGACGCCTTCGGTGCCATAGAGGAGCACACGTATAGGCTGGTGGAAACGCATCTCAGCCTCGAGGAGAGCCTGACGGCAAGCGCCGCAAGGCGTGACAGGCTTCGACTGGAAACCTTCGCTGTTGCGGGCGGCAATAGCGATGGCTACAGGTGCAACCTCTGGCGCATTAGCTGACGCTGCGAAGAAGGCCGTGCGCTCAGCGCACAGACCAACCGGGAAAACTGCGTTCTCCTGATTGCTGCCGAGGAAGATTTGGCCATCGGCAAGAGCGAGTGCAGCTCCTACACAAAAATGGGAATAAGGGGCATAACTGGTATCTGTCATAGCCTTGGCCTTCTCTACGAGGAGACGGTCAGATTCTGACAATTCAAACATGTCATAAAACTGCACTGAGATATTGATATTGAACTCTGTCATAGGGCTTTTTTCCTTGTTTTGACCACAAATATACAAACCTTTTTTTGTTTTCGGCAAAAAATAGCTACTTTTGTGCGCCGAATAAACAAGTTTTAGACGATGAAGCCTCGTTTTTTAGTCTTTTTTGTATCATTTCTCTTTGAAACGGCTTTGTTTGCACAGTCCCGACAGTCTGTTCAATGGCGTTATGTAGAGAACTATAAGGATATGGCTGTAGACCAAATGGTGCGTCATCGTATTCCAGCCTCCATCACGCTTGCACAAGGTCTGTTGGAAAGCGGTTCTGGACAGAGCCGGCTGGCACGAGAGGCGCATAACCATTTCGGGATTAAGGTGAGCAGGGGATGGACGGGCCCTTACATCGTCATGAGCGACGACCGCCCCGACGATCGTTTCCGCAAGTACCGGACGGACGATGAGAGTTTTGAGGACCATTCACTGTTCCTGAGCAAAAACCAACGCTACCGCTCGCTCTTCAGCCTGAAAATCACCGATTACAAAGGCTGGGCACGGGGACTGAAGCGTTGTGGCTACGCTACAAATCCGAACTATGCGGAGATGATTATCGGTGTAATCGAGCGCTACAATCTTCATCAATTTGATACACAGACTTCTGTTCGTCAGCGTCCGGGAACATTGGGTGAAGTGACCGTGAGCGATTTTTATGCTCAGCATATCGTTTATCTCGTCAATGGTTCGTACATGATCATGGCTGTGAGCGGCGACACCTGGGAGCGCATCGCGATGGAAACAGGCGTAAGTGTACGTAAACTGCTCAAATACAATGAGCGGCCTAAGGGGGCGAAACTTGCTATTGGTGATGTCATTTATCTGGAGAAAAAGCATAAAAAGGCAGATAAAAGTCTGCGAGGAATCCCACACGTCGTCAAGGCCGGCGAGTCGCTTTATGATATAGCCCAACATTACGGGGTCCGACTGAAGAGTTTGTATAAGCTCAATAGCCTTCCTGCGGATTATGTGGCTTGTGAGGGCGATCTGATATGGTTGAACTGATCTCATAGAGTAACAGTCAGTTCCCTAAAATCCATTCCCTTAATCTATAAGATTTGTCCCCCGTAAACTTTTCTCGGATAGAAGAGGTTTAAGCACGAGTTCGGTTCGTTTCATGCTAAATAAGTCATAAAATACAATAACCTATAACCAGTAACCTATAACCATTAAAAAAGTAGAACATGGCAGACGACAAGAAGATTATCTTTTCGATGGTGGGCGTAAGCAAAACAATCCAGCAGACCCAGAAGCAGGTCCTGAAGAACATCTACCTGAGTTTCTTTTATGGCGCCAAGATTGGCATCATCGGCCTGAACGGCTCGGGTAAGTCCACCTTGTTGAAAATCATTGCCGGCCTCGACCAGAGTTATCAGGGCAACGTCGTGTTTGCTCCGGGATACAGCGTAGGCTATTTACCGCAGGAACCTCAACTGGACGATACGAAGACAGTTCGCCAGGTGGTGGAAGAAGGCGTGCAGCATGTTGTGGACGCACTAGCGGAATACGAGGAAATCAACCAGAAGTTCGGTCTTCCCGAATACTATGAGGATGAAAACCGCATGAACCATCTTTTTGCCCGCCAAGGCGAACTACAGGATATTATCGACGCAACCGATGCCTGGAACCTCGACACAAGGCTCAACCGCGCTATGGATGCACTGCGTTGTCCGCCAGCCGAACAGTTGTGTGCCCATCTCTCGGGAGGCGAACGGCGCAGGGTTGCGCTATGCCGTCTGTTGCTGCAGAAACCCGACGTGCTGCTCCTCGACGAGCCCACCAATCACCTTGATGCTGAGAGTATCGACTGGCTGGAGCAACACCTGAACCAATACGAAGGCACGGTGATAGCCGTGACGCACGACCGTTATTTCCTCGATGACGTGGCTGGCTGGATTCTCGAACTCGACCGTGGAGAAGGCATCCCCTGGCAAGGTAATTACTCCAGTTGGCTGGAACAGAAAAGCCGTAGGCTGGAACAGGAAGAGAAGACAGAATCGAAACGGCGCAAGACGCTGCAGCGCGAATTGGAATGGGTGAGGATGGCACCGAAGGCCCGTCAGGCTAAAGGCAAGGCGCGTCTGAGCAACTATGAGCGTATGCTCAACGAGGACCAGAAAGAGAAGGAACAGCGTCTGGAAATCTACATCCCCAGTGGTCCGCGCCTCGGCAACAAGGTGATAGAAGCCCACGGCTTGGCCAAGGCTTACGGCGACAAGGTCTTGTTCCGCGACCTGGATTTCACGTTGCCGCCTAATGGAATCGTGGGCGTGATAGGTCCGAACGGTGCCGGAAAGACGACGCTCTTCCGTTTGATTATGGGGCTGGAGCAGCCTGATGCGGGTACGTTTGAAGTGGGCGAGACGGTAAAACTGGCATACGTGGACCAAAGTCACCACGATATCCATGCCGATGCCACTGTTTACCAGACCATTTCGCAGGGCAATGAACTGTTGCGTTTAGGAGGTCGTGACTTGAACGCACGCGCTTATCTCAGTCGCTTCAACTTCGCGGGTGCAGACCAGGAAAAGAAATGTGGCGTGCTTTCGGGCGGTGAGCGAAACCGTTTGCATCTGGCCATGGCGTTGAAGGAGGAAGGTAATGTACTGTTGCTTGACGAACCAACAAATGACATCGACGTGAACACACTCAGGGCGCTGGAGGAAGGTCTGGAGTCATTTGCCGGTTGTGCCGTCGTTATCAGTCACGACCGTTGGTTCCTTGACCGCATCTGTACGCATATCCTCGCTTTCGAGGGCGATGGCCACGTCTTCTTCTTCGAGGGCTCGTATACGGACTACGAAGCCAATAAGTTGAAGCGGTTGGGACTCGAGGAACCGAAGCGTATCAGATATAGGAAACTGGAGGAATGAGAGAGGAAGGGGCTTTGCTCTTTAGTAGAGAGAGACGGTTGAACAGAGATGATGGTTAGTCGGAGATGATGGTTGGATGGAGATGATGGTTGGATGGAGATGATGGTTAGTCGGAGATGATGGTGAGTCGGAGATGATGGTTGAACAGAGATGATGGTTGGATGGAGATGGGGTTAGGCGGGGGAAACGAAATCCTTTATGTGTTCATCGACGTAGTGGGCAATCAGGGCTGTGATGGTTTCTTCTGTTCCTACGAATTCATCGTCGAGGTCGTCGAACTCCGGATATTGTTCATACAGCGCCATGAACTCCTCATCGGTGCAAGGCTTGGTGAGTTCTTCGCCGTATTTCTCGAAGAGTTTACGCCCTTTGTACAGGAGTTTGGAGAAATCGTGGAGGACGGTGGTACCAGTCTCTGCTTCTGTCTCCTGCCCCCAAAGGCGTATGGCTTTGGCAAAGGGATTGAGGAAGATGAAAGGGCCGAGACCGTTGTGGATGAGTTGGATGAAACCGCCATCCATGACTTCTTCGTGCAGCATCTGATAGGCCAGAAGGGTTATTTGGTCCCCGGTAAGGCGGGACATACTCTCGGCATTGAGTTCGCCACCGACGGAATGGAGGGTCGCATCAGTGATGAGGTTGATGAACTCGTCCATACCGGCGCCGGCAGCGTGGATGAGTTCTTGTTCGGGAATGGTGGGTGTCATAGCGTTCACAATGCTTAATGATGGGATTTAGAAGAAGTTGTGTTTCTTAATGATGGGATTTAGAAGAAGTTGTGTTTCTTAATGATGGGATTTAGAAGAAGTTGTGTTCCTTAATGATGGGATTTAGAAGAAGTTGTGTTTCTTTGCCCGGGCTTCCTCTATGGAGAGAAGGTTGTCAGCCTCGTCTGCAATCGCCTTGGAGCGCAACGAGGCTTGTTCGGCTTTCAGGGCTTCGGTCGCTTCCGCGGAGGTCTCAGGATTGAGGAACGGAGCAGCCATGGGGGCATTCTGAGAGGCGTCGCAGACATGAAGCACAGGCCCGCTGTAGGCCGGTGCAATCTTCAGTGCGGTGTGGAGGGCGCTGGTCGTAGCGCCACCTATCATCACGGGGACGCGGATACCTGCTTGATCGAGGAGGTGAACAACATGAACCATCTCTTCGAGGGAAGGGGTAATCAGGCCAGAAAGACCAATAACGTCGGGGTGGGTTTCCAATGCTTGCTGGACAATAGTCTCGGCCGCGACCATCACACCAAGGTCGATGACCTGATAACCGTTGCAAGCCATCACGGTAGCAACGATGTTCTTGCCGATATCGTGCACATCGCCTTTGACTGTAGCCACAAGGATGGTGGGAGAGGAACTGGGCGAAGATGGAGCGGAAGGGGACGAAGCGCCGGCTTGTGTGGATACGGACGTGCGCTGTGCTTCGATGGCAGGCTGCAGGATTTCGACGGCCCGCTTCATCGTGCGGGCGGTCTTCACCACTTGCGGCAAAAACATTTTTCCCTCGCCGAAGAGGCGTCCTACGAGATTCATGCCTTGCATGAGGGGGCCTTCGATGATAGCCACAGGGGAGGGATAGGTCTGCAGGGCTTCGTGCAGATCGGCTTCGAGCGTATCAGTGGCGCCGCGTCGGAGGGCTTCAATCAGTCGTTCCTCGACGCTTTTTGAGACGCAGAAGCCCGGTCCAGTGGTCGCCGTTGAAACAGGCTGTTCTGCGGCCTTGGCCTGCTCAGCCTCTGCTGCCATCCGTTCGGCCATTGCCGTGAGGCGTTCGCATGCATCAGCACGCCGAGCCAGCACCGCATCCTCGATGACCGTCAGTTCCTTGGGCGGGATATCGGCGTAAGTGACTGCGGTTGCCGGATTTACGATGGCCATGTCCATGCCTGCCAGACGGGCATGATAGAGGAAGACCGCGTGGATAGATTCGCGCAACTTGTTATTGCCCCGGAAAGAGAAACTGAGGTTGCTGACTCCGCCACTGACGTGAGCACCCGGGAGGTTTGCCTTGATCCAGGCGGTAGCCTGAATGAAATTGATGGCATAGCGGTCGTGCTCAGGCATACCCGTTGCAATAGCAAGGATATTGGGGTCGAAGATAATATCACCGGGCGGGAAGTGGAGACGCTCGGTAAGCAGGTCGTAAGCGCGCTGACACACACTGGTTCGCCGCTCAAATGTGGTGGCTTGTCCTTCTTCGTCGAAAGCCATCACGATGACTGCTGCACCGAGGCGTTGAATCTCTCGGGCATGCTCGAGGAAGACCTCCTCGCCCTCTTTCAGGGAGATGCTATTGACGATGCATTTGCCTTGGATGCAGCCCAAAGCCGCCCGGATCACCTCCCAACGGCTGGAATCTATCATGAAAGGAACGCGGCAGATGTCGGGTTCGGCTGCCAAGAGGTTGAGAAAATGGCACATCTCGTAGCGGGTGTCGAGAAGTCCGTCGTCAAGATTGATATCGAGAACCAGTGCCCCGTCTTCGACCTGACGGCGTGCGATGGTCACAGCTTCGTCGTAGTTCTTTTCCTTGATCAGCCGCAGGAACTTGCGCGAGCCTGCGACGTTGCAGCGCTCTCCAACGTTTACGAAAGCCACTTCGGGCGTCAGCAGGAGCGGTGAGAGTCCGGACAGACGGAGAGAGGCCTTATCGGGTGCTGGCTGTGCTGGAGTACTAACAGTCCGGACCTCTTTCAACAAAGCCGCCAGGGCACTGATGTGCGCATCTGTTGTGCCGCAACAGCCTCCCACGATATCCACAAGGCCTTCTTCGAGGAACGGTCGTATGTGCTGGGCCATGGTTGCGGGCGTCTCTTCGTACTCACCCATCTGGTTGGGCAGGCCGGCATTGGGGTAGGCACTAATATAAATAGGAACGGGCGCGTGCGCGTTGTGATGATTCACAATCTGGCGCAAGGTGCGCAGATGGGGGAGCATATCCGTAGCGCCGAAGGAACAGTTGAGCCCAACGCTCAACAAGTTACGTGCATGGGCAACAGAGATGAAGAACGCCTCAAGGGTCTGACCGCTCAGGAGCCGGCCGGCACGGTCGTTGACGGTTGCACTGAGCATAATGGGTACATCCCGCCCCGTGGCTCTCATGGCCTGGTCTGCTGCAAAAATGGCAGCCTTGGCGTTAAGCGTATCGAAGATGGTCTCGATGAGGAACGCATCAACTCCGGCACGCAGAAGGGCCGTCATCTGTTCGGCATAGGCGGCAACCAGTTCGTCGAAGGTGATGGCACGCAAAGCCGGGTCGTTGATGTCGGGACTCATGGAGAGCGACTTACTCGTCGGACCTATCGAGGCGGCTATGAAGATTTGCCGGTCCTGGGCGTCGGGGTGCGCGGCAGTGTAGGATGCTATGGCTTGGCGGGCGATGTCCACGGCTGCCGTGTTAATGGCCTCCACCAGGTGCGCGTTGCCGCTGTCTTCGAGGGAGATGCGCTGGGCGTTGAAGGTGTTGGTGGTGAGGATGTCGGCACCTGCTTCGAGATACCGGCGATGAATATCCCCGATGATGTCCGGACGATGCAGGCAGAGTAAATCGTTGTTGCCGATTCGCTGGCCATAGGACTGGATTATCGTTCCCATTGCTCCGTCAAGGAGAAGAGGGGCATGTGCGATGAGGGCTGAATGGAGTGGGGTGGGGGGCATGTGCTCAATAGTTGTGTTTGAATTCGCGGTCAATGGCCCGGCGGTCTTCCTTTTCCTTGAGGGTCTCGCGTTTATCGAAACTGTGCTTACCGCGGGCGAGATAGATGTCGAGTTTGGCGCGGCCGTTCTCATCGATGAAGAGGAGCGTGGGAACGATGGTCATGCCAGGGCTTTTGGTCGCATTTTGCAAGCGTCGTATTTCGCGGCGGTTGAGCAGGAGCTTGCGGTCGCGGCGGGCAGCGTGATTGTTGTAGGTGCCGTAGAAATACTGGGCAATATTCATGTTCTTGACCCATACCTCTCCGCCTAAGATGGTGCAATAGGTGTCAACGAGACTCGCCTTGCCGAGGCGGATACTTTTGATTTCCGTTCCCGTGAGCACCAGTCCGGCCGTGTATTTCTCCATGAGGAAGTAGTCAAACTCAGCCTTGCGGTTCTTGATATTGATGGTTTTCTGTTTCTCTTTTGCCATAGGATATTGTCCTTATGCGACCTCCCCCAAAGCGGAGGGGCAACGAATCATCAGAATGCGTGTACCCCTCCCCCTTGGGGGAGGTCAGGAGGGGAGTTCTCTTATTTGTTCTGTGCGTAAGCCACCATCTTGATGGCAGTAACGGCACATTCAGTTCCCTTGTTGCCGAGCATCCCGCCAGTGCGTGCCTCGGCTTGTTCGTTGTTGTTGCAGGTGAGAAGCCCGTACACGACAGGCATCTTTCCACGTAAGTTCAGTTCGGCCAGACCTTGTGTCGTGCCCTGGCAGATGTAATCGAAATGCGGCGTATCACCACGTATCACACAACCGATGGCGATGACAGCATCAACGGGAGCGTTGTCCACCATCCAAGTGGCGCCGTAGATGAGTTCGAAACTGCCAGGCACATGCTTGACCAGAATGTCCTCAACGCGCACGCCGTGTTGTTTCAGCGTTTCGATGGCAGCGTCGGCCATGGAATAGGTGAAACGGTCGTTCCAGGCGGCCACTACGATACCAAAGCGCATTCCCTTCGCAGGGGGGACGGTAGCAGGGTCGTAATCTGAGAGATGATGGAAAGCGGTAGCCACGTCAATCGGTGTTTATTTGTGAAATAAAAAAGGTAGGAACGTATCCGGTTACTTGCTTACGCGTTCGATGTAACGGTCGATTTCCTGCTGCTGCACAGCCATGGAATTGACGTACTTCGTCTTGACTTCGTTGTAGAGTTTCAGAGCCTCTTCGGGGTTTCCTTCAGCCTCATAGAGCTCACCGGCCTGAATCAGGTAGATGGGTGAGAGACTACCGTTGTCGGCTGTCTTGGCAGCCTGAAGGAGGGTCTTGATCGCCTTGTCGTTTTGTCCGAGGTTGGCATAAACATTTCCGAGGGCACCGAGGGCAGCGGGTGAGATCATCGCATCGTCCTGCTGGTCGAAGTCCTCGAGCCACTTGGCAGCGTCCTCGAACTTCTCGAGTTGCGCATAGCACAAACCGGCATACAACTTAGCCAGATTACCAGCCTTGGTGCTGCCGTATTCGTCGGCCACCTTCAGGAAACCGAGGCAGCCCTGTCCGTCGCCGTCGAGAGCCTTGTCATAAGTCTCGCTCAAGAAGAGTTCCTCGCAGGATGCCAGGGCCTCGTTGGCCTTCTGCTCGCGTGGATTCTTGATGAACTGAACGTAGCAGATGATGGCTGCTGCAATCACGACAATTGCGCAGATACCATAGAGAATGTGCTTCTTGTACTTCTCAAAAAATGCTTCAGTTTTTGTCACGGCTTCGATGTTCTCGACAGCCTGCTTTTCATTTTTCTTTGCCATTGTAATTATAGTTTTAATTGTCTTTTTCTGAAGGAATGATGTCGTCCCGTAGGATTTCTTGTCGCAGATGTCTGCAAAAAGCGGTGCAAAAGTAGTTAAAATCTTTGGTTCGTTCAACTTTTCGGTGCATTATTTCCTTTTTTTTGAGTAGAAAAGGTTAAATAGTGGTGCTAATTCGCAATTTTACATTAACTTTGCACCGCTTTTTGCAGTTCACAGCGTTTATGATTCTTCGTCAAGTCACGATTCTCAATTACAAAAACATCGCTCAGGCTGAGTTGGAATTCTCGCCGAAGATGAATTGCCTCATCGGTCAGAACGGTGAGGGCAAGACGAATCTGCTGGATGCGATCCATTTTCTGTCGCTCTGTAAAAGCAGTACCACGAGTCTGGACAGCGCTTGTATCCGTCATGAAGCAGAAACCGCAATGCTACAGGGCGTTTTTGAGCATGAGGACGGCACGACCGAGGAAATAGCGCTGGGCCTGGCGCGAGGAAGAAAGAAGCAGCTGAAGCGCAACAAGAAGCCTTACAAACGGCTGACGGAGCATATCGGACTGATACCGCTTATTATGGTCTCGCCGGTTGATTCCCTGCTCATTGGCGGCGGATCTGACGAAAGGCGCCGGTTCATGGACGTGGTGATCTCGCAGACTGACCACCGCTATCTTGATGCGCTTGTGAACTACAACAAAGCCCTGGCGCAGCGCAACGCGTTGCTGAAGCAGGAAGAACCTGCGCCCGACGTGGAACTACTCGCCTTGTGGGAGGAGCAAATGGCACAATACGGGCAAATCATTTATGAAGCCCGCGAGCGTTATGTGGAAGCCTTCGTGCCTGTCTTTCAGGAGATTCATGCCATTGTGAGCCAGGGACGCGAGCAGGTAGGCCTGCAATATGTTTCGCATGCTCAGCGAGGTCCGTTGCTCGAGGTGATTCGACGTGACCGCCAGAAAGACCTCATTATGGGCTATTCGCTGCACGGCATTCATCGCGACGAACTGGAAATGACGCTGGGCGGCTTTTCCTTGCGGCGCGAAGGTTCGCAAGGGCAGAACAAGACTTTCCTGATTGCGCTGAAGCTGGCGCAGTTCGATTTCTTGCGCCGAACGGGTAGCAAGACCACTCCATTACTTCTGTTGGATGATATCTTCGACAAACTCGACGCCGACCGTGTGGAACAAATCGTGCATTTAGTCTCGGGCGACCGTTTCGGGCAGATCTTCATCACTGACACCAATCGCGATCACCTCGACCAGATTCTCTCGCGCATGGGGAGTGACTACCGTTTGTTTCATGTCAAAGGAGGGGAGATACAGCAATGAGGAAGCAGAAAGCAGAAGCCCTGGGCGACCTGGTCCACCAATTCCTACGCGAGGAAGGTCTTGAAACGCCCTATAATGAATACCGGCTTATCGAAGCCTGGCCCGAGGTGATGGGGCAGGGAATTGCCAACCACACTAAAGACTTGCAGATACGTAACCGCGTGTTGTACGTTCGTCTTTCTTCTTCTGTGATTCGTGCCGAACTGATGGCCGGACGCAAGAATCTCGTGAACCGCCTGAATCAATTTATCGGTGCACAAGTCATCGAAAATATCAAGTTCCTGTAAGCGTAATTTGCGTAAACGAATAGAGGGTCATGCCTCAACGGGCACGCCCTCTATGAAGATGTTGTAGAGCAAGGAATTTGTGTTCAACTCTCAAAATAGTGGCGATGCTCAATTCACATCGTAGTTGAGATATTTGAAACGTTTTATGCTCTTTTTCGGTGTTTTTTCAAATTCTTCAGCGACGAGCTTCAGGGCATAGACGCGAGCGTAGGTGGGGACAATTTTGTTCAGCGTCTGGCGGTTCTCTTCCATCTGCGCATCGAGCATCGCCTCGGAGAGCCCGGCCGCTTTGACTTCCTCCGGGTCGGCATAAACGAGTCCGTAGAGGTGGTCGTTTTTCTGAATGACAACGCACTCGGTGACGAAAGGCAGCGAGGAGAGTTTGTCTTCGATTTCCTCGGGGTAGATATTTTGTCCGTTGGCACCGAGGAGCATGTTCTTGATGCGTCCCCTGATGAAGATGAAGTTGTCGTTGTCCATCACGCCGAGATCGCCCGTGTGATACCAACCCTCCTTGTCGATAACGGCTGCGGTAGCCTCTTCGTTCTTGTAGTAGCCGAGCATGACATTCATGCCGCGCGTGAGGATCTCACCAGGGACGCGCTGCGGATCGGGACTGTCAATGCGCACCTCCATGCGCTGAACGGGTTGTCCGCAGGAGCCCTGTTTAAAGCTGTGCCAATCCGCATAACTGATGATCGGGGCGCATTCGGTGGTGCCGTAGCCAACGGTATAGTTGAATCCGATGTCGTGGAGCACCGCCTCGATGTCCTGACTGAAGGCCGCGCCGCCAACGATAATCTCAATGAAGTTATCTCCGAATGCATCCTGCAGTTTATGGCGCACCTCTGCCAGGACGCGGTCGCGCAGGAAGGGGGTGTGAAGGGCAATTTTGACCGCAGGAACCTGTAACTTAGGAAGGACGGCCTTGCGCACAATCTTTTCGATAATCAACGGAACGGCCACAATCAGTTTAGGCTTCAAATCGGCAAAGGCACCGAGGAGCACGGCGGGAGAAGGAGTCTTGGCAAGGAAATAAACGTGGACACCGTGTAGGAATTCGTAGATGAACTCGAAAGCCATGCCGTACATGTGAGCCATGGGAAGCATGGAGAGGACCTTATCGCCGGGGCCCATCTTGTCCCCCAAGGCTTCAACGGCAAAGGCGTAGTTGCTCCACAACGCACGGAAGGGTAGCATCACCCCCTTGGAGTTGGACGTCGTACCGCTGGTATAGTTGAGAATAGCCAGTTCGTCGGGTGAATCTTGATAGTAATTGACGTGCTGCTTGCGGAAAATCATGGGATATTTCTCGCCGAAGAGGCGGTTGAGGTTCTCGCGGGCATAGCGGACGGCATCGGTGCGTCCCACCAGCAACCGGTATTCTTCGTTGGAGTTGCCGAAGATGCCCTCGAGATGAGGCATCTTGTCGGCATCGAGTTTGGGCCAGACCTGGTCACCTACGAAGAGCAGTTTCGCTTCAGAGTGGTTGACGATGTCGTGGATTTGGTCAGGATGAAATTCGTGTAAGATAGGTACGGCTACGGCGCCGTAGCTGAGGGTGGCAAGGAAGGCGATGCCCCATCGGGCACTGTTGCGGCCGCAGATCGCGACCTTATCGCCTTTCTGAACTCCCGAAGCTTCGAGAATGATATGGAGCTTTTCGATGATGCGGGCGACGTCTTTGTACTGGAACGTTTGTACACCATAGTCGCTGAGAGCGTCCTGATCCCAATGCTTACGAAGACTTTCCTGCATGCAGATATTAAAACTGCGGTATTCCATAAAGTGCTGTAAATAATTGATTTATGCGCTTTGGCTTAAAAAAGTTTAATCGCGTATCGCTTATACAGGATAGTCCATGTATTTGTAACGCTTGATGCTCTTCTTTGGCGTCTTCTCGAACTCTTCGCTCATGAGTTTAATGCCTTTAAGGCGAGCATAAAGGGGTACGATTTTATTGAGCTCCTGACGGTTGACCTCCATCTGCACTTCCAGCCCGTTGCGGCTGATACCGCCTTTGCGGAGTTCGTCGGGGTCGGTGTAGACGAGTCCGTAGAGTTGGTCGCCTTTCTGGATGACAACGCATTCGGTGACGTAAGGCAGCGATGAGAGTTTGTCTTCAATCTCCTCGGGGTAGATGTTCTGTCCGTTGGCTCCCAGGAGCATGTTTTTGGAGCGGCCCTTGATGAAGACGTTGCCGTTGGCATCCATCACGCCGAGGTCGCCGGTGTGGTACCATCCGTCTGCATCGAGCGTCTTGGCCGTAGCCTCGTCGTTCTTGTAGTATCCGAGCATGACGTTCATACCGCGTGCCAGGATTTCCCCCGGTACGTTCTGAGGGTCGCGACTGTCAATGCGTACCTCCATGCGGGGAGCTGCCTTTCCGCACGAACCTTTGACGAATTTGTCCCATGGCGCGTAGCAGATGATGGGGGCGCACTCGGTGGCGCCGTAACCGATGGTGTAGTTGAAGCCGATGCCTTTGAGGAAAACCTCGATATCCTGATTCATAGCAGCCCCGCCGACGATAATCTCAAAGAAATTGTCGCCGAAAGCCTTTTGCATCTTGCGACGGATGTTCATCTTGATGCGGTCGCGCAGAAGCGGTGTCATGAGCGCTAAACGGATGGCGGGAGCATTGATTTTCGGGAAGATGGCCTTGCGCACAATCTTCTCGATGAGCAGTGGCACGGCAATCACCACTTTGGGCTTGAGGTCCGAGAAGGCCTTGAGCATCACGGTGGGCGACGGGGTCTTGCCCAGGAAAGTGACGTGTGCTCCGCGTGTCATTTCATAGAGGAATTCAAAGGCCATTCCGTACATGTGTGCGGTTGGCAGGATGCTGACGACGTTCTCGCCGGGCTGGACGTGGCTGTCGTACACTTCATGGGCAAATTCCACGTTACTCCACAGGGCGCGGTAAGGAATCATGACTCCCTTGGAGTTGGAGGTCGTACCGCTGGTGTAGTTGAGCACCGCCATTTCTTCCGGCGTGTCCTTATAATAATTAAGATCCCGCGCGCGGAAGTTCATGGGAAAACGTTCGCCGAAGAGACGGTTGAGGTTTTCGCGAGCGTAGGTGACTTTTTCAGTGCGTCCGTGAAGGAGCTTGTATTCATCACTGGAATTGGCAAAGACGCCTTCAAGTCCCGGCATTTTCTCCACGTCGAGTTGAGGCCATACCTGGTCGCCCACAAAAAGAAGTTTGGCATCGGAGTGGTTAACAATGTCGTGAATCTGTTCGGGGTGGAACTCATGGAGGATAGGAACAGCCACGGCACCGTAGCTAAGCGTGGCAAGGAAGGCGATGCCCCATCGGGCGCTGTTACGGCCGCAGATCGCGACCTTGTCACCACGCTTTACGCCAGAGGCTTCGAGGATGATGTGCAACTTCTCGATGATGCGGGCGACGTCCTTATAGCGGAAAGTTTGTGCGCTGTAGTCGGTGAGTGCGTCACGGTCCCAATTGTCCTGGATGGATTTTTGTATGATAAGATTAAGACTTGGACATTCCATTGTTTCGTATGTCTTTTTTTTAATAATAAGTTACTAATTATTTTGCACATTTTTCAAATCCGTGTGCAAAGGTAGGCCATTTCTTGCACATTCACAAATTATTTGAGCAAAAATATGTTTAATCAATCGTTTTCTTTCTTGGTGTGTAAAGATAGAACAATTCTGAGGTCAAATTGCTCAATAAGGAATTGAACTGGAATGTGATATTGGGTAAATTCGTGCTTCTGACAAAGAAAAATACTCTAACTGTGGCGGTAAATCGGAAATAATGTTTACCTTTGCGCCACATTCATTCCAATAAACGATCTGACTTATGATGAAACAAACGTTTGCCAGGCTGGCCTTTGTGGCCGCGCTGATGCTGGCCCCGCTCGCCCTTGTGGCGGCGCCAAAGACGGGCACTTTCCGTACGGGAAACAAAACATTTCTTCTCAACGACAAGCCTTTCGTGGTGAAGGCTGCCGAAGTCCACTATCCCCGCATTCCCCGTGCCTACTGGGACCATCGCATCAAGATGTGCAAGGCCCTCGGCATGAATACGGTGTGCATTTACGTGTTCTGGAATATCCATGAGCAGCAGGAGGGTCAGTTCGATTTCACCGGCAACAACGATGTGGCTGAATTCTGCCGCCTGGCCCAAAAGAACGGCATGTACGTTATCGTCCGCCCCGGCCCGTATGTCTGCGCCGAATGGGAAATGGGTGGTCTGCCTTGGTGGCTGCTGAAGAAGAAAGATATCAAACTGCGCGAACAGGACCCCTATTTCATGGAGCGAGTGAAAATCTTCGAGCAGAAGGTGGGCGAGCAACTGAAGGACCTCACTATTCAGAACGGGGGTCCCATCATCATGATTCAGGTGGAGAACGAATATGGTTCCTACGGCGAGAACAAACCCTACGTGAGCGAGATTCGCGACTGCCTGCGTGGCATCTATGGCTCTGAGGTTGCCCTCTTCCAGTGCGACTGGGCCTCCAACTTCGAGAAAAACGGACTCGACGACCTCACCTGGACCATGAACTTCGGCACCGGCGCCAACATCGACTCCCAGTTCCGTCGGCTGGGCGAACTTCGTCCCGATGCTCCCAAGATGTGCTCCGAGTTCTGGAGCGGATGGTTCGACAAATGGGGCGCCCGCCACGAGACACGTCCTGCCAAGGCCATGGTCGATGGCATGGACGAGATGCTCTCCAAGGGCATCAGCTTCTCGCTCTATATGACTCATGGAGGCACAAGCTTCGGCCACTGGGCTGGCGCCAACTCTCCTGGCTTCGCCCCCGACGTGACCAGCTACGACTACGACGCGCCCATCAATGAATATGGTCATGCCACCCCGAAATACTACGAACTGCGCGAGATGATGCAGAAGTACAGCGACAAGAAACTGCCCTCTGTGCCCAAGCCCGTGGCACCCATCATCACAGTGCCCAAGTTCCAGCTCACCGAGTTCTCCTCAATCTTCAACGGCATAGCCCCCAAACAGGACTTCCCCGTCAGCAAGGGCGCCATCAAGACCTTCGAGGAAATGAACATGGGTTGGGGCTCGATGCTCTATACCACAACCTTGCCCGAAATCCCCACGCAGAGCGTGCTGAAAGCCGACATCCACGACTATGCCCAATTCTTCATCAATGGCAAATACATCGGCAAGACCGACCGCGTGAAGAACGAGAAGACCATCGCGCTGCCTGCCGTGAAGAAAGGCGATGAACTGCAGATTCTGGTGGAGGGCATGGGCCGCATCAACTTCGGTCGCGCCATCAAGGACTTCAAGGGCATCGTGGGCGATGTGGTCATCGCTGCCAACATCGATAACATTCAGACCACATGGACCCCCCAGGGATGGTGCCAACTCGCATTGCCCGACAGTTACGAGAAGGCTGCAGATGCTTTCGTGCACAACAATGACTGGAGCCTGCCCGACAAAGGCGTGAGAGTGGGTAAGCGTTCGCAGTTGGCCACCGACGGCAAGGACCTAACCACCAAGCGCGGTTATTACCGCGGTCACTTCACGCTGAAGAAGGTGGGCGACACCTTCCTCAACTTCGAGACCTGGGGCAAAGGTCAGGTGTGGGTCAATGGTCACGACCTCGGCCGCATCTGGAGCATCGGTCCGCAACAGACGCTCTACTGCCCTGGCTGCTGGCTGAAGAAGGGCAAGAACGAGATCATCGTCCTCGACGTGACAGGTCCCAAGGAGACGGTCGTATGGGGACAGGCAGAACCCGAACTCAATAAACTCCAACTCGCCGGTCCCACCACCCATCGCCTCCAAGGTCAGAAGATAGACCTCAGCGGCTACAAGCCCGCCAAGGAAGGTGAGTTCAAGCCCGGCAACGGATGGCAGGAAGTGCGCTTCGACCAACCCGTCACGGGTCGCTACGTTTGCATCGAAGCCCTCAACAGCCATTGGAACCGCGAGTACGCCTGCATCGCCGAATGGTACATGCTCGATGCCGACGGCAACCGTCTCAGTCGCGAATCATGGACTGCAGCATACGCCGACGATGAGGATGTCAGCTCAGGCAACAAGAATGCCGACAAGATCTTCGACCTCCAGGAGAGCACCTACTGGAGCACCAACCAAGGCGTGCAGTTCCCCCACCACGTGGTCATCGACCTCGGTCAGGACCAAACCTTCGGCGGTTTCCAGTATTTGCCTCGTGCCGAAGAAGGAGCCCCTGAGAGCATAAAGCAATATCGCATCTACGTCAGCAGCAGCCTCTTCAAAGGCCTGTAATCGGCAATCCCAAAATCGTCACTCACACTTACGCCAATAAAGACGTAACGGAAAGTAAAAAGAAAAACTTAAGAAGCGCAGAATTAAGCAGCTCATTAGCGCAGAATCAGCGGTTCCTGAGTGAATATTAATCTTTCCTGAGTGCAATTTTACCCACACTTCTCTCCAAAGTGCAATTTACGCACTTTGGAGTTTTTTTATTTCTTATCTTTATTGTCATCAGCATATACTTTTATTCCGATGCATAACTGATTCAAAAGCAAAACTTATTTCCAAGGCAAAACCAAATTCAAAGCAAAGCAGAGACTATAGACTTTATAGAGGGGAGGCTATAGATATTATAGAAACTATAGACATTATAGAGGCTATGGACATTATAGAGGCTATGGACATTATAAAGGCTATGGACATTATAAAGGCTATGGACATTATAGAGGCTATGGACATTATAGAGGCTATGGACATTATAGATAATATAGATTTGTAGATTGTCTTAAGCAAAGCTGAGTCTTAATCGCAGCTGAGTTCAAGACAAAGCTGAGTTCAAGACAAAGCTGAGTTCAAGACAAAAAAAGGCAAAGATTTGCCTTGTCTGCTTACAAATTTATATGTCTGCGATTTGAGCCAAACTCAGGTTTGAGTCAATCATTTGCCTCTGATTAGTTCCTTTAAATGCAGATTTTGATTCATCATTTTGCAGAAGATGATTCATCTTTTTGCAGAAGATGATACACCTTTTGACTCAAGCAAATACACCTTGATGTATTTGTGATTACACCTCGATGTATTTGATTGTGTCCCTCGATGTATTTGATTGTGCCCCTCGATGTATTTTAGGTGTTTACAAGATATAATTAAGGCGTATAACACATGAAAGTTATACGCCTTAATTATGCAATCACTTTGGTTTACAAGCCAATCTGGTTCTTCCAGTTGATAAACCAGCTACGCTTGTCTGAAACATTGAGTGACGGGTCGCGCTTGAGCAATTTCTCAGAGAAGTAAGCCTCAGGAGTCGGATAGCGGCTGGGCTGAGTGTAAGAATTGCGATATGCCGCACGAACGATGTCGCCAAAGCGATGTCCCTCGAAGCAGTTTTCAAGTGCCTGCTCCACATCAATGAGGGAGTCTATTACTATCTGCTGTACCGGCTTCACCTGTGGAACGCCATAAGTGGCATACCAAACCTCGCAGTCATAGCGATACTCAGCATCCAGACGTGTACGCCATGAGGCCAGAGAATCTGTGAACTCTTTCATACGAAGGTTAAATTCACGTGTAGTCTCTACTACAGGCACATCCTTGACAGGCATCGGATAGCCCACCTCAAATGTAGCCTGTGTTGTATCAGGATATAGAGGATAGCCAGTGCTGTCGGCAGGTGCGTCAGCGCTAATCGGATAATAATTATCATTGAACGGGGTGGAGCCACTGCCACGGCTGTGCAGACCGATGTTGTACACATTTGTGGCTGTTCCATATTCCACCTTATTGCCATAGCTGTCATAATTGATGCTTGCGCGGAATTGGCTTACGGGGAAAGCAAACTGCATAATCCAGGTGGAGTCTGCAGTGTTGTTACACTGAGAGAGCACGTCGTGGGCAATGATATTGTCATCAACACCAGTAGAGAGGATTGCCTGGGCGAACTTGGGATATCCAGCCATGTTCAGAGCTTCTGCAAGACGCAGATATACAGTTCCAACGCGGTAGAGGATGACATTGCGGGTATCAAGCTTGGAGATTGAGCTTAGCAATACAGACTCATAGTTGTATGTTGTGTTGTACTCAGAGTAATTGCTTGTCATGCGAAGGTCACCGATGAGATGGTTGTTAAGCTGTTCCTCAGAGAAAGCTCCACTCTCAAGATATATGATATCGCCATTGGTCATGAGTGAACAATAGGCCTGCGAGTCACTGTAGTTCCAACAAACCTGAGACGGAATCAGGCAAGCCTCTTTAAGGTCACCACCAGAGTTGTCATATTCGTAGTCGTAAAGTTTTCTCAGAGTATTGAACTGACCATCGGCGCTGAGCGAGTCCATAGGAATAATAGACAGGCACTCGCTGCCGACGATGCTACTCGAAGACACTGCTGAATACCAGCCATTGGGATGATTGAAGATATTGTTCTTCACAGCCGTCTCATCCCAATAACTGCGAGTCTGAGTTGTAGTTACTGAGTAAGGCTTGTAGCCCCTGTTCCAATATATGAAGCTGTAATAGCTCAAAGCAGCCTGCTTGGAGTATGCTATACGCGATGCTTCATTCTCCTCAAGGCTTGCGCGCCACAGATACAGATCGCCGCGGATGAGGTCGAGAGGTATGGCGCAAAGATACGGTGGAGCTGTGGTCTGGTCATAAGTGGAATGCTTGGGATAGTCATAATCATTGTTATCCTTCTGCATAGGAAGAATGGCGAGATCGTTGATGAAGTAGTCGCAGATTTCCTTGATGCCGACTTTGGGATAACTGTCCAGACCGGCCTCCAACTCAGTGAGGATTGGTTCCGTCACGAGAGGGATGTTTCCGCCATAGACCTGACCGAGCTGCAGATACACCCATGCGCGGATACAGCGTACGGCCTCTGACTCACGCCTGAAGATGTAGTCGTATTTGTTATTCTGCAAAGTAGTGTCTGCATTAGCCAGGAAGTAGTTGCAGTTGTTTATGATGGCATAATAGTCACGCGGATCGTTGTATTCATTGTAGTCACCTACATTGAATTTGGCGATATCTTTAATGTCTGTGTTCGCATTTGAACGCACGTCAACCAGATCGCCGCGCAACTCACCGAGCAGGTTTGTGCGGACAGCAATGCGCTGCAACTGATAGAGTATTCCCGTATATGAGTTCACAGTATCACCAGCGTTAACCAGATGATTCTGATCGCCATACATTACATTTTCATTGCCCTTGTCAAGCATGTCATCGCAGGCTGTAAAGCTGAGAGAAAGCACACAGAGAAGAGCGAATACATAGAGCGGTGCCTTTGCTCTTTTGTATATATTCATTAATGTGTTCATATTCCTTTGTCTTAATTTTGCACTTGGATAATGCAATAAATTAGAGGTTAATCTTCACGCCTACGTTAAACGAACGGCCCTGTGAGAGGAGTCCACGGTCAATGCCCTGGAAGAGAACACTGTTACCCATGGAGAACTCAGGATCTGCGCCGAGATACTTGGTGAGGGTAAAGAGGTTGTTAGCCCGAACCCAAACGCTGATACCCTGAATGTAGGTATTGTTGATGGGGAGCTGATAGCTGAGTGTGACGTGTTTCAGTCTCAGATAAGAGCCATCCTCAATCCAGCGGTCGGAGAAATCGCTGTTGCCCATCGGGTCGGCGTAGGTTGCTCGCGGAATGTCTGTCACCTGTCCTTCATAAGTCCAACGGCGCAGCATAGCTGTGGTTTGGTTCATGAAGCGCGAGCCGCTCTCCAGCTGCTGGCGGTTATAGTTGTAGATATCTCCGCCGAGGCTATAGTTGAAGCCTACATCCAGGCGCACGCGCTTGAAGCTCAAGCTGGTGAAGATATTACCATAGATGTCCGGTGTGGCATCGCCGATAATTGTGCGGTCGTCCTCAGAAGCCACAGACGAAGCCTTGATTTCCCCGTCACCATTCTGGTCAACATACTTCACATCACCAGCAGAGAAATAAGTGATGTTGCCGCTTGCATCCTTGCGGTAAAGGCCGTCACGAGCAGCTTCGGCTGATGTGGCATAGACAATGGTACCATTGTCTGTGGCAGCTGTCTTAAAGCCATAGAAGCTGTTGATTGATGAGCCTACCTGGCTGCGGACAGTAGCGCCTAAGACCTGATTGTCAACATAATCCTGTCCGTCGGGCAGGGCTGTGAGTGTGTTCACATAGTGACCAAGGCTTGCGCCTACACTCCAGTTCCAATCATTGCTGGAAACGAGGTGTGCGTTGATGGTCAGGTCAACGCCTTTGTTCTCGAGGCTACCGCCGTTGCTCCAATTCTGCTTGATACCGCTCAGGAATGATAGCTCGCGCAGAGTGAGCAGATTGTCGGTCCAAGACTTGTAGTAGTTGAGCGCAAGGAAGAGGCGGTTGTTGAACATCTTGGTCTCAAGACCGAAGTTCAGGCGTTTCGTTGTCTCCCACTGCAGTTCGGTGTTACCAATGTTTTCAAGAACATAGGAAGGCACCTTGGTCAGGAAGAGGTGGCTGGCGAAATAAGTGCGGGAAGCGTCATAGGTCAGGTCATCGTTACCGCTCACATCTATACCGGCTGTGAGTTTCAGATAGTTGACAGTCTTGTTGTGGAACCATGACTCGTTGCTCATCACCCATCCGGCCTGCAGGCTTGGGAATATGCCCCACTTCACACCGCCGAGTTTGATGCCGTCTTTGGCATCGCGTCCGAACTGACTGTTAGTGTCCATCGTCAGGTTACCCTGCACATAATAGCGATTCTTCCAGTTGTAGTTGGCCTGAGCATACCAAGTCAGCGTGGCCCACTTCTCGTTGAAGCCGTCGTTCACCTTATTAGAGGCGTTGTTGATATACGGAGTCTTATCGTTACCTGTGTTATAACCGCTCTGGTTATTGCTGCTATAGGACTCGTTCATGAAGCGGAATCCGCCGAGAAGACTGATGTTATGTGCATTGTAGGAGTTTTTCCACTCGATGCGGGTGTCGCTTGTTACAGAGTTCTGTTTGCCATAGAGAGAACCGATTTCGTTCAACATAGTGTTCTCCAAAGCAGCTACGTAATAGTCAGGCACACCGTTGAGAGGTACATAATATTTCTCATTGGTATTGACCAGAGTGTAGTTGAAGAGAGAACTGATACGCAGGTGCTTGTTCGGTTTCCACTCAGGAGTGATAGACAGCACCACGTATGAGTTGTCGTAATAGTTCTTGTTCTCTGCGGTTCCATATTCATGGATAGCAAGCGGGTTGGCCAGCTGCCAGTTGCCGTTGCGCAGCGAACTTATCTCAGAGAGATAGTCCTCATCTACGATATCGAGGTGGGCAGTGCTGATTGTGCCGATGCCGGTGGTGGCATCCGGGACAAATGAATATGGGCTCAGCATCGGGCTCTTGGCATAAGCAAGGAAGTTGGTGCTGGTCACAGCTCCATTATTGTAGTCTGCCGGAGCGCCGGTGTCAAGCAGTTTGCGTGTGGTGTTGGTGAACGCAGCATCGAAACGGACGCCAATATAATCCGTGATCTTAATATCTGTATTGAAACGTATGTTAAGGCGGTTCATATTGTTCTCCTTCAGAGTCTCATTTGCACGAGTGTAACCCAAAGAGAGCATATAGTTGGCGATGTCACCACCACCCTGCACGCTCAGACCATAGTTCTGAGTGACAGCCTCATGATAGATTTCATCTGCCCACTTGGTGTCGTTGTTATACTTGTTGTACCAATAATATTGTTTGCCGTTGACAATCTCAGGTTTGAGGAACTTGAACTCCTGAAGGCGAGTGCCGGTGCTCTGCAGCAGGCCGGAAGCGTAGTTCTTGAACTGCGAGCCGTTCATGACATCTATCTGAGTAGGAATCATCTCAACGCCGACAGATGCGACAGCATCAATGCGTGTTGCAAGAGAGCGGTTGCGCTTCGTCTTTATAATCACGACACCATTAGAGCCGCGTGAGCCGTAGAGAGCTGTTCCATTCTTCATAACCTCAACCTGCTCAATGTCATTTACATTGATGTTGGAGAGGATATCATTATAGAATCCCGAGTGGAGCATGTTGCGCTCATACTGCATGTCGGTGATAACACCGTCAATGACCACGAGCGGCTGTGCGTTGCTGTTCAGGCTATTGACACCGCCGATCTGCATATAGGCGCCGATGCCGCTGACACCCGAGCGCTGCACAGTGCGCACGTCAGCTCCGAGCTGGTTTTCGATCTCCGACGTGATGTTAATAGCGTTGGAGAAGTCGAAATTCTTGGTGCGTGCGTTGCCCATGATGTTGTCATCATCTTGGTAGAGGGCACGTGCTGCATCGCTCTGCATGACGATGTCATTCAGTCGGCCGCTCTTGTTCAGACCGACACGTACTTTGTTATAGCCTGGGATTGTTACGTCGATTGCAGACGAATAGAGAGGCACTTTGATGGTGAACGTTCCATCGGCTTCGGTGAGGCCAGAATAGCCCTCTCCGGCAACCGACTGAATGAGAACACCAGCAAGCGGTGCATGCTTGTCCTGGCTGACCACACGACCCGTAATCTCCCTCGTGGGCTCAACCTTCTTGGTCTTACGGACACGGCGCACAAAGGTCGTGTCAACTGCTGCGTCATCCTCACTTTGAGCATAACCATTCATGGGCAATGCCATGAGCAGCGATAAGCATAGTATGGTTTTCGCGGTTTTCATCAGTTCTGATAATCGTTAAGGTCAGACAAATTAAAGTTCTTAGCCTCCTCTTCAGTATCAAACGGAATATAGATGAGGCGGTTAATTCGGAAGTGGTTATTCCAAGTGCGGTCCAGCTCACTGCTCTTGACCTTGGTCTCAAAGCGGTAACGCATGGCATAAGTGTCCTGATTGTAGCTGCTGAAGGTGGTCTGTCGCGCGATGTCAATAGGAATTATGCAAACCTGGTCGGCAATAGTCTTGAAGGCGTTGCTTGCATCCTTATAACCGAGAGCGTCAGCCTGGTCAGAGACTTTCAGAGCAGAGCCCCATGAAGCAGGATAGTTGACATCCTCGTTCGGGTCCTTCTCATTGTTCTTCTTCTTGCGCGGCTCATCAAGACGATGCATGTAATAAACCTGGAACTTGACCGGCAGACGTTCTGCATCAGTTGCCTTGGGGTTGGCAGCGATGGCAGGACACATCACGGCATATACATTGTAGTAAACACCTGAGAATGTGTTAGGCAACTCATAATAGATTTCTGCATTGCCTGTTCCGGTGCTGGCGATTTCAATGAAGAAATTGTTGAAGATGTTGTCAAATACAAATGCAGTGTCTGTGACATTGCCATCTTCATCGGTGTTGGTTATATACGAATATGTGGCACGTGGAGTCATAGTTCCCTTGTCTTCCGGGACGTCGGCCACAGTCTTCGGCATCCAGTAATAGTTGCTGCGGTTAGCCATAATGCTGCGCTGATAGAAGAATGTCTTCCGCGGATCGATTTTCCCGGCGTCGTCAATCAGAATGCGACCGTTAGAGCAGGTGGCGGAATCGAGGCCTGCATAGATGCCTCCAGACTGCCACGGTGTCTCAAACATATTGAGGCCCCATTTAAGGTAGTTGTCGATATACATAGTGTTCACGACAGAGTCCTGCTCGCTCTTCTGGATATTGTTGTTGAATGTCAGTCCTTGGAAGATGGCTTCGTTAGTGTAGCGATTTTGTAGCGAATCCTTGAAGTTGATTGCCGTTGGGAAGTTGAAATATGCGGAATAGCGTGCATATTGTGTTGCCCAGACATCGTTGGTTGGAGCTACGAAGGTGTAGTTGGAGTCCTCACGCTGGATGAAGCTGCGGTAAGAAGAGAGGATCTCGTTCGAGAGGCGCATTACAGAGTCTGCATATACGGTGCGGCCATCCACAATACCCTGGGCAACAGAAGAACTTTCGTCCAAGGTATATTTGTCAAATGCCTTGATGAAATGGTATATGGAATCGAATTTTGCACCGGCATATCCGCTGTTGATCTGGAAATACTCGCGGATGTTCGGATGGAAGTTGAGAGGTTCGCTGATGGTGTAGAAGACGCCATTGCTGGACTTCTCGAAGTCAGAGAATGACATGCCATCCAACGAGGTGCTGGTAAAAGCCAGATTCTTGCCGTTCAACATCTTCAGGATGGTGTCAGGCATGACCGGAGAAACGCTATGATTGAACAGAGCTATGTGGTTTTGCACGAACTGGCTGATGACGGAGTTGTCATCGTCACGCACGCCGGCTGAGCGCTCTGCGCGATAAACGGCTATCAGGGAGTCGGCCACTGTTTCACTGATGGCAGGTGCCCAGACAGTGAGCATCTGTGGTGAAGAGAGCACCTGGTCATAACCCGTAGCTTCAAGAACTTTGAGGAAACCACTAAGCGAACTGTTGCTCTTCACCTGCTCCAACAAGGTCGGGGCATCAGACGCCGTGTCCATGCCCGTTCCCTGGTAATGCTCGTCCCAAGCATCGCTGCATGAGGTCACCCCCATGAGCGAAGCTGCAGCGAGCATAAAAGCAAAGTGTTTACGATATGTTTTCATAAATATCTAACTATTTTTCTGTTTTACATTACTCGTTAAATATTAGTAATCGTCCTCGCCTTTGCCGTCGGTGTCAACACCATAGACACTCTTTGGCACGATTTCGATGTAGTCAATCATCAGCTCAGCGCCGCCAAGGGCAAGCACACTCTTGATACGCATGGTGTGAATCTTCTCCTCGCTGAGTGTGTAGTTGGAGGCGATAACACGGCGTATGGTTCGATGCTGATTGGAGAAGATATCACCCTTGGAAGAGAGCTGTCCGTCCTTATGACCAGAGCCGGCCATGGAGAACACGGACAGCGGTCCGTGGTACCATCCCTGATTGTGGAGATTCTTTTTCATTGCTTCCTTCTCTTCCGACTGGGATGCAGAATATGAGCTCAAAGCCTTCCAACCATACTTGGTAGCCCAGGTGTCATCGTTGGAACGCATATCAAGAGGAATACCCTGAGGTTTGCCGTCGAGATAGAACTGTCCGATGCCTCGCGAAGGGATAAGGCAGAAGCCCATGCGAACCTGGTAGGTGCCAGTAGGCACGTTGGGCAAACGGAATGTGATATCGTATGAATTGTTGTCCGAGCGGAGGTTGAACTCGTCACCCTCATAACTCCAATACCAGTTACGTGCGCCCTGATAGATGAAGTCACCGTCAGCATTCATATCTACATTGTCCAGGTATCCGATCGGGAAGATGAAGTTCTCACCGGGGATTCCCTTTGTCTTGTCTGTAGAAGCGTAATAAGTCCATGTATCCTGCTTGCGGATGTTGTTGGAGAAAAGTTCGGGGAAGAGGTTGTAAAGGTCAACACGGATACGGGTGTTGAACACCTTCTCCTTGGTCTCGTCATCATAGGCGATGATATCGTCGATGTAGAAATATCGGCCGTTGGCAGCTGCATTCTTGATGCCTGACATTGTGGACACGCGTGCGCCGCGCATCTTCTGTGTCTCAGAGGTACCGTCGTTGTAGTTGCGGTTGATGAAGAGGTCATTCATCTTGGTGTCAGAGTTGTCATAGGTGGAACGCAGTTTCAGCGTCTCCATCTTCAGTGTTGACATCTCATCCATAGTACGATACCATTCGACAGGATTAACCAGTCGGGTGTCCAGGGTGCAGATTGTGGTCAGCATCTCACGCGTGGTATTGAACGGCAGGAGATGGTAGCACATCATGCGGTTCAGCGGATTATGCTCGTCTTCCAGGTCAGCCATACCCTCAGCTGTAGAAGCATACTTCTTAGTCAGGTTATCGGTATAATGGCTAACAGCATACTCGTAGAGTTTCTCCAGAGCGGTGCTGTTGTCAGCGGTGGCATCGAGCCCGAGTTTCTCCCTCACGATAGAGTCAGGTACCATGAATGCGATGAAGCCGTAACGGCGCTCCTCAGGCACATGACACCAGTTGTCATGGTTATCTGAGTGATAGAGATTCTCGCGGTCAACATGTTCATCCCAGTTCCATGAAGGGTCTTTGAGAAGACGCAGCTTGCGGTCGATGCCACAGGAGCGGAGAGCCAAGGAGTAAATGGAGACTGTGGAGTCTTTGGCCATAAGGTCGGGCAGTTCTCCGGCCGAGGCCATAATGACTTCATCCACAGGGTGAACCATTCCGTTCTCGACGGAGTCATTGGCCATCTGCAGGATTATAGAACCGGACTCATTGAATCTGTAGGTGTAAATTGTGTCACCATACTCGTCAACATCGTCCATGACCTCATCTACCTGAAGGTAGTTATTCAGCATGTTCGGCGCAGAAGTAGAGGTAATACCACTGAAATCCACAGTGGAGTAAACGCCGTTAGCAAAGACAGAGGTGCAAACGATTGTGTCGCATATCTCTGTGGGGATGTCATCAACGCTGGCATATCCGTGTTCTTCAAGGAAGAGGCTGACAGCGCTGTCAGTAGGAGCGAGACATGTATATGTTCCGTAAGCGGAGAAGAGGTCCATCTTACCGGCACGCTTCACAATTTCTGCGAACTGCGTAAAGTCGTGCTCAGGGTTCTGCAAGTAGTCACTTAGCATCTCACCCGTGAACGTATAATAGGAATCATCCGTCATGTCGTCACCGCAGGAAACGGTGAATGCCGTTCCGACAACGACGAGGGACGCTCCCATCCATATTTTAAATCTATCTAACAAAGTCATAATTATGATTGTTTAAGTTTTAAGTGTGAGAGTGTGTGATTAGTTACTTTCCGTTGTTCTTGTATGAGCTGTTCTCTTCAGCACCTGCATAGAATGTCTTCTGAGTCAAGTTGGGGTTCACCTTACATTCATTCTTGTTGTAAGGCCAATAGAGCGATTCCATACTTGAGAAGAGAGCGCTCGAACCGCCGTTGGTTCCTGCCGTGAACTTGGGGGTTACCCAAGTGCGGACGATAGCAGTGCTATTGGCACGGCGTGCATAGCGCAAGAGGTCAAACCAGCGCTTGCCCTCGAACATCAGTTCGCGGTTGCGGGCTGCAAGGATATACTCTTCCATCTTGCCGCGCGACATATAATTAGCCATACGAGGCATGTCACTCGTAGTGTTTGTGCCAATATATGAGCGGTTCTCAAGCGGATAAATGAGGAAGAATGCTTTCTGGAAGTAATCACGGTCGCTTTCGAGCGTGTCGGTACCAGATGTCAGCATGCAATAAGCTTCAGCCTGCATAAGCATGACATCGGCGAGGCGGTAGAAAATGAAGTTGCGGTCAAGGTTCTGCAGGTCCTGAGAGCTTCTGCTTGCCTTATACATGAGAGAACCGTTGTCTTCACGCGTGATATTGATATTCTTGAACACATACTTATTGACATATCCTGAGTTCAGATCTTCGGACTCATGTACATTGCCCCAGAAGCGGGCATCCTTGTCGTTGAGCCAGTACTTGCGGTTGCTGGCAGTAACATCAGTCACAAGAGCATCAGGCGGAGCCAGGAAGCCCCGGCCGTTATTACCTCCGGAAAGATAATTACCATAGAGAGAGCTTGCTGCTGTGTTCTGGATGAAACTGCTACCGCTGTACCAGTTGAAACTAAGCTCAAATATGCTCTCGAAGGAGTTGCCTGTTCCGAAAATAGTATTGAACACCGATCCATAGGAGGTGGCATTGGTTGCGCGTTCGGAGAACAAGGGATACCCTACTCCGGGGTCGCTGGTATATTTCACCAGTGAGAGAGAACCGGAAGAACTCCCCATGCTGAAATAACTGCCAGAGCCGGAGCTGCGGGCATAATCTTCCTGATACTCTCTGAATTTGTCGTCCAGGACTTCCTGACAGGCATCCACTGCCTTCTGATATTCGCCGCTCCAGAGATACATATCAGCAAGGATGGCATTGATACCATTCTGGGTGATGCGGTTGCAGTTACTGTTGTAATCATTGCTGGAGTCCTTAGGATAGCGCTTCATGCCTTTGCTTTTGACAGACTCCAGATCAACAATTATCTTAGTGAGGATGGAATCGAATGGCGCAGGAGCGTTGTATGTCACGGCGTCCTCGTCATAAATGGCATCGAACTGAGCCGGAACATCCTTGAATGCGCGAATCAGATAGAAGTAGCAGAGGGAACGGATTGCTGTCATCTCGGCGATTGTGGCATCCACGTCATCCTGTGTGTAAGAAGGGTCTTTCTCACGCACTTTCGGTGCTTTCTCAATGATGATATTGCACTTGTTGATGACACGATAGAAGCTTGCCCACGAAGTAAATGCGTTTGTGGAGAGCAGGTTCTCGCGTTCAATATTGTAGAGATCGGTATTACTGTCAATATTGTAACCGTTGTAAAGGTTGTCACTGCGGCCTTCACCCCAGATAATGCAACGACTTATAAAGTCACTGCCCTGCATTGCAGTATATACACCAGATACCATCTGGTCAACATCGTTCTTTTCATCCCAGAAATTATCCTCTGACACAAGATCCTTGGGCTTGATGTCAACGAAGTCGCCACAAGAGGTCAGCAGCAGACCTGCGAAGGTCAGCGCGACTATATTATATAATATGTGATTTATCGTTTTCATATTTTCAATAGCTTTCATGTTAGAATGCAACTGTCACGCCCACAGTGTAGGACTTGGAGCGGGGAGTCTTGCTAGAGTCGGTTGAGATACCCTCGCCGCCGTAGCCGATTTCCGGGTCAACACCCGAGTACTTGGTCAGGCAGAAGAGATTATTAGCACTTGCGTAGATGCTCAGCTGATTGAAGCCCCATCTCTTGATAAGTTTGGGGTCAAGGCTGTAACTGAGCTGCAGATAGTTCATACGTAGGAAGGTACCGTCCTCAACAAAGCGGTCGCTGACCAGAGTGTTGTAGTTGGTTCCGTTTCCGTACATTGCTCTCGGAATGGAGGTTATGTCACCTTCCTTGCGCCAGCGGTAGTTCACAGCCTGGCTCTGGTTGTTGTTGCTGACCATTGACTCCATATCGAGGCGGGCCATATTGAAGATGTCGTAATCAATACGGTAGTTGAACTGTGCGTTGATGGCCAGGCGGTCGAAGTGGAACTTCAGACCGAAACCGCCGGTCAGCTTAGGCAGTGAGTTGCCGAGGTAAACGATATCGAGCTCATTGATGTTACCATCATGGTTGATATCCTCATAGATGGCGTCACCGCCCTTGAACTTATAGAGGCTGCTCCCCTCCTCATAGCAGAACTGCATCTGCAGAGGATCACCTCTGGAGTCGGTGATGAGCTGGC
This sequence comes from Bacteroidales bacterium, assembly GCA_024690405.1. Classification (GTDB taxonomy): domain Bacteria; phylum Bacteroidota; class Bacteroidia; order Bacteroidales; family Bacteroidaceae; genus Physcousia. Next base: position 34,818 of record JAILCU010000078.1, read on the forward strand.
CGTTTGCATTGAGAGCTACAGGATATGTATTTCCTGCATCAATGTTAGCCTGCAAGGCGTCAAGACCCTGTGACTTAACTACGCGCAGGGCGCTCTGCGTTGTTCCGTCATAGTTGTATTGATATACGCCCTTGTAACGGAATCCGTAGATTGCGCCGAACGGGTTGTTCACCTGCACACGCTGCAGAAGTGTTCTGTTGGCACGCTCAAAATCCTTGTTCTTGGTTTCCAGGATGAGGGGGTCAAGTTCTGTGATTACGTTATGGTTGTTAGCGAAGTTGACGTTCACATCCATATAGAAGTTGCCTTTCTTTGCCAGGCGTTCACCCACGATGCTGAACTCCCAACCATTATTCCGCATGTTACCAGTGTTGCGGTAAGCCAGCGAGCTATAGCCGTTGGAGCTTGGAATCTGGAAGTTGCTAAGCAGCATGCCCTTTGTAGTCTGTGAATAGAGGTCAACCACGAACTTAAGTCTGTCCTCGAAGAAGCCGAGGTCGAAACCGCCGTTCCATGTATATTTATTCTCCCAGCGCAGCTGCGTGAGCTTCAAGCCGTTGGGATTCATGGAGAGAGTTCCGAGATACTGGTTTCCTGCGCTGTAGGTGTTAAGATAGAGGTTGGAACCGATGTTACCGTTACCTACGCGTCCCCAGCCAAGGCGTACGCCGAACATGCTCATTTCCATCTTGTCGCGGGCCCATCCCATGAATTTCTCATCGATGACGTTCCAACGTCCTGAGAGAGCGGGGAAGTAACCCCAACGGTTGCTCGGGCCGAACTTGTCAGTGGCGTCAGCACGTACTGAGAAAGAAATGGCATACTTGCTCTTGTAAGAATAGTGAGCAGAGTAGGTGTAGAAGAGAGAGCGCCACTGTCCGAAGCCGCTGCCCATCTCGGTAACAAGACCGCCGGCAGTTGCGTTGGTAAGGCCTGAAGGCAGACGGCGCACGCCATTGTTCTGGCTGCTGCTGCTACCGCTTACCAACTGCACACGTGCCAACATCGTGAGGTAGTGGTCTTCATTCTTGAACTTCGGTTTGAAGTTCAGAGTGTGTGTAGTGGTGAAAGCCAGGCTCTTGCTTGACGAGTTGCTCGTGGAGTGGCTGTCGATATATGAGGCGGTAGAGAGTGCGCGCGGATAGTCGAGATCGCTATATGCGTTATAAACATTCATCACGACGCGTCCGTTGTAATTGAGCATTGTCTTGCTGTCATCGACACCGAGCAGTTTATATTCGAGCTCAAGTTCAGGAGTGATGTCGTAGGTCGTATAGTGATTCTTAGCCAGGTCGGCACTTGCAATCGGGTTGGCTAAGCCCTTCTGGTCACTGAGTTTCGAGTTAGCGCTCTGCAACATATAGTAGTACTCTCCGGTAGGCTGGTCGTCACGTGTCATCTCCCAAGGAGAGAGGTTAGGCATCTTGACGTAAGCAATACCGAGAAGTCCGTCGGAGTTCTTGTAGTTCTTTGTATATGTGAGGGCGAAGTTGGAGATGATCTTGATGCGGTCGTTCACGAAATAGTCCAATGCCATACGTGTGGAGAAGCGGTCGAGCTTCTGACGTATGATGGAACCGGTCTCATGGTCATAACCGCCGGAAATACGGAACAGGGTCTTTTCGTCACCGCCGCTTATACTTACGTAATGGTTCTGACGAAGACCAGTCTGACGCACCAGATTTCCCCAATCGGTATTCTTATTATACATATTATACTCGGAGAAGTTCTCGTCGTAGTTCAGCTCGCTGATATTTGCAGCGTTGGGATCCTGCTGAGGATTGAAGTAACTCTCCTTGAGCAACATGGTATATTGGTCACCGTTAAGCAGTTCGATTCCAGAAGGCTGATGTGTAAACGTCAGTTTGCCGGAGTAGGTGACTCGGGCTGGTCCGCGAGAACCGCGCTTGGTGGTGATTTCGATAACACCATTGGCGCCCTGCGAACCCCAGATGGCTGTTGCGGCAGCATCTTTCAGCACTTTGATATCGGCGATATCCTCGGTGTTCACATTCAGCAACTGAGCAAAACGCTCCTCGTTGGCAGTGGAGACATCGAAATCTGTCTGGTCAACATTCCATACGTTGCCGTTCACAACGATAAGCGGTTCGTTACCGAGCTGTGATATTGTTGACGCACCGCGCAGACGCATAGAAGTTCCAGAACCGAGGTCACCGCTGTTGGCCACAATATCCAGACCGGCAATACGACCCTGGAGGGCTTCATCGACGCTGGTGATACCGAGGCCTTCGAATTCCTTGGCTGAAATGCCCTGTGCTGAGAAGGAGACTTCTCTCTCGGGGATGGCCAGACCACTGGTCTTCATCGTCTTCTTGGCAACGATTTTCACCTCTTTCATGGTTCTGGTGTTATCCTCCATTTTGACTTTATACACAGTCTTGTTGATCTGCAGAGTCTGGGTTTTGAAGCCCATGAAACTGATGCGGAGTTTGTTCTTCGGGCTCTTGATGGCGAGCACGAAATTACCATTCATGTCAGTCACGGTGGAGTTGACAATACGATTTGACGGATCAATCTCCACAACGCTCGCACCTGGGAGTACATCTATATCGTCACTGACGGTTCCGCTAATGCGGCTAATCTGACCCATAGCAAGCGTGGAAACGAGCATTAGGGCAAATGTTAATGCATATTTTAGGTGTCTCATCTTCTATGGATTTTATGACGTTTGACTTCGCTGCCTTCGCCACCTTCGCCACCTTCGTCACCTTCTTCGGCCACGACGGGCGGAACGGGCAGAGGCTCACTGAGTATTTGCTTAGCCTTATCGTAGAACAGAGGCTCATCAATCTTGTGCATCACAATATATGAAACGCTGTAGATGAACCTTGCATTCTCCAAATTGGTTTTGCCTGACGACTCACCCTGCTGCGCAGCAAACAGATATTGAGTTGTCATAACATTGCTGTCAGCCCCTTTGACAACTTTCTGGGTGTTGGAATGAGCAACTCCTTCAGCATCGAGAGAGCCTCCGAGGTCGGTCACGGTGATGTCATTTCCGTCGTAAGTGACGTTCAGTCTGCGGAATCGGTTGGTTGCTGTATCCAAGAGGGCAGTCTCATAAGGCTGGTTGGAAATCTGCTCGCCGTTGAAATAAACAGAATTATCCTGGATGTGATAGCGAACAAAGCTTTCGATCTTAGAGCGGATGATGGCCTCGATGGAATCAATCTGGCTTACGGAATAAGTCTCGTCGCCTGTGGATCTGTATTCTTCCCATGCGTCGTACTCATCCCACGTCGGCAGTTGGCCGGCATCAATCAGAGCCTGCAGTTTTGCGTTGGATGGCACAAACATAGTATAATGGTAAGCGCTCAGGAAACTGATTGCGCGGTCCAGAGTGGCCTGAGCATTGTCAGAGGAACCTACGGTCTGCTTCAGGAAGTCACAGCCACGCAAGAGGGACTCGAATACGGAGAAGTCCGGGTGATTTATCGAGTCTGACAATGCTGCATAGGGGCTTGTCAGAGTCGCACTCGGTATCTTGTTCACGACGTAGGTGATTCCGTTACCGTCGTTCTCAAGCTGGTTGTAGATACGCTCTACGGGAATGAGCTGGTTATTTTCATACTCAGCACTTCCGCCTATGGCACTGATGCTGTCACCTGTGAACTGGACAATAATCGGAGCTCCGGCCTTATTTGTGTAGATGGTCTGATCAGAATGGAACTGCGGTACTGCATCTGACTGCACAATGATGGTGTTGTCAAGCAGATCTCCGAGGCGGTTCTGAATCATATCAGTTGTCGGCTGGGCATCGTTGATAGCCAGTGTCCTGGTCGTGTCAGTTGGGTTATCATTAATTTTATACGCGCGCGCGCTCACGACGTCCGTTGCATCCTGGTCGATATAGAACTCATAATAAACCGGGCCGCCCTTCTCGTCGGTGCGTTTCAAAGAGACTGGGTCTACATAGTTTTTCATAGCCTCATCGGTAGGCAGGATATAAGAGTATTTCGAACCGGTTGAATTCAGATAAGCCTGATAGTCGGTGAGTTTCCAGTTGGAGTTGGAAGCATAAACAGAAGTGTAAATCGCGCTCATGTCGGTGGTTCCGCGGATGATTGCGGGGAAGAACACACTCTTGTATTCTGGAGCAGTGAATACTTTGTTCACCTTGTAGATGACACCGTTGTTGCATACGAAACAGCTGTCAACATCCTCGAGCTGGATTCCCATCTCGTCGCCGGCGCTGTTCTTCATCTGAGCGAACTTGCTGGGCACTGTGCTGCTGAAGCTTGAGAGCATGTGGTTGTTCAGCAGCGGCTCAATTACGTTGTCAGGAACGGCATCCCATCCGCCGTCCTTGTAGCGCTCGTAGAGAGGACCGTCAACGAAGAACTTCATCATTGCAGAGTCTGAAGGCACGAGCATGGCAGCACAGTCATCATTCCAGTCGATGTGATCGTCACCGGTATAGATGCGGTAGCGGTTCCATCCCGGGTCGTAGAGCAGCTGACCGTTGTTTTGCACGGTAGTTGTTCCGTTATTGAAAGACTTGTGACTGTTCGTGCCCTTGTTGTTACTGTTGTCTTCGTTGAAATAACGCTTCACAAACACAGAGTCTGTCTTGCCGGTCAGCTGACGGTAGGTGGCAGTTGCTGCTGCGTTGTATTCAGGATAGCTGAAGCGGTCCAGCAGGCGGCTGAAAATGGTGAAATCGCTTTTCTTGGCAATCTCGTTAGCCATATTGTCCAAAGGCTCCGGCACTTCCTCAAGAATATGGATGTAACCATTCTGGCAAGTCACGTCAGCTTCGGTCACCACCTGTCCGTTGATATACGAACGGCTGACATCGCTTGCCCTGTTGTTGGTAAGCACCATGTAGTCCGAATTCGTGATGGACTTGTTAGTCATATAGTCGGGCAGAAAATGTATCATATTCTGCGAGTTCTCGTCCTGAAGAATGAGAACGCTGTCGCGGCTGCGCAGATAAGACCAGAAGTCCAGTGTCCTGTTGTTCTTGTCCACACGTGCCGGATTGACGACAGGGAACTGCTCAGGTGTCAGCACCGGGATGCGGTCCATCGGGTCCTGAAGAGATTCTCTTCGCATACACGCTCCCCGCTCCGGCTCTTCGCCAGACTTGTTGCTGAGCAACTCAATCAAGTAAGCGCTGTTGACCATACTTGATTTCAAGAGCATCTTCTTGTCGGCGAGCGAGAGGTCGCTCAAACCAGAAATACCCTTTCTCTGGAAGAACCGCTGCCAGGCATCATCATCAGCCACAAACAGGGTTCGACTACCCGTCCGTCGCAGGACTTCGGCATAACCAGCCTCTGCCATTTCGGGGTCGTTGATGAGAGCCAGAGTCGTATTGAAATTCCCTCGGCTCTCCAGTTCTTCATAAATACTGCTTCCAAGCCACGACGGTGTGCCTACCAGGAGGTCATCAGAACACGATGATACTCCGGCCAGGCCGCCGAGGACAAGAAGAGCAGTAAACATGGTGCCTGTCAATTCCGACAGTCTCCGTTTGAAAATACTGTTTCCCATTGATTAAAGTTGAATATATATATTAATATTTGTTTTTCAGCACATTAGGAGTTCACACAAACCGTCAAATTTGGACTTTTTTACGCATTTTTGGCTTATTTTGGCTCACATTTCTGCACATTTGAGGCCAAAATTAACACATTTTTTTGTTTAATACTTCTTTTTATAAGATAAATCTTTCGAAATATGTTCAATAACATAAAAGAGAGTACTTCTCAGTTAATATGAGTATAAAGCAGGTGACGGGCACAAAAAGAGCAACTGCAGACTGAAGCCACCTGAAATTAAAGCTTATTTGCATTTTTTATCCGTTTTTATTTTATTATATCGGCATAAAGCAGTACTTTTGCGCAGAAATTTCAAACCTAACCAAAAAGAATGATAAAGATTACGTTGCCCGACGGCACTGTGCTCGAACACGAGTCCGGCGTTACGGGCCTTCAAATTGCCGAGAGCATTTCCCCGCGCTTAGCTGCCGACGTTTTGGCCTGCGGAGTAAATGGTGAAACTGTAGAACTGAATCGCCCGATAACCGAAGACGCGTCTCTCATACTCTACAAGTGGGACGACGAAGAGGGCAAGCACGCCTTCTGGCACACTTCTGCCCACCTGATGGCTGAAGCCCTTCAGGAGCTGTACCCAGGGATGCAGTTCGGCATAGGCCCGGCCATAGAGCGCGGATTCTACTATGATGTGATGCCGCCCGAGGGTGTCGTAATACGCGAGTCGGACTTCCCCGCCATCGAGAAGAAGATGATGGAGCTGGTCCAGCGCAAAGAAGCCCTCGTGCGCAAAAGCATCAGCAAGGGCGATGCGCTGAAGTTCTTCGGCGACCATGGTCAGACCTACAAAAACGAGCTTATAGCTGATCTTGAGGACGGCCATATCACCACTTACACACAAGGTGCCTTCACCGACCTCTGCCGCGGTCCGCACCTCATGAGCACGGCTCCGATCAAGGCAGCGAAGGTAACAGCCGTAAGTTCAGCCTATTGGCGCGGCGACGAGAAGCGGCCGCAGATGACACGTATTTACGCGATCACCTTCCCCAAGAAGAAGCTGCTCGATGAATATATCACTCTGATGGAGGAAGCCAAGAAGCGCGACCACCGCCGCATCGGCAAGGAGATGGAACTCTTCATGTTCTCCGAGCGCGTCGGCAAGGGACTTCCTATGTGGCTCCCGAAAGGTACTGCCCTGCGTCTGCGGCTCGAGGATTTCCTGAAGAAAATCCAGAAGCGCTTCGGATACCAGCAGGTAATGACTCCCCACATCGGAGGCAAGAACCTGTATATCACTTCGGGCCACTGGGCTCACTATGGCAAAGACTCCTTCCGCCCGATAACCACTCCGGAGGAGGGCGAGGAATATCTGCTCAAGCCCATGAACTGCCCTCACCACTGTGAGATTTACGCCTCCAAGCCCCGCTCCTACAAGGACCTGCCGCTTCGTCTGGCCGAATTTGGAACAGTATATCGCTACGAGCAGAGCGGCGAACTTCACGGACTGACCCGCGTGCGCTCATTCACCCAGGATGACGCCCACCTCTATTGCCGTCCTGAACAGGTCAAGGAGGAATTCATCCGCGTGATGGACATCATCGGAATCATATTCCGCGCTCTCGACTTCAACAACTTCGAAGCACAGATTTCTCTCCGCGACCCCAACGACAAAGAGAAATACATCGGTTCGGACGAGGTCTGGGAACAGGCCGAACGCGCCATCATCGAAGCCTGCGAGGAGAAGGGACTGCCGACCCGCACAGAACTCGGCGAAGCCGCCTTCTACGGCCCGAAGCTCGACTTCATGGTAAAAGACGCCCTGGGCCGCCGCTGGCAGCTCGGTACAATTCAGGTGGACTACAATCTGCCCGAGCGCTTCCAGTTGGAATACACCGGCGAGGACAACCTCAAGCATCGCCCCGTGATGATTCATCGCGCCCCCTTCGGTTCGATGGAGAGGTTCGTCGCCGTCCTTATCGAACACACTGCAGGCCACTTCCCCTTGTGGCTCGCTCCAGACCAGGTAGCAATCCTGCCTATATCAGAGAAATATAATGACTACGCCAACCGCGTTCGCGAATACTTCGAGCAGCAGGATGTGCGTTGCATCATCGACGACCGCGACGAGAAAATCGGCCGGAAAATCCGCGACAACGAGATGAAGCGAGTGCCTTATATGGTAATTGTCGGTGAGAAAGAACAGGCAGATGGACTTGTGAGCGTAAGAAAGCAGGGTGGAACAGAGCTCGGAAGCATGAAATTTGAGGATTTTGCAAAGAAAATTCTCGATGAGGTACGCGAAATGACAGAAAAGTACTAAATTTGCGCCCGATTTGGTAAATATGAAAAAAGACAATCTGAAAAGCCAGTATCGTGTCAACGAGCAAATCCGCGTGCGCGAAGTGCGCATTGTTGGAGACGACATTGAATCAACTGTGATGGACACACGCCAGGCGCTGCAGTTAGCAGAGCAGAAAGGCGTGGACCTTGTTGAGATTTCCCCCAACGCGGTTCCACCAGTTTGCCGCCTCATCGACTACTCCAAGTTCATCTATCAGCAGAAGAAACGGCAGAAGGAGATGAAGGCCAAGCAGGTCAAGATAGACATCAAGGAAATCCGCTTCGGACCGCAGACCGATGACCATGACTATGAGTTCAAACTCAAGCATGCCAAAGGGTTCCTCTCCGAGGGCGACAAAGTGAAGGCGTACGTCTTCTTCAAAGGCCGCTCCATTCTGTTCAAGGAACAGGGCGAGGTGCTTCTCCTCCGTTTCGCACAAGACCTGGAGGAATATGGCAAAGTAGAGTCAATGCCGGTGCTCGAAGGCAAGCGCATGACAATGTTCATAGCTCCAAAGAAGGTGACGCCCAAAGCCCCCAAGGCCGACAGTGAAACCGACGAGTCAGAGGTCACCGAGCGCCGCAAGCCCCAGCAGAAAGCCCAGAAAGAATATACTGGGCCGAAAGTGGAAGGAGAGGACTAAGCCGCTGGCAGTGGACAACTTGACAACTGGATAAGTGGACAAGTAGATAAGTTAACAAGTGGACAAGTTTACAAGTTAATACCTATCCTCGATAAGAAACAACTAGTCAACTAGTCAACTAGTCAACTGCGAAGCAATCAACTAGTCAACTGCGAAGCAATCAACTCGTCAACTAGTCAACTAAATATAGAAAAAGGCTGTGCGTTGCGCTTGGTATATGCGTTGCCACGCCGTTAATTTAATAACAATTAAAAACAAAAAAAATGCCAAAAGTAAAGACGAATTCCGGTGCCAAAAAGCGTTTCAAGCTTACCGGAACGGGTAAGATTAAGCGTCATCACGCTTATCACAGCCACATCCTGACAAAAAAGGAGAAGACACAGAAGCGTAACCTGCAGCACAGCGACCTTGTCGTGACAGCTAACCGCCGTCAAGTGCGCGAGCTCCTTCTGCTTCGCTAATCCACCTAAATCAGGACAGAGATTTACCCACACAGTCACTAACCGGATTCATGGCACTAAAGACTGAATGTCACAATTCAGCGCCAGCATCCAAAAAGAAACAAAATTATGCCAAGATCAGTAAATCACGTGGCTTCAAGAGCCAAGAGAAAGAGAATTTTAGGTTTAACCCGCGGCTACTTCGGCGCACGCAAGAATGTTTGGACCGTAGCCAAGAACACCTGGGAAAAGGGTCTTACCTATGCCTACCGTGACCGCAAGGCCAAGAAGCGCAACTTCCGCGCACTGTGGATTCAGCGTATCAACGCAGCCGTCCGTTTGGAAGGCATGAACTACAGCCAGTTTATGGGTCGCATCCACAAGGCTGGGATCGAGATCAACCGCAAGGTGTTGGCCGACCTGGCAATGAACGCTCCTGAAGTGTTCAAGACCATCGTCGAGAAGGTGAAATAACCTACTCTCCTTTCGAAAGAAGAACTGAAAAAGGGCTCTCCCCAAAAGGAGAGCCTCTTTAGACAAAAGACCGCTCCCCTGCCCTCTCCCACGATGTTATCCTGCCGGGGAAAAAGGGAGCGAAGTAACAACAAACAAAACCCTTTTAAAATAATTACAGGACTATGAAGATTTCTAAAATTGAACATCTCGGTATTGCAGTACAAAGTATCGACGAGGTACTTCCCTATTTCGAAAACGTGCTAGGCCTAAAGTGCTACAAGACAGAAGTTGTTGAAGACCAGAAAGTGAAGACTGCCTTTATGAAGGTAGGCGAAGTGAAACTGGAACTCCTTGAGCCTACTTGCCCCGAAAGCACCATTCAGAAGTGGCTTGACAAAGGCAACAAGGGTGTTCATCACGTGGCTTTCTGCATCGAAGACGGCGTTGCCAACGCTCTGGCTGAATGCGATGAGAAAGGAATCCGCCTGATTGACGCTGCTCCACGTAAGGGCGCCGACGGTCTGCAGATTGCTTTCCTCCATCCGAAATCCACGGTTGGCATTCTCACCGAACTCTGCGAAGACCCTAACAAGTAATTGAAACTTAAAAAGGGCTGTGTCGGACAATACGACGCAGCCCTTTTGCTTCTAAAGGCTGAGCGTGGCCAAGGCCGCAGTCTTGAGTCGTAAGTCGTAAGTCGTAAGATGGCTGGCTGAGTGCGGCCAAAGCCGCAGTCTTGAGTCGGAAGTCGTAAGATGGCCGGCTGAGTGCGGCCAGGCCGCAGTTTTGAGTCGTAAGACTTAAGTCATAAGATGGCTGGCGCGAAGAACGCTAAAAGCTAATGGCCAAGGCCAAAAGCTAAAGGCTAAAAGCCAAAAGCCAAAAGCCAAAGACCAAAAGCCAAAAGCCAAAGGCTAAAAGGCTAAAAGGCTAAAAGGCTAAAAGCTAACTCAAAAGTTATTTATTATGAGAAATATGGATTGGAAAGTACTTAAATCGGAGTACTTGTTTCGTCGCCCATGGCTCACAGCGCGCCGTGACAGCTGTCAGTTGCCCGACGGGCGCATTATGGAAGAATACTATGTGTTGGAATATCCCACATTCATCAATGTGATAGCCGTAACAAAAGATGATGAGTTAGTGCTTGTCCGCCAATATAGACATGGTCTGGGACGCACCTGCTTCGAACTGGTTGCCGGATGCGTAGAAGAGGGTGAGGACCCTATGAAAGCGGCCCAACGAGAATTGCTTGAGGAGACTGGTTTCTCCGGCGGCGAATGGACTGAGAGCATGTGCTTCTCCTGCAACGCGAGCGCAATGAACAACCTCTCCCACAGTTATCTTGCTATAGGAGTGGAGCGCACATCAGGTCAGCATCTTGACGCAACCGAAGACATCGAAGTTTATACCTTCCCCAAGGAGAAAGTGCGCGAGATGCTGCTTCGCGGCGATTTTATGCAAGCCTCCATGGTTGCCCCTCTCTATAAATTTTTCTCGGGGATGTGATTACGGTTTAAGGTCAATATAAAACTAAAAAATCAGAGGGATGAGTTGGCAAGAGTTTATCTATTTTGCAATAATATCCATGCTTTTCTGGGCTTTCGGAGCTTTTGCCGCATGGCGCAATAAGGAGAGTGCAGCAACAATAAGCACTTGGATTGGGTTGTTGGTATTTTTTGCCTTCATCGTAATGATGTGGATTTCGCTGGAGCGGCCGCCGCTGCGCACTATGGGCGAGACTCGTCTGTGGTATTCTTTTTTCTTGCCTCTTGCCGGGATAATCGTCTATTCAAGATGGAAATACAAATGGATTCTGACGTTTTCCACCGTCCTGTCTTTAGTATTTATCTGTGTGAATCTCTTCAAACCGGAAATTCATGACAAGACGCTTATGCCAGCGCTGCAAAGCCCTTGGTTTGCGCCTCACGTCATCGTTTATATGTTTGCCTATGCGGTGCTTGGAGCTGCAACCGTTATGGCTCTCTATCTCCTTTTCTTCAGGAAGGACGAGATAAGCAATGAGGAGTTTGCCATAACAGACAATCTCGTGAGCGTAGGACTCTCATTCATGACCTTCGGCATGCTCTTCGGCGCCCTTTGGGCAAAAGAGGCCTGGGGGCATTATTGGGGATGGGACCCAAAAGAGACGTGGGCCGCAATTACCTGGCTGAGCTATCTCGTTTATATCCACTATCGCCGCCTGCCTAACCACAATGACCGCCTGTCTCTGTGGATGCTTTTAATCGCTTTCATCCTGCTGCAGATGTGTTGGTGGGGAATCAATTACCTGCCCTCAGCACAAGCAACCAGCGAACACACATACAGCTGATTCCCAAACCAACTGCGAG
>JAILCU010000093.1 GCA_024690405.1 Bacteroidales bacterium
TGGTGGGGCGCATCGGGGGAGGCAGGAGGCGGCTCCTCGCCTGACGGCGAGGGCACAACGGCGGGAGGGGCAAGCGTAGTTTTGGGAGGGGAAGGGGCGTTGGCGTTGGGGGTGGAAGCAGCGTTGGGGGTGGGGGATGAGGTGTCGCGGCTGAGGCGGTCGGCACGGAGCTTGAGTTGGCGGGCGCTTTCCTCACCACTGACATAAAGCACGCGTTTGTCCGTCAGACGCAAAATGGTTTGGAGCACGAGTGTGCTCTTGCCGATGCCGGGTTCGCCACCGAGCAGCACAAGGCTTCCGGGAACGAGTCCTCCGCCAAGTACTCGGTTGAGTTCTTCGTCGTGCAAATCCATGCGTGGCTCTTCGGCGGCATTGATGTCGGCAAGGGGAATGGGGCGGGAAGCGGTGCTGTTGCGATCGGCGCTATAGGAACGTGATGAAGGCGTAGCAGCAGCGTTGGAGGCCTTCACCCGGAATTCCTTGAAGGTGTTCCATTGTCCGCAGGAGGGACATTTGCCAATCCATTTGGTGCTTTCTTGTCCGCAGTTGTCGCAGACATACATGATTTTGTCTTTGGGCATAGAAGAGGGCGAGGAAGTGAGTGTAAAAGGGTGATTTTCTTTGGGCAAGTGAAAAGTGGGCTTTCCGTGCAGCGGACGCCGGCGGACTTGCTGACAACCATTTGTCCCAAATAGGGTGAAGGCGCTTGGTAGCAGGTCTTACTGTTGCGAAGCAGCCTTCACCCATGAGAGACGTTTTCCTGTTTGAGGTCGGCTTACCCCGGATGCTTATGCCGTGCAAGGAGATCGTCATCGGGGGGATGCTATCTCCGCCGTTGCGAGGCTGTAAGTATCCTTATGAGGCAAAGTCCGCCTTTACAAGGCCGTTGATACTAAACGATACCCTGGGCCATCATCGCCTTGGCCACCTTCATGAAGCCGGCAATGTTGGCGCCTTTGACGTAGTTGACGTAGCCGTCTGGTTGGGTGCCGTATTTGACACATTGGGCATGAATGGCGTGCATGATGCCGTGGAGTCGCTTGTCGACTTCGTCGGCACTCCAACTGATATGCATCGCGTTTTGGCTCATTTCCAATCCGGAGGTGGCTACGCCGCCTGCGTTGACGGCCTTTCCGGGCGCGAAGATCATCTTGGCTTCGATGAAGGCATCAATGGCTTCGGGGGTGCAACCCATGTTGGAAATCTCGCCTACGCACTGCACGCCATTGGCGATGAGTTGCTTGGCATCGGCACCGTTGAGTTCGTTCTGCGTGGCGCAAGGCAAAGCGATGTCGCACTTGACTTCCCAGGGTCTCTTGCCGGGGAAGAATTGCGCACCGGGGAATTCCTCGGCATAGGGGGCGCAGATGTCGTTGCCGCTGGCTCGGAGCTCGAGCATGTAGTCGATCTTCTCGCCACTGATGCCGTTGGGGTCGTAGATGTAACCGTCGGGACCGCTGATGGTGATGACTTTGGCGCCGAGTTGGGTCGCCTTGGTCGCAGCGCCCCATGCCACGTTGCCGAAACCGCTGATGGCGACCGTCTTACCCTTGATGTCGAGGCCGTGGGTGTTGAGCATCTCGTTGACGAAATAGAGACCGCCGAAACCGGTCGCCTCGGGGCGCACGAGCGAGCCGCCGTATTCGAGGCCCTTGCCTGTGAGCACGCCGCTCCAGTCGCGCGTGAGTTTCTTGTATTGTCCGAAGAGATAGCCGATTTCGCGGGCACCGACACCGATATCGCCGGCCGGCACGTCGACTTCAGGACCGATATAGCGGAAGAGTTCGCTCATGAAGGCCTGGCAGAAACGCATGATCTCGGCATCGCTCTTGCCGCGGGGACTGAAGTCCGAACCGCCTTTGCCACCGCCCATAGGCAGCGTTGTGAGTGCATTCTTGAAGGTTTGTTCGAAGCCCAGGAACTTGAGGATGGAGAGGTTGACGGAGGCGTGGAAACGCAGACCGCCTTTGTAGGGACCTATGGCCGAGTTGAACTGCACGCGGTAGCCTAAGTTGACCTGCACCTCGCCTTTGTCATCGACCCAGGGCACGCGGAAAGTAATGATGCGCTCGGGTTCTACGAGGCGTTCAATGAGTTTGGCGCGCTCGAATTCGGGGTGCTGGTTGTAGACTTCTTCGATGGACATGAGTACCTCGCGTACAGCCTGTAAGTACTCCTTCTCGCCTGGATGTTTGGCCTCCAGGCTGGCCATGATGGTTTCAATCTTCATGATGAAAGCATTTAGATTAGGTTATAAGGTTGTGAAAACATTCTGTTTTCGCGTTATGACTTCACAAAAATACATCTTTTCCCTTTCTCCGCAAAAGTTTTCGGGCAAAATTGTTAAACAAACTTGTATTTTCCACTTTTCACTTTTCTTTTTTCCCGCATCGTCGTTTTTTTGTTACCTTTGTAGCGAATTATATCATCCGAAAGAAAACTGATTATGATGAAAAGAAACGTTGTACTTTTTGTGGCTTGCCTGCTTGCGCTGGTCGCAGTCCATGCCGAGGTCCTGACACTGGAGGACCTCACCCGCGGCACATACTCAGCCCGTACCGTCTCGGGCATCCGTCCTTTGAACGATGGTGAACGCTATTCCCAAATCTCGGCCGACCGCCGGCAGATCATTGCACGTTCGTTCCGCACGGGCGAGCAGACCGATGTGCTCTTTGATTTGGGCAACACCAAAGGCGATGTTCAGTTGCAGCATTTCAGCAACTACATCATGAGTCCCGATGAGCAGACCATCCTCATCGAGACTGACCGCAAAAATATCTATCGCCATTCCTATACCGCCACCTATTATATATATAATGTGCGCAACCGTACCTTGGTGCCGCTGAGCGACGGCGGAGCGCAGGAGCAGCCCGCTTTCTCGCAGGACGGTACGATGATTGCCTTCGTACGGCAGAACAACCTCTTTCTGGTGAAACTGCTGTTCAATAATAGCGAGAGTCAGGTGACGAAGGACGGAGAGTTCAACAAGATTATCAACGGGAAACCCGACTGGGTGAACGAGGAGGAGTTCTCGTTCGCAAGGGCTTTCACCTTCAACGCCGACGGCACGATGCTGGCCTGGATCCGTTACGACGAGACTGCCGTGCCCGAGTTCTCCTTCCCCCTCTATCGTGGCCAGTATCCCTCTCGCGACGAATTTGCGGCGCATCCCGGTGCTTACACCTATAAATATCCGATGGCCGGCGAGACCAATGCCACGGTGAGCGTGCAGAGTTACGACATCAAGAGTCACGTCATCCGCACGATGAAACTGCCTTTGGATGCCGACGGCTACGTGCCCCGCATCTTTGCCACCGGCGACCCTGAAAAGTTACTGGTGCTGACACAGAACCGCCATCAGGACCGTTTGGAAATCTATGCGGCCAACCCGCGGTCGACAGAATGCAAACTGCTGGTGCGCGACCGGGTGGATAAATACATTACCGAGGAGCCCTACAAGAATCTGCAAGTGCTCGACAACGGCTTCGTGCTGATGAGCGAACGTTCGGGTTACAACCACCTCTATCTCTACGACCTCAACGGTTCGTTGCGTCGCAGTCTCACCAGCGGTAACTATGTGGTGAAGGCTTTTTATGGCTACAACGCTGCTACCGGCGACTGCTACTTTGCCGGCAACCAGGAGGGCGTGCAGTACCAGGCCGTTTATCGGGCCGATGCCAAGGGCAAAGTGACAAAACTCAGCCAGCAGCGCGGCACCAACAGCGCGGTGTTCTCGAAGTCGTTCAAGTATTTTGTGAACGTCTATTCCAGTATGACCACGCCTCCTGTGACAACGCTCAACGATGCCAAGGGACGCGTAACGAAGACGTTGGAGGATAACCAAACCTTGAAATCGAAATTGTCGGGCTTGCGCACCGCAGCCCCCGAGTTCTTCACCTTCAAGACCTCCGAGGGCGTTGAACTGAACGGTTATATGGTGAAGCCTGCTGATTTCAGTGCTGCAAAACGTTATCCCGTTGTGATGTATCAGTACAGCGGCCCGGGCTCGCAACAGGTGCTCGACTCCTGGTCGGCCGGTAATATGGGCGGTTGCCTCTACGAACACTATCTGGCTCAGCAGGGCTTCATCTGCGTGTGTGTGGACGGTCGGGGAACAGGCGGTCGCGGGGCGGCTTTTGAGAAACAGACCTATCTGAACTTGGGCCTGCTCGAGGCTAAGGACCAGGTGGAGACAGCCCTCTATCTGGGCGCGCTGCCTTACGTGGACAAGGACCGCATCGCTATTTGGGGCTGGTCCTATGGCGGTTTCATGACGCTGATGTCGATGACCGAGGGGCGTGGTGTCTTTGCTGCCGGTGTGGCCGTAGCACCTGTCACCAACTACCGCTTCTACGATTCCATCTACACCGAGCGTTTCATGCGTACGCCGCAGGAGAACGGTACGGGCTATGACTGCAATCCGATGATGCGTGCTGCCCAACTCCACGGCGACCTGCTCATCTGTCACGGAACCGCCGACGACAACGTGCATTACCGCAATACCGCCGAACTGACCGAAGCCCTCGTGCAAGCCGACAAACCTTTCCACCAACTCGTTTACACCAACCGCAACCATAGCATCTATGGCGGCAACACAAGGCTGCACTTGTACCGGAGCATCACGAAATGGTTTGAGGGGATGAAATAATCTGAGGTTGAATAAGCATCTCAGGCAAGAATAGTGATAGCACATCAATTAGTGTCAATATCCATATAGACGGTGAATGGGACGATACAATTGATGTGAGGTTCTAAGAAAAATAAAAACAATTTTTACCGGACACCAATAATAAAAAAACTTTAGAACAGAGTCTCTTTCTCATGCGAACGACCAGTCGAATATGTTGGACTGAGAAGGGAAGACAAAGAAAAACAGCTTGCTCTCATTCAAAAAGAAGCAAAATTGTGTTTCATTCAAACATTTATGACTAACTTTGCAGCGGAATACAAAACTCTATAAATGTGAGAAGGATATGATTGCATTGATCACTGGTGCCACAAGTGGCATAGGACAGGCTTGCGCTATGAGATTTGCCAAAGGGGGATATGACCTCATTCTGACAGGTCGCGACAAACAGCGCCTGGAAATGGTGGTAAATCAGATACAGGCTATGGGATGCAAGGCCCTTCCGTTGGTGTACGACGTGCGGCAACGCGAGGCCTGCCATCGGGCTTATTCAGAACTGCCTGAAGAGTGGAAGACGATAGATGTGCTGATCAATAACGCTGGGTTAGCACTGGGATTGGAACACGAATATGAGGGTAGCGAGGATGATTGGGAGACGATGATAGACACGAATATCAAAGGTCTGCTCTTCATGACACGTGCAGTCGTGCCGGATATGGTGAAACGAAACCATGGACACATTATTAATATAGGGTCTGTTGCCGGGGATGCCGCATACGCTGGCGGAAATGTGTACTGTGCTACCAAATCAGCTGTGAAAACAATCACCGATGGACTCCGTATCGATGTAGCCCATACAGCATTGCGGGTGACGAACGTAAAACCGGGTCTCGTGGAAACGCACTTTAGCAATACACGATTTCATGGCGACGATGCTCGGGCCGAAAGCGTTTACAAGGGCATCACACCGCTCTCTGGCGATGATATCGCCGACGTCGCCTTTTATGCTGCCGCAGCACCACCGCACGTACAGATTGCGGAAGTCTTGGTTCTTGCCACGCATCAGGCAAACGGTAGCGTGATATGGAGGGAATAACTCCCTATACATCCTTTTATAAATCATGAGATGAAGCAGCGCTGGAAACAGCACTGCTTTGTGTTATGTCCGCGATGATCTTTTGACAGCTTTTATACTGACCTGAATTTGCATGAATAGACTGGGTTGGTATGATTGTTGTATAAGCCGAAAATTGGTTTTTTTCCTTCATTCGTTTTATGGTATTGTCGGTTTGGTAATGAAAATAGACCTGTTTGTAATAAAAGTCATCAAAAATCGAAAATAATTTTTTAGTTATCAAAATAATCTCTAATTTTGCATCCGGATAATCAGCAATTTCAAAAAAATCAATTATGGCTAAGTATAATATTAAGGAGAAAAAGGAAAAGCCTGCAACCTATCGTACATCGATTAAACCGGAAGTGATAGACAATATCTATGAGCAAATCTTGCGTAAGATGGTGATCGATAAAAAGTATCGCGATCCTCAATACACGGCCAAACAATTGGCGCAAGAGATTCAGACGAATACCCGCTATATCAGCGCCGCCGTGAGTCTGCGTTTTCAGAAGAACTATGCTGAACTCGTCAATGGATATCGGATGCGCGAGGCTGTCAGCATGCTTACGAATAAGCGCTGCAGACACCTCAATATGGAGGAAATCTCGTCTGCCTGTGGCTTTAATAACCGCCAATCATTCTACGCTCACTTCTATCGGCTGTTTGGTACCACTCCAAAGACATATCGAGATGAATTCTTTGCCAAGTTAAAGCCTGCGAAGAACAAGACTGGGGAAAAGGAGTCTTGATAGCATTTCAGATAAATTTTTGAGCCCACTTCGAAGTGGGCTCAGTAAGTGTCATGAAAGGGTCCGAAATGTGAGGTTCAGTCATTTCGGATTTTTTTTAGCAATCTTCTATCAGTCGGGGTTGGTTGCTTTTCTATTATCAATTTCAGCAGGACTACTGTCTACTCACCCCATGTCTCGCGGTCCAGGTTTCTGTAGCCCACTGCCTCTGCGAGATGGTGAGTCTGTATATCCGGGGCCCCTTCGAGGTCGGCGATGGTGCGGGCAAGGCGGAGGATGCGGTCGTAGGCACGGGCGGAGAGTTGGAGGCGGTTGATGACTTCGCGTAGCATGGACATGTCTTCAGGGGCGGGAGTGGCGTACTGGCGCATCAGGGCAGGTGTCATCTGGGCATTGCAGTGGATTCCGGGATGCTCGCGGTAGCGTTCCTCCTGAATCTGACGGGCACGGATGACCCGTTCGCGGATGGTGGCCGAGGATTCGCCGGGCTGAGTGCGGCTGAGTTCACTGAAGGAGAGGGGCGTGATCTCGATTTGGATGTCGATGCGGTCGAGTAGGGGGCCGCTGATCTTGTTCAAATATTTATGAATCTGTCCCGGAGTGCATTGACAAGGTTTGGTTGGATGGTTGTAATAGCCGCATGGACATGGGTTCATGGAGGCCACGAACATGAAGTTACAAGGGTATTCAAGGCTGTATTTAGACCGGGTGACCGTGATCTTGCGGTCTTCCAGGGGCTGTCGCAGAACTTCAAGTGATGCTCTTGAGAATTCAGGGAGCTCGTCAAGAAAAAGGACACCGTTGTGTGCCAGACTGATCTCGCCTGGCATGGGATTGGTGCCGCCGCCGACCAGGGCCACCTGAGACACTGTATGGTGTGGCGAGCGGAATGGACGTTCGGTAATAAGCCCTGTGCCGCCTTTCAGCTGGCCTGCGACGCTATGAATCTGTGTGGTTTCCAAACTCTCGGACAGTGAGAGAGGAGGAAGAATGGAAGGCAAACGTTTTGCCATCATGCTCTTGCCTGCTCCAGGTGGGCCCACCATAATCAGGTTGTGTCCACCGGCAGCGGCGATCTCGAAGGCCCGCTTCACATTCTCCTGTCCTTTGACATCTGCGAAATCCAGTTCAAAGGTGTTGGCGTGTGCAAAGAATTCAGCCCGGGTGTCGATTTCTGTGGGGCGCAACGCTTCGGTGTTGCCGTTAAAGAAATCCACGACCTGTGTAATGCTGGTGGCGCCATAGACTTTCAAACGGTTGACGACAGCTGCCTCATAAACGTTTTGCTGGGGTACAATCAGTCCGTCATAGCCCAGTTCGCGGGCTTTGATGGCTATGGGAAGAGCACCGCGGACAGGTCGCAGACTACCATCGAGGCTCAGCTCGCCGAGAATCATGTACCGAGCTGTTTGCTCATCAGGAAAAAGCCTGTTAGCCATGAGAATCCCCAATGCCATGGGCAGGTCGAAGCCCGTGCCCTCTTTGCGGATATCTCCTGGTGCCAAATTGATGGTAATTTCCTCTTTTGGAAACATGATGCCGATATTGCCCAGCGCTGCCATGATGCGGCTCTGACTCTCTTTTACGCTGTTATCTGGCAGGCCGACAATCGTTGTGTGAGTAGGGGCCTCTCCCCTTACAGGGACAACATTCACCTCGATGGTAACGGGTATGGCTAGAATGCCGTCGATGGCGGCGGTATAAATTTTGGCAAGCATGTCGTGTAGTTAAGGTAATATGATCAGGTAAAATGCGGTGAGCAATATGGAGAACTCTCGTTCAAGCGTCCGGGGATGGAGGGATGACGTTCATCGGTGAACCGGACTGTTGGATGAGGGAGAGGAACTCCTGCTGCTTGTCGGTTTGCTCGAAGGCGCCAATGGCATGCATGGTGACGGTTTGTGCATTCTGCTTTGCTACTCCGCGCATTTGCATACAGAGATGTCGCCCCTCGACGACTACCATGACGCCTAAGGGGTGCAGTGCCTCTTGGATGCACTGGGCAATCTGCTCAGTCATGCGCTCCTGTACCTGTAGGCGGTGGCTGAAAGTGTTGACGATACGCGCGAGTTTGGAGAGCCCTGTAATTTCTCCGTCGGGAATATAAGCGATATGTGCTTTCCCGAAGAAAGGGAGCATGTGGTGTTCGCAAAGGGAGTAGAATTCAATGTCCTTGACGAAGACCATATTGTGGTAGGTCTCTTTGAAGAGGGCAGATTGTATGATGGCTACAGGGTCCTCGTGGTAACCCCTCATGAGTTCGAGCCAGGCTCGTGCAACGCGTATGGGCGTTTTCTTGAGTCCTTCTCTCTCGGGATCCTCGCCAAGGAGACGCAGGATTTCGAGATAGTGAGCAGCCAGTTGTTCTTGCAGTGAGTCCAAAGGGGAAAAGGTTAGGTAGGCAGAAACCGTGGTTTAAGTGTTTAAAGTGCTCTTCGCTATGAAGCCAACAATGTGAACTTCAATGAACGCACTTTCATTGATAGGCAATGATTTGGCTTTTGACGATGCTGGCTTCCCGGAACTGATGGTTTTGTCGCATCATCTTAAGCAACTCTCGAGCTTCCTCGTTGGTGCGGAAGTCACCAACCCGACAGATCCAGCGGGGGCTGATGAAATGGGTGTAGACGTTGACTCCCGGGAATTGCGAGCGAACGAGATTCCCCATCCGGAAGGCTTCGGCTTTAGCGTTGCGGTTGTTTCCCCCTGCATAGACTTGAATGCGGTAGCCTGTGGTGCGCACCCGGCGTGTGGGGGTGAATGCGAGGGAATCTACGATGTCTGTAGAGTCGGATGTTGCAATGCTGATGCGTAAGGGGTTGGCGGTGCCTGTAGATGGGAGCGGGGTGGCATTGACCAGGGCATCGATGTGCGCATCATGATGTAACGTGACAACGCCCTCACCCACTTGGTAGCGGGTGAGGCGCGATGTAAACGTTTGAGCACAGAGACTCAAGGTAGTGAGCAGAAACACGAACAGGCAGATGCCGGTTTTGTGTTTGCAGGCAATCTGTTGGAAGCAGGTGTTCATACTCGTAATATTTGCAGACATGAAGAAATTTTCTCGTAGCTTATTTCCAAGCATCGATGATGCCCTTGAAGTCGGCGCACTTCAGAGCAGCACCGCCGATGAGGCCACCGTCTACATCAGTCTTGGAGAAAATCTCTCGGGCATTGGAAGGCTTGCAGCTTCCGCCGTAGAGAATGCTGACATTCTCAGCAGCTCGCTCGCCGAAGCGTCCGGCGATGACGCCACGGATGAATGCGTGCATGTCCTCGGCTTGCTCGGCCGTAGCGGTCTTGCCGGTGCCGATGGCCCACACGGGCTCGTAGGCGAGGATGATATTGGCAAACTGTTCGTCGGTGAGGTCGAAGAGGCTGTCGGCAAGTTGTGCACCAACAACTTCGTTTTGCTTGCCGGCTTCGCGCTCCTCGAGGACTTCTCCGATACAGAAGATGACCTTGAGACCGTTGGCGAGGGCGAGATTGACTTTTTCCTTAAGAATGGCCGGTGTCTCGCCATAATAGGCGCGACGCTCGCTGTGTCCGAGGATGACGTACTGTGCGCCAGTGCTCTTGACCTGAGCGGCACTGACCTCACCCGTATAGGCACCTTTCTCCTTGTCAGCACAGTTCTCAGCGCCAAGACCGATGACGGTGCCGTCGATGACATCGGCGACCTTAGCCAGATGGATGAAGGGTGTGCAGATGACGACGTCGCAAGCGGGAGCGTCGGCAGCGAGAGCCTGTTTGAGTTCGTTGGCCAGTGAGAGGCCTTCCTGCAGGTCAAGGTTCATTTTCCAGTTGCCTGCTACGATTTTCTTTCTCATGAGTGTATTATTTTTTGATGATATGAGTAATGTCGATGACTTTTCGGGTGCAAAGATAGTGTTTTTTGGTGGGGAATACTATAAAGGCGGCCATATTTTTTGTTTTTTCATTGTTTATGGCGCTTGTACCACCATCGGAAACTGCTCACAGAGCGGTCGAGGATAGTGAGCGTAACAAGGGGAATCAGATACCATAGGAACAACTGCAACAGGAGCCTCTGGTAACTTTGAGGGTGAGGGTGAGCCCATGACAGGGTGTGGAGAGGTCCGCTGTCGGGAGTCACTTGCGGCAGTTGGCGGTGCCCCCGTTTGGCGTTGATCGTGCCGTTATGGAGTAGGATGAGCGCTGGATTGCTGCGCGCCATGGTCTTAAGGGTAAGCTCGTCAGCAAAAGTAAAACCGTATTCAGCACCCGTGAGGTCCCGCCATCTGTTGACGTGCTTGGCATCAGAGGCCGTAAGACACCAGAAGGGGTAGCCGTTTTCATGGGCATAGTCGTAGAGGGCATTGATATGCTCCATGTTGGTGTCGTCAGCCTGTTCCAGATGGGGCGCAATGAGGAGAAAAGTGTAGCCCGTGTCGGCGAGGAGCTCATCGGTATCCAGACTGGGTAGCGGGTGACCGTCCTCGCCAATGATGGGCGCAAGGAAGAAATCAAGGATCTCGGGAGTCTCCTGTGGATCGGTGGGCCATTGCATCGCAGTGGGAATGTGCTGCCCGATATGGAAGGGCCTGAAATCGATGATTGGTTCACCATAGATACACAATCCGGCAAGGAAACCGGAGAAGATGATGGTGAACAGAGAGATAAGCCATTGGACGGATTCGGAGATGAGACGTATGATGCAACGGCGGTAGCAGAGAAGGATTACGGCGGCGGCCAGAAGTACGGCATTCTTGAAGAATGTCTGCCAGTTGGTGAGGACAATGGCGTCTCCAAAGCATCCGCAGTCGGCCACTGAATCGGTGATGGCCAACCAAAGAGTGAGTGGGGTGTAGAAGGCCATGAAGGCCAAAATGGAAACGGTGGTGAAATGCCGCCGGATGCCAAAGAAGAGGTAGATGCCAAGGCAGAACTCAAGCATCGCCATCACTACGGCTAGCATGAGAGGTATGGGGGCTGTCAGGAAAAAGCCGATGGAGAGGGCGGTGGCGTAATCCTCGATCTTGTATTGCGTTCCGGTAGGGTCAATGAGCTTGACGACTCCCGAAAAAATAAACGTGGCGGACACCACCAGTCGGCAGATGTTCACCACGATATGTAGAATCTTGTCTTTCACGTCGTACACGTGTTAGTTCTTTGGGAGTTTAATGAGGGCGAAGACGGCATAGTTCATCATGTCCATATAGTTGGCATCGATGCCTTCGCTGACGAGGGTGTTGCCATCGAGCTCCTCAATCTGTTTGGTGCGGAAGATTTTTTGTAGGATGATATCGGTGTAACTGCTTACGCGCATGCCCCTCCATGCTTCATCATAGTCGTGGTTCTTGCGCAGCATCAGCTGTAGTGAATCTTCTGCAAGCCGTTGATATTCGTTCATCGCCACCTCTTGTGTCATGTCGTCAGGTTTTTCAGCAATGCCGTGCTGCAACTGGATAAGCCCGATGATGGCATAGTTGACAATGGCAATAAATTCGGGCCTTATGCCTTCGCCTACGAGCGATTGTCCCTTCATCTCGAGGGAACGGATGCGGTTAGCTTTGATGTACAGCTGGTCAGTGAGTGAAGGGATACGTAGTATTCTCCAGGCGGCACCATAATCGTGCAACTTCTTGACGAATACCTCGCGGCATTCCTGCATGACCGCCCTAAACTGTTCCTCTGTGGTCATACTGAGGTGTTTTAGGAGTATTTAAGAATCTGCCCGACGCGCAATTTGGTATTGGTGCGAAGACCGTTCATACGGCACAAGGCCTTGACAGAAGTACCATGTTTTCGAGCAATGCTGTAAAGGGTCTCGCCGCGTTTGACCTTGTGTATGCGGGTGTTGATTGCGGATTTGGCCTGTGCCTTGGCTGTTGCACTCTCAGAACTGGTGTA
Organism: Bacteroidales bacterium; assembly: GCA_024690405.1. Taxonomy (GTDB): domain Bacteria; phylum Bacteroidota; class Bacteroidia; order Bacteroidales; family Bacteroidaceae; genus Physcousia. The sequence continues at coordinate 12,365 of JAILCU010000093.1, forward strand.
GCGGACCTCCTCGTTGGCTTCGGCTGTATTCGTCTCGTCAGGAGTGTGCTTAGCCAATAAGGTGCCACGGCCGCGTCCCTTGAACACGTAGAAATCGCCTGTGACATCCTGATGCTTGAAATCGAAGAGTTTGGCAGGGTCAATGTATTCTCCCAAAAGACGTGTCTCGAAATGGAGGTGAGTACCCGTGCTGCGTCCTGTGTTGCCGGCCAGCCCGATAGGGTCACCTGCGTGAAGGATATCACCGCGTTTGGCCAGTTGCTTGGACAGATGGCCGTAGACCGTTTCGAGACCATTGGTATGGCGTATCACCACCACTTTCCCATAACCGCTCGGCTGATAGTCTACCACTCGCACCTTGCCGTCGAAGGCGGCGCGGATGGTGTCGCCAGGATAGGCGTTGATGTCAATCCCTTTATGCTGGCGACGGAAGCGGGGACGATAGCCATAGTTAGAGGTGACGATGCGGTTGGTGGTAGGCATACAGAAGCCGCGCAAATCAATTTTGTATTCGCTGGGCAGCTGTACATTGCCATAGAGGTTGATGCCGGAGTCCTCCCAGTTGGGGTAGAGCTCCGCGGCAGGATCCTCAAGTTCCAGCAATTGCTGCTCTTTTGCTTCTTGCTGGAAAAGGTGCTGAATGGCAATACTGTCTACCGCGCGCATTTTCTTGTCAATGGGAGCCTGTCGGGCGATGAGGTCCTGACCCGCTGCCGGAACAGACAGCATGGACAGGAAGAGAAGTGGGAGGGCTTGATGTAGAATATGTCGAATCATATTATTCTTTAGGTTTTGGAAGAAATCCTTTTAATACTCATCGGGTGAGTAGAGATAGTCCATGGTTGCGCAACGGTACTCGAAGATTTCTTCAGGACGGAAGAAACGCCGGAGTTCAATGGCAGCATTTTCAACCGAGTCAGAGGCGTGGACGATGTTTTGTTGGTTGCTCATGGCGTAATCGCCACGGATGGTACCCGGGTCAGCCTTCCGTCCATTGGTGAAGCCCGTCATTGCACGTACGACGGCTACGGCTTCCACGCCAGTGATCGCCATGGCCACTACGGGCGACGCTTTCATTGATGCAGCCAAGAGGGGGAAGAAGGGACGGTCGACAAGATGAGCGTAGTGCTGGCGTAAAATATCGTTGTCGAGTTGCATCATCTTCATGCCGGAAATTTGGAGTCCACGGCGCTCAAAACGGTGTACAATTTCGCCAATCAGCTGGCGTTGCACGCAACTTGGCTTGAGCAGGACGAGGGTTGTTTCCATTATATAAATATATAAGGTGTTATCAATGCGTGGTATATATTTCACAATTTTGCGGCAAAAATAGAAAAAATAATTCATAAACCAATTATTTGTTAACGTTTTTTGGCATTAGGGTTTGAGGAATATTTTTTGCTGTTCTTTGGATTTTACCTACATTTGCAGCCGAAAACAACGGATGAACTTTTAACACTCATGATTCATTTGAAGAACCTTTACCCGGGTGAAAGGCGAGAGTCGGTGCGCGGAATGTGTACGCGGCCGCTCAACGAAGTGCGCGTGGGGGTCGTGGGATTAGGTGCCCGCGGGCTTACGGCAGTACGCTTGTTGCAACTGGTTGAGGGCTGTCGTATAGCGGCCGTATGTGATTCTGATTCCGTAGCGGTGAATCATTCGGTGGAGGCGTTCGGATGGAGGACCGGCTCGCCTCGTCTTTTCTCTGGAAACGAGGGGTGGAAAGACCTCTGTGCGTGTGAGGATGTCGATTTGGTCTATATCTGCACCGATTGGTTGTCCCACACTCCCGTCGCCCTAACAGCCATGCTGGCAGGCAAGCACGTAGCCATTGAGGTGCCTGCCGCCCTGACGTTGGATGACCTATGGGCTTTGGTGCTGACATCCGAGCGAACACGCCGGCATTGTTCGCTTCTGGAGAATTGCTGCTACGACACAGAATGGCAGCGGGTGCTTGGGCGCATCCGCAGAGGCGAGATTGGTGAGGTCGTCCATGCGGAAGGACGTTATTATCACCATCTCGGCGACCGATGGTCCACATGGCGACTGGACCTCAATCGTCGCTACCGGGGCGATTTATATCCGACCCATGAGTTAGGACCTATGTGTCAAGCCATGGATATCAATGGAACAGACCGCCTCCAGACCTTGGTGAGCATGGATACCGCCGCATTTTCGGGCCCGAAATTCTATTCGGAGATGACGGGGCGCGAGGTGCCCGATTTTGCTAATGGCGATCATACGACAACCATTTTGCGCAGCGCGCGAGGGAAGACCATCCTGCTGCAGCATGACGTCATGACCAAACAACCTTACAGCCGCAGCCTTCATTTCGTGGGAACCCGGGGCGATCTCACCACGAGCAGTGATAACGGACAGGATTCGGAACTCATTTGCTCGTCTTTTCGTTCAGTGCATGATCCCATGTCCTTTGAGATGAACCGTCGGCTCATTACCTGCCTTCGTCAGGGAACCCCTCTGGATATTGATGTCTATGACCTTGCAACTTGGTGTGCCGTCATTCCTTTGTCGAGGTTGTCGCTTGAGCAAGGAGAGGTTGTAACCATGCCTGATTTTTTAGTTTGAAAGAAAGAGTGCGATGCGATCTTTTAGTGGAGAGATGAACTGATAGAAAGGGACAAGCGTTGCTGAAAACAGATAAAGGGCATCAAATGCATGTTCAATAGCTGTTTCTATATGCTTTGTGAAGAATACGGTGAGCGAGGTCCAAAAGGATTGAAAGTCAGATAACTCAACTTTCGCAAGCTCAGTTTCGTAGGTTTAAGGTGCGAGCGGGGCTCGCGGTTTAAGGGGTTTAAGGTGCAGCCTCCGGCTGCGGTTTAAGGGATTTAAGATCCGAGCAAGCTCGATGACTCGAAAAAAAAGATTT
>JAILCU010000103.1 GCA_024690405.1 Bacteroidales bacterium
ATGCCGAGGTTCTTGTAGTAGCCGAGCGAGAAGAAGCTGCTGCCCTTCTCCGAACCGTTGCTCAGCGAGACATCATATTTCTGTACTACGCCCGTGCGCGTGGTCTGGTCGAACCAATCGGTGTCGGCAGCGGGAGTGGTGCCGGCTGCGTCGAGGTACTTGCTCATCGTGATGCCGTTGAGCACAGGCACGCCCTGCTGGTTGTAGGTCCAGTCGTAGTGGTAGCCGAGGCCGTTCATGTTGGGGTCGAGACCATCGTTGACGTAGCCCTGCCACATCACCTGCCCGAACTGCTTGGCGTTGAGCACTTCCATGCGGTTGGCATAGGTCTGCATAGCGACGCTGGCGTCGAAGTCGATCTTCACCTTGCCTTCCTTGCCGCGCTTGGTGGTGATGATGATGACGCCGTTGGCTGCGCGGCTACCGTAGATAGAAGCTGAAGCTGCATCCTTCAACACCTGGATCGACTCGATGTCGTTGCCGTTCAGCTCGTGCATACCGGCCTTCGTGGGCACGCCGTCGATGATGTAGAGCGGGTCGTTGTTGTTCAGGGTGCCGATACCGCGGATGCGAACCGTTGCAGCGCCCGAAGGATTACCATCGGCCGAAATGTTCATGCCAGGCACGCGACCCTGCATGGCCTTGATGGGGTTGTTCTCGTTCTGCTTGGCCAGCTCATCGACGCTGACCACCGAGACGGCACCTGTCAAGTCAGCCTTGCGCTGCACCTGATAGCCTGTCACGACGAGTTCGTTCATGTCGGCGACGTTCTCGCCCATCGTGACGGTCATGCCGTCCTTGGCCTCCACCTCCTGGGTGTCGAAGCCCATGAAGGAAATGACCAACACGGCCCCCTTCTCCACCTTCAGCGTGAAGTGGCCGTCCATGTCGGTCAGCGTGCCATTGTTGGCATTAGCTTTTTCTTTCACCGTAGCACCGGGCAGACCTTCACCGAGGTCGTCGAGCACGGTGCCGTGAATGTCTACTTGCTGCGCCCAAAGCGTTGTGCCAGCAAGAATGAGCGCGAAGCTCATCAACAATCGTCTTAGCTTTTGCATTGTTGTTAGGGTTAAGAATTAGTTGTTATTTTTGTGATAAACGATAGAAATCTGCCACAAAAGTAACGACTAACGAGCGAGAACCCTAACAATTATCGTTCACAGATACACAAAATTGTTACATTGTAAGAAACATTGACTATTAAGTTCGATTCGTTGAACCGCAATAAAGAGTTTCTTCTTACTCTCTTAGTTCTGTAGGATACTTGCCAAACTGCTCGCGGAAGCATTTGGAGAAGTAGCCTGGCGTGTTGAATCCGACCTCAAAGGCTATCTCCTGCACAGTCTTGTTAGTGCTTTGCAGAAGGGCGTAGGCGCGCTGAAGACGCATCTGGCGCAACAGTTCCACTGGTGATTGGCCTGTGATGGCCTTGACCTTCCGATAAAGCTGTACGCGGCTCAGTCCCATCTCTTCGCCCAATTCTTCCATCTTCAAGTTGGGATTGGACATGTGCTTGCGAATGGCCTCATTCAGCTGTTCGGCGAAAATCAGGTCCTGCGTTCGTGGTGGCGGCAGGTCGTCGTCGGGACGATTAAAGATATCATGCAATTTACGCGAGCTGGCATCGGTGTAGAAAAGTGTCTGCTCCTCGTTCATCGTCTGCCGCTGACGGATTGTCCTCCGCGTCTGAATGAGGGCGCGCAGTATGAGAATGAAGGCCGTGATGAGCAGTAGGATGGTGGCTACGGCAGCGATAATTACCTTCTTCTGAATATCCACCACTCCGAAATAGCGCTCTAGTTTGTCCTCTATCGTTATCAGATTGTCGTTTTGTCTGAGCAACTCGCGGCTGTTCAAGGCTATCAGGTCTACATTCTCAGGTGTAACCATCATACCTTGTAGCACATTTTCGCGCTCGTAGCTCTTGCCCGTGAGAATATCCAATGCCAGGCGCACCACTTCTTCGCCGTGTGTAGGATAGACGTAAGTGCCAACCTGATGGCCCAGTTTCACGTACTCCAATCCCTCGTAAGGCATTCCGTCGATGCCGAGAATCTTGATTTGGTCCTCCAAGCCAGCCTCCACGGCTGCTTTGTAGACACCTGTAGCCATTCCGTCGTTGTGGCAGAACACGATGTCAGGTCGACGTCCCTTGCGTATCTGCTGCTCCACGATGTGGCAAGCCTTATCAGATGTCCAGTCGCCCTCGGCACAAATGTACTCCAATTCAGGTCGTAGCTTCATCGCACGCGAGAAACCTTGGTGACGCTCTTGCGCGGGCGAACTACTCATTGCACCCGTGATCTCGAGCACGATGGGACGGCCGCCCGACTGCTTCATCTCGTTCGTGGATAAAAGCGTAGGCACATACTCGCCAACAGTTCTGCCAACCTCCACGTTGTCACCACCAATGAACGCAGTGTAGTCGTCGGTCGAAGCCTTGCGGTCGAAGAAGATGACGGGAATACCGGCAGCACGCACACGAGCAATAGCCTCGGCCAGAGGAGCAGACTCAGTAGGGGCCACCACCAGTAGGTCTATGCCGCTAGCAGCCAAGCTGTCTATCTGCTCGATCTGACGCCCTGTGTCATCGTAGGCACAGGCGATACCCACTTCAGCATTACTTTCATAAAGATGCTGAGCGGCCAACATCTCGCTGTTGACTTTCTCGCGCCACTGACCTGAAGCGCACTGCGACACTGCAATCCGATATGCCCGTCCCTCGCGCTTGCAAGCGCCCAAAGACACTATGATAATAACAAGGAAGAAACCAATCGCTCTGCGCAACATTCTTTGTCGTTTTAAAGGTTATAATTTGCGGCAAAGATAACGAACTTCTTCCAAAAAAGCGCTCAAAAAGCAAAGAAAAGTGAACAGGATGTCACTTTTCTTCATTTTAGAGTCAAAATCTTGGGAGCTACGTTGAGCAATAAAACCTATATTGGTAAACTATTTCACAAGCACGTCGAGGATGATGGGCACAGTGATGTCTCGTCCGTCATGCTGAATGCTGATGGAACGTTGAACGTGCTGCAGGCCTTTCGGGGTCTGTGCATCAACGGTATATCGAACATTGACAAGCTCTTGCCGGTCCGACACCTGGCCATCGGATTCGGTTTCACCTCGATGCAGGATGACTACGCCTCGTTCCTTCGACTCACCCACACGCATGATGCCAAGGTCAAAACGATTGGCACTTATCCACAGGGATTCCGTGATGCGAATGGGAAACTGCTGCGCCAGCGACTCATCCGACGAGAGGCAGGTGCCCTCGAGCGAGAGCGTGACGGCCTTCCTGGCTGGAGCCGTTTCCGAGGCAGGCGAATTGCCACCCTCTGCGGCCGCGCCTTCGCCGGTGGCCGCGGTCTGATAGACGAGCGTGCCCGTCTCGAAGAACTCGCCGCTCTTGCCACGCGGGTTGAAGCGTAGGCGCACACTGGCGGTGTCGCCTACGGCCAGAGTGCTGCCCTTGGCGAACGCTATCGAGGTGCAGCCGCAGGAGGTGTAGCCTTGCAGCAGGCTCACGGCATGCTCGCCGGTATTGCGCAGCAGGAAGGTGCGCTCCACCGGGCCGTCGGCTTCGCGGATGGTGCCGAGCGAGAGGGCGGCAAGGCCTATGATGGCAAGTGTGTCTGTGAGCATGGAGTGACGAATGTTTTTTACTTCAGGGAAATCAGCGAATGATTTTTTTGCCGTCGACTATGCAGATACCTTTCCAAGTGTCGGAGGCTATGCGCCGGCCGCTCAGGTCGAAGCATGCGCCATTCGATGATATGCCATTTGCGGTTTCATTTTCTACACGCAGGTCGTAGATGCCGTCAGCGCTCTGAGAGGCATCGAGCGTCCAGGCTTGAAGCGTGGCAGGCGTAGGCTCGGTGGCGAAGGCTTCGGCTTCAATGGCATCGACATTCGTCGGGAAGAGGCGGACGGAGAAGGCCCAACGGTCGGCGACGAAAATGTCGGCTATGGAACCGTCGAGGAAGACGTGCAGTTTGAGCGTTTCGCCAGTGGCAGGCTTGGAGGGGAGCGTAGCGCTATAAACGCCATTGTACGACCCGCCGTCGTTGACCGTGCGTGCCAGCGTGGAGAGATCCAGGGTGATGGTGCCGCGGTCGGCATCGTAGGTGAGGCTGGCAGCACGTTCGCCGCTCTTGAGGAAACGGAAACCCATCTGCCCTGAGTTTACGGTAAACTCGCCCATGAGTTCCAACTGACGACCGCTGACAGGCGACAAG
>JAILCU010000106.1 GCA_024690405.1 Bacteroidales bacterium
TTCCCCCGTCCTTGCAGTCCCTTCTCCTTCGGTCCGTGGATTTTCATCCACCCCGACGGCATGGACGAGCAGACACTGCGCGAGGTGCTCATTCATGAACAGGCGCACGTCCGCGGTTGGCACACCCTCGACATCCTCTTCTCACAGGTGGTCTGCATCCTCTTCTGGTGGAACCCTGCCGCCTGGCTCATGCGCCGCGAGGTGCGCATGAATCTCGAATTCATTGCGGATAAAGCCGTCTGTGATGTTTTAGTGAAAAGTGAAAGAGTGAAAAGTGAAAAATACAAGTTTCCCGCATCTCATGAAACGGTGGAGAGTAATTCTTATTTTTCACTTGGAGGCAAAGCCGACATTTTTCATTTTTCACTTATTCGGGCCTACCAATACCGCCTCCTCGGTTTCTCTCTTCAAACGAACGTAGCTACGATTGCAAATAACTTCAATGTCTTACCCTTAAAACGTAGAATCATTATGATGAACTTACGCAGAACCCGCCGAACGGGGATGGCCAAGTACATCCTCTTCGTGCCCGTGGCAGCTGCCATGCTGTTACTCTCCAATATCGATTCGCTGGCTCGCACCATTGCCGACAAGGCATCGTCATCCATTATCACAGACGGAGACCAGCGCCCTGACGAGTCGCCGAACATCACTAAACCCGACACATGCCTCACGCCCATCGACGAGGAAACGCTTTTCGTGGTCAATGGACGGCAAATGAGCGCTGATGAGTTTAAGCGACAGCCCAATCTCAAGGCCGACAATATCGAATCGGCAACAATACTCGGCAAAGAATCGGCCACAGCCGTCTATGGCGCAAAAGGCCACAAAGGAGCCATAATCATCGAGACCAAAGACGGCGGCGATGACAAGGTATATGAGACCTGCGAACAACTGCCTGAGTACCCTGGCGGGCAGCTTTCCTTATTGGAATTCATGATGAAGAATATCAGGTATCCCAAAGCTGCACAAGAATATGGTGTACAAGGCAAGGTGATTGTCTCTTTTATCGTCGAGAAGGACGGTACGCTCACAGAGGTCAAGGCCGCCAAAATCGTAGGCGTGAAGACGGGACAGGAACTACCCGAAATGAGCATCGTTGCCTACAAGCCTGACCAGTCACCCGAAGAAACCAAAAAGGCCGAGGAAGCCAAGCGCTACAACGAAGGCATCGCAGCCCTCAAGGCTGAGGCCGAGCGTGCCGTCAAAGCCCTGCCCAAGCGCTGGAATCCAGGCAAGGACAAAGGCAAGCCCGTCCGAGTCAGCTTCCATCTGCCCGTAACATTCCGGCTTCAATAAAGTTATCAACAAAGCAGATAGATTTAGTTAATAAACAGAAGACCTATAGGCACCTCTCCCCGCCGCGTCGTGAGACGTGACGGGGAGATTTGATGATAGGCATAGTGTTGATTCAAGTAACGAGTTTTTCTCTTTCCCCTCACTTTATCAGTTCGTCCAATTGCTCAACGAAAGCGGCTGATGTGAGGTGAGGGATGTCTGAAAAGTCGTAGTGCCTACGGTCGTTGGTCACAATGTAGTCACAGTTCGCAGCCTTGGCGCACTGGTATTGAAGCATGTCCTCGAAATCCTTCACAGGTTGGGCAATGGCTGCCATAACCTCCTGCTTACCCAAGTCGAGGATATCCACCACAGCTGCCATCTGCCTCAACGCATCGTATTTCTCCTCTTGTGAACGGCCCTTAATAATGTATGCCATGTTGGCGAAGGCGAGCGACGAGGCATACAAAAGAGCCTCGCCCGAAAAACCACAGGCGAAAATCTGCTCCGCGTCATCGGCTCCAGCGCGGTTGTCAATGTAGTCAATCAGAATGTTGGTATCAAGGAAAAACCGTTTCATCGTTCCATGATGTGTGCTAAATGTTCGTCCTTCGCCATGTCCTCCTCGGTGATATTCACCATGCCACGTAGTTTCCTGAACTCAGCAGGCACCTGTCTTCTACCACTCGGCATATCAGCCTCTGCCATCACCTCATTGAGGAACGTCATGACAATTTGAATGTCCTGCCGACTCATGCCCCGCATCAGAGCCGTGTACGGAGCCATCGGTGTTTCTTTGATCCTTTGTGCTAATGCCGTCATGATGCATGTATTTCTTGGTTTCCGTCCGCAAAGATAGTGTTAATCAAAAAATATACCAAATATATGCCATATAATAGTGAATATATTCACTGATTTTATGTGTTAATGAGTGGTTAAAAGGCTCCGTAAGACTGTTTTTTACCCAAAAAGTTGGACAATAAAGGAAGTAAACGTTTCTACAGTATTCACTTGTGTTCCTCTTTCGGCTTCATGCCTTTAAAGTATGTTCGCAGGCCGTTGATGTCGCGCTTCGTGGATGGCCAATGGCGAGGCAGCCACAAGGTGCCGTGAGTTTGAGCGACGACGAAATGATAGCCGAATTCATCACGTTTAAGGTCGAGCTCACAAGTGTACATTCGTGAGGGATTTAAATGAATGTCCGCAGATGTTATCGTGAGCATCGGTGCCCAGATGGGTTCCTTGAAAGTGGTGTTATAGTGGTATGTGTAGTGAGCTTCGCTGTGCAGGTGCTTGGCATATTGCTGCGCCAGGCTGTCAAACGCGGCAAGAAGCTGCTGTGCCTGTTGCGCTTTATCCAGCGGTACGGTATAAATGGTTGCATTCGTGATGCCCTCGAGATGGTCTATATCCCCACCTCCACGACAATATCTATAGTCACCTGTGTGCTTGATGGATTCCAAATACGCTTTCGAATACTCTTGATCGTGCTGCCAAAGCGCTTTGCGCGGCTTGATGCGATGCAGCCTGAACAGGCTGTCGATGTCGGCTGCCAGCATCTCCTCTGAATAAGGCGTGATGTCGAAGCTGTCTTGGGGCAGCGTGACCATATACATAAGATTCCCAGCGTATCCCATTTCTTTCTGGTGATACGGGTGATAACTGAAATTCAGACTTTCGTCGGTGTAGAACTTCCTGTGGTTATGTTCGCCGCTGGTAGCGACCCAGTCGTCGTTGTGGCTGAGGTTCATGGAATAGACGATGGTGTCCTGCCCATCATGGTGATATTCATAATGATAGCTCTCTCGTGCCTCTGCCTGCAATGCATCGAGGGTACGGCGGACGGCAGCCAGACGCTGTTCCTGCAGGCTTCTGCCCCGCTGTAATAAGGAGTCCAAGGCTGGACCTGAGGCTTTACGGTACTGTTTGGGACGGTAATCAAGCGCTATGGAATAGTGCAGCTGATAAGGGCCATCCAACCCTCCCGACTTGATGATATCAAGGTTCTCTATACCGATACCCTTGAGCTCGTCAAAGAGTCGGCTCATCTCCGGCCGCACCTGGGCGTGCGCTGTGATACAGGTGGTTATAAGAATAAGGAAAGATGCAAACTTGTTCATCGTTGTGCAATTTTAGTATGGGACATTGTTGGCTTGAAGCTGTTGCCGTATGTTCTCCGTCAGCCGGTTTCCACGGGCGTGCAATTCTTCAACCGTCATCATTTCTTCCATCGGCGGCCGGTATGAGGCCTCATAAAGGTCTATGGGTTCTTCCGTTTCCTCCATCGTTTGTGGCTCGTCGGGAACCTCCTCATGCTGCGGTTTCACGATAGGCTTGGGGATTGTCTTCTTGCCCTTCTGCTCCGTCAGCACCTTGGAAGAAGCTTCCTGCTGCGGCTGCACTGTCGCGACCTCCATCGGCTGCTGTGTTGTTGCCTCAGCCTCAGCCCTTTCCCTCAGGTGATCATACTCCTCCCCCTTGGGGGAGGTCGGAAGGGGGCCGTTCCCCTTTGGCCACAGCAGGAAGGTGATGACAACGGCAGCGGCGATGCTGACGGCTGCAAGACGAATGATGATTGATGAATGATGATTGATGGATGACGAATCAGTCCTGCGGCCTGAGGATGCTGGCTCGACGTCCACCTTACCGTTGTCGAACAGCGCGAACATCTCTTTGTACTCCCGCCACTCGTCAGCTACCTCGTGAGTGCGGAAGTAGTCGGCTAACAGCTGCTCCTCTGCCAGCGTGCTCTCGCCGGCCATGAACCTTTCGAGGAGGGCGGCAATCTCCTCTTTGTTATACTGATTTGTCATTGTTGGTTCCTCCTCTTTAGTTGATTGAACAATTCGTGTCGTGCACGTGACAGGAGCGTGGAAACTGAGCTCTGCCTGATGCCAAGGATATCTGCTATCTCGCTGAGCTCGCGCCGTTCCAACTGTCGCATCGTCAGCACGATTCGCGACGTAGATGGCAGCAGCGCTATCTGCTCGTTCATCCATTGCTCCAGTTCTGTATATTCCAGACGGTCGTACAGCGAGTCCTCGTCCACGAGGTGCGTTGCGATGTCCATATCCGCATTCAGGTGTGCCGTGCGCCAGCGGTCGATGCACACGTGCTTCGTCGTGATAGCCACCGAGCCCTGCAGTCGTGCCGTATCATCAATCTTCTCATGCAGACACCACAGCTTCAGCATCACGTCCTGCGCAATGTCCTCGGCATCGTCCTGTGCATACCCGAATCGTAGCGCTACGCCGACGGCCTGGGCACGCGTTTCACTGGCAATATGTATGAACGCTTCTTGTGTCATTACACCTATATAACGAAGAAACGCCCTACAGTTAAACAGCCATCCCCACAAATTAAATATTTCTTAACAAAAACAGTCCGCACAGCGCACGGGAATGCCTATTTGGTAATCTTGACGACTTCATTTTGTTCATTGACCTTGAAATGCGGGTTGTCGGAGTTCAGGCGGACATGTGTCAAGCGGCCGCATTCCTTGAATACCTCATTGCCGAAGTTGCTGAGGGATGCCGGCAAGTAAATAGAAAAGAGATGTATGCAATAGGAAAAAGCATAGTTTCCAACCTTCCAGATGCCTTCTGGCAGGGTAACGCTGAGCAATGCTTCACATGAGGTAAAGGCGTTATAACCAATCATTGTCGTGGTCTCTGGCAGCTTCACGGAAAGCAGATTGTTACAACCGCTGAAAGCGGCATTCCCCACAACACGCAGGCTGTCACTGAACACGGCATAGTTCAGGTTACGGCAACGGAAGAACGCGTAGTTGCCTGTGCGCCGCAAAGTCCGTGGAGCTACGAAATGAGAGAGGTAAGTGCATTCGTAGAAAGCCGAATCCGGCAGTGACTCCATCGCCACTCCTTCCAAGTCTATGATGCGCAGTAGTCCCGTCTGCAACATGTCTCGCAGAGTGGCG
>JAILCU010000137.1 GCA_024690405.1 Bacteroidales bacterium
CAGAGCCTGCTGGGTGTTGCCCTTACCTGTGGTCTCGTGGCCTTGAATCACCTCTACTTCGCTGGTAAGGATGCTGATGGCAGGATTGTATTCTGCCGTGACGGTCTTGTTCTCGCTGTCAACTGTGCAACTCAGCATGCCGTCCATGGAGAAATCAGAAGACGTGGGAGTTACATCCGTGGGCAGGAAGAAGGTACCGTTGTTATATACGGCCGTCAGTCCGCTGACATCCTCTCGGGTGCAGGTGAGTTGCGTGCTTTCGGAGGCGTTGGTGATAACGACCTTCCAAGCCACCAATCCGGCGGTGGTCAGGTTGATAGGATAGACGTCATAATAGGCATTTCCCGTACTCGCTGTCTCACCTATGAAATATACAGAACTTGCATAATAAGGTACGGCATAGCGACTGTTGCCCCAGAACCTAATACCCTTATCTGTTGTGTAGTCCATTGAAAAAGTAGACTCATCAGCCGTGGAAACAGGGAATTTAGAATTAGCACCATATAGATAACGACCATTAGGCATTTGCCAATATACCTTATTATTATTATCTCGAACAATTCGGGTGTAATAAGATACTTCATCTATGGCAGGACGCAAGTTAAATTCATGGTCGAAAGTAAGTGGATAATTGGTAGTACCATAGACTATCTCAGACGAAGCGGGATAAACATATTTATCTGAATACGTGCTATGCGTTTTTATGCGGATAACATACCAATTATCCGTATTGGCTTCAGGAATAGCAGAGAGTGGAGTAACATTATCTACCAGCTTATTCACAGCTGTATTCAACTGAGTAGTGATTTCAGTAGTTACATCCGCTACCTTTGTGATAGTGAAATTGCCACCCACATCATTATAATTAATGATAGGCCCTTCATAATTGTTGCTTACGGCAGCATAAACATCGCCTGTGACTGTTTTGATCTTGTAAATGCCCTCACTCTGGATAATCAGGCTAACTGCTACGGCATTATCTGAAAATGCCCACGCATAACCGCTATAAGTTCCACCTGTAACAGGAACCGCAAACTTCTGAGCCCCTACATTATATAAATAATACTGGTCATCAGTACCTGTAGGATAGAATATCCACTGGCAATTGGTAGAAGTAGCATCAAAGGCCGTAGCATCAGTCTTACCACTTGACCAGACCCATTTCGTGCTGTTGGTAGCATCGTAGGTCATAGCACCGCGACTAGTATTCGTATTGTTCAAAGTATAGATTTCAGATGCAGTGGGAGTAATCGTCGTGATTTCCTTTACTGCATAAATCTGGAATTGGTTGACGTTGGCAGTACCCTCAGACCAAGGGTGGACATTGCTTCCGCTGCGGTTCCAACTGTGTCCGTTGCAACTCGGAGCAAGATTACCACTGCTCTGGAAGTTCAGAGCCCAGCTGCCGCCGGTGTCTGAACCGATATAGGTATTGGCATTGGCCGTAGGTGTTCCCCAGTACTTGCTGGTGTATTTGTTCTGCACCGTCCAGGTGTCATCGCCGTTGCTGGTGAAGACATACACAGCCGCCTCTGTGGGCGAATCATCGTTCTTTCCCGTGTAGGCACTGCCTGTGTCCTTCATGTAGCCAGGAGCACCGTTGCCCACATAATACACTAAGTACTCCGTACCGCTCACAAGCGACGATTCGCTCGTAATCTGATCTCCGACAGCCACAGCATCCTGAGCTGCAACGCTTACTACGCCGCACACGGCAAGCAGCACGAATCCTAAGAATCTCTCAATGTTCAGTTTCATATTAATTATATTAGTTAGTTTACGCTTTAAAAACGCGGCAAAGGTACACTTTTTCCGCATACTATCAAAATTTCCTTTAGGAAAAGCACCGAAAGGTTTAAAAAAGTCTATAAAGGGGGGCAAAGACACGACGAAAAGGATGACATAACGACTACATGGCATGAAATTATTCTTAGTTCTGTTCCGTATTATTCAATCGCTCTTTCATGGCCCCGGCTACTGCCAATGGTCCAAGCTGTGCCCCACAAACAACAACTGGCGCGTAGCCTTCCTTTGCTACGCGCCAGCCTAATTCCTTTAAGCCCTTAAGAATACAACCGCTGCATCTTAAAAGCCGCCCTCCCGTTTGGGTTGATCAGAGGGGAGAGAGCTCCGTTCCTTAATACTTATCCTCTATCTCGTCCTCTCTGTCCTCAATATAGTCTACAAAACGCTCTCTGAGTTCTTTGGGGATAGAAGAGTCTTTCTTCACACGTTTCTCGATGCTCCACAACTGGTCTTCGATGCGCTTGGCGGCACTCCCGTTATCGTTGCGCAACTCTCTGTCGTAACGCGACAGCATGCCATAGATACCATACTTACGGCAGAGGCCGTCCAGTGTCATCGGATAGGTCTTGGGAGCAGAAGGTGCAGGCTTGGCGGCAGGTGTCTCCACAACCTGGGAAGTGATGGGAGCCGCCACGAGTTCGGGTGCCGGAGTCTGTACATTATTGGTCGCCGGAGCAACGAGATCCAACACATTGAAGTCCATACGCACACCTTTGGTCTTTTCCAACAGAGCCGTCACTTCGCTGCTTGACAGGTACCTGTCGTCCTCGTTGGCAATGGAGAAGACGATGTTACGCTCCACCTGTACTCCGCCGTTATACACAGGGAGCAGGTTGGGCAAGTCTTCGGCTGCTAGAACGATATCGTCGCGCAGACGAATACCGCGATCGTCCAGAGGCAGCAGGTCGATGGACAAGGTGTTGAGGTAGAGGTTGGCATCCTTGCGCACCGGCACAACGGCCTGAATAGTCCATTCGTCGCTCTCATCTGGGTTTTGCACGGAGTACAATTTCACATCAGCGCCCAGACTGAAACAGGTAAAAGCGTTACCGGCAAACTCCACCGTGTTCTTTGGAATATAAATCTCTGTCGGTTTCTCCGAGGTGCAAGCAATAGCCAACAAGGCTATCGCAGCAAAGAAAAATAGGTTCTTTTTCATATCCGTAATCATTTTGTTTAATATAATACTCCGAAAAATCTGTGCAAATATACTCATTTATTTCTAACTTTGTCAACAAACACGCTTATTTTAGTTTTTTTCACAGATTTCAAGCGAACTAACGGGCAACAATCCTTTAAGGAGCGCATCCTCCACAAGTGGGTTACTTATATCGAATGGAAAGGACACTTACATCAAAAGGAAAGGGCTCTTACATCGAAAGGAAAGGGCACTTACATCGAAAGGAAAGGGCTCTTACATCAAAAGGAAAGGGCACTTACATCGAAAAGAAAGGGCACTTACATCAAAAGGAAAGGGCTCTTACATCAAAAGGAAAGGGCACTTACATCGAAAGGAAAGGGCACTTACATCGAAAGGAAAGGGCACTTACATCGAAAGGAAAGGGCACTTACATCGAAAGGAAGAGGTTTGTCTCACGGGTGAGACAGAAGTGTCTCACGTATGAGACAAAACAGTCTCACCTGTGAGACAGTTTGCTGTTACCTTTTGTGACAAGCAGAATGACAGCAGAAGCGGGCTTTAATATCCTAATCTTTCGGCTGCATCAACCTGAGTGCTACGACACGACCTTCCGGCATGGCATTAAAAAAAAGACAAGCCACAGGGGATAGACAACACGGTGCTCCTCTCTCTTCCCTACTCCACCGCCAGCATCATCCTTCTGTGCCTCATTTTTCCCTAAAGGTTCTGCAGACGGTGTTAAAGGAGAAAAATCGGCTAAAAGCATCACATCCCTCACCCATCCATCACCAAAAGCGTCACCCGACAAAGCCTTTATTACAAAGCATTTTGAGGAAAAAGTGACGCTTTTACGCTTTTTATAGGAAAAAGCCTAGTGCGCGCGCGAGGCTTTGTCTATAAAGTTGGAAGTAAGGTACACCTTATTTTTATACACGCGCATAAGAAATAAAGAAAAAAGAAAATTGAAAAACACCTATGAAAAACAGAACAAAGAGGAACAACACCCATTGGCGCTGTTCCTCTTTTAATCATTCCGTTTGATTTTCTAACTTACAATCTTCCGGTTTCCTTACTTCCTACGCATTGTATTCCTGCCACGACTTGATCTTGATGTCCTTGAGTTCGAGCGTGGTGCACGCCTGGATGAAGGCCTTGGCAAGACGGGTGTTGGTCATCAGGGGGATGTTGTGGTCGATGGCAGCGCGACGGATGCGGTAACCGTTGGTGAGTTCGCGCTTGGAATGGTTCTTCGGCACATTGATGATGAGGTCGAAGCGGTGCTGGGCGATGAGGTGAAGGACGTTGTTGTCATCCTCCTCGTCGGGCCAACTGACGCTGCGCGCAAAGACCCCGTTCTGGTTGAGGAAGGCGCAGGTGCCCTCGGTGGCATAGACGTCGAAGCCCTTGCGGACCAGTTGACGTGCGGGTTCGAGCAAATCGAGTTTACCCTTGGCGCCACCGCTGGAGATGAGGACGGCCTTCTCGGGCAGACGATAGCCGGTGGAGATGAGGGCGTTGAGGAGCGCCTCGTTGAGGTCGTCGCCCAGGCACCCTACCTCGCCCGTGCTGCTCATGTCCACGCCGAGGACGGGGTCGGCATTCTGCAGTCGTGCGAAGGAGAACTGACTGGCCTTGACGCCGATGCGGTCGATGTCGAACTCGCTCTTCTCGGGACGCTGATAGGGGGCGTCGAGCATAATCTTGGTAGCGGTCTCGATGAAGTTGCGCTTGAGGATCTTGGAGACGAAGGGGAAGGAGCGGGAGGCGCGGAGGTTGCACTCGATGACCTTGACCTCGCGGTTCTTGGCGAGGAACTGGATGTTGAAGGGTCCGCTGATATTCAATTCCGCTGCAATCTTATGCGCTATCTTCTTCATCTGACGTATGGTGGAGAAATAGACGTGCTGCGCAGGGAAAATCATGGTGGCATCACCCGAGTGGACGCCGGCATACTCGATGTGCTCGGAGATGGCGTACTCCACAATCTCACCCTTGTCGGCCACGGCGTCGAACTCGATTTCCTTGGTCTCCTGCATGAACTGCGAGACCACGACGGGGAATTCCTTGGAGACCTCGGTAGCCATCTTGAGGAAGCGCTCGAGTTCCTCGTCGTCGTAGCAGACGTTCATGGCTGCGCCGGAGAGGACATAACTGGGTCGCACGAGCACGGGATAGCCCACCTCGGCGACGAACTCCTTGATGTCGTCGAGGGACGTCAGCGCGCGCCATGCGGGCTGGTCCACGCCGAGTTTGTCGAGCATGGCGGAGAACTTGTCGCGGTTCTCGGCCCGGTCGATGTCCACGGGCGAGGTGCCGAGGACGGGAACGCCCTGACGGTGGAGTTTCATGGCCAGGTTGTTGGGAATCTGTCCGCCCACGGAGACGATGACGCCGCGGGGCTGCTCGAGGTCGATGACATCAAGCACACGTTCGAGGGTGAGTTCGTCGAAGTAGAGGCGGTCGCACATGTCGTAGTCCGTGGAGACGGTCTCGGGGTTGTAGTTGATCATGATGGACTTATACCCGAGTTTGCGCGCGGTGTTGATGGCGTTGACCGAACACCAGTCGAACTCCACACTGGAGCCGATGCGGTAGGCGCCGGAGCCAAGTACGATGACGGATTTCTCGTTGGAATAGTAGTTGATGTCGTGAGCAGGGATATAGGCGGGGGCCCCTCCTTCGGCCCCCGAGGGGGCCACGACACCTTTGCCCGATGTTGTGAATGGATCCTTGAATGCGGGCGTGTGGGTATAGGTGAAATAGAGGTAGTTGGTGAGGTCGGGATGCTCGCTGGCCACGGTGGGTATGCGCTTGACGGAGGGCAGGATGCCGCGCTGCTGGCGATGACGCCGCACTTCGAGGTTCTCTTTCTCGAGGCTGCCGCTGCCGGGTTTGAGGACGAAACGGGCAATCTGGAAGTCGCTGAACCCTGCCTGCTTGACTTCGAGGAGGAAGGCATCGGGCAACTCATCGAGGCTGTTGTAACGCTCCAGTTGGTGCTTGAGGTCGACGATGTGCTTCATGCGGGTGATGAACCAGGGGTCAATCTTGGTGAGTTGTTCGATGCGCTCGACGGTGTAGCCCCGTTCGAGGGCCTCGGCAATGGCAAAGATGCGGAGGTCGGTGGGGTTCTCGAGGGCATCGTCGAGGTCGTCGAAATGGGTGTGCTCGTTGCCCACAAAGCCGTGCATGCCCTGCCCGATCATGCGCAAGCCCTTCTGCAGCATCTCCTCGAAGGAGCGGCCGATGGACATGATCTCGCCGACGGATTTCATGGAAGAGCCGATCTGACGCGACACGCCGGCGAACTTGGTGAGGTCCCAACGAGGGATCTTGCAGATCATATAGTCCAGTGAGGGAGCGACGTAGGCGGAGTTGGTAGTACCCATCTCACCAATCTGGTCGAGGGTGTAGCCGAGGGCTATCTTGGCGGCCACGAAGGCGAGGGGATAGCCGGTGGCCTTGGAAGCCAGGGCACTGGAGCGGGAGAGACGGGCGTTGATCTCAATGATGCGGTAGTCGTTGGTAACGGCGTTGAAGGCGAACTGGATATTGCACTCGCCGACGATGCCGAGATGCTTGACGCAGCGGATGGTGATGTCCTGCAGCATCTCGACCTGCTGAGGCGTAAGGGAGCAGGTGGGCGCCACGACGATGCTCTCGCCGGTGTGGATGCCGAGGGGGTCGAAATTCTCCATGGAGGCTACGGTGAAGCAGCGGTCGTTGGCATCGCGGATGCACTCGAACTCAATCTCCTTCCACCCCTTGAGGCTCTCCTCGACGAGGATCTGCGGGGCAAAGGTGAACGCGCTCTCGGCGAGTTCGATGAACTTCTCCTCATCGGGGCAGATGCCACTGCCAAGGCCTCCGAGGGCATAGGCCGAACGCACCATGATGGGGAAACCGATCTGCCGGGCTGCCCGGAGGGCATCGTCCATGTTCTCCACGGCGTGGCTGACGGGCACCTTGAGGTTGACCTCTGCGAGTTTCTTGACAAAGAGGTCGCGGTCCTCGGTGTTCATGATGGCCTCGACGCTGGTGCCGAGCACCTCGACGCCATATTCCTTGAGCGTGCCGTTGAGGTAGAGTTCGGTGCCGCAGTTGAGCGCCGTCTGTCCACCAAAAGCAAGAAGGATGCCATCGGGGCGCTCCTTCTTGATAATTTCAGTCACAAAATAGGGTGTCACAGGCTGGAAATACACCTTGTCTGCGATTCCCTCCGATGTCTGGATCGTAGCGATATTGGGGTTGACGAGGACGCTGGCAATGCCTTCTTCGCGCAGGGCCTTCAGGGCTTGCGAACCGGAGTAGTCGAACTCACCAGCCTGTCCGATTTTCAAGGCGCCGCTTCCTAATACCAGCACCTTCTTCATGTCTTTTTTCATAGAGCAAATCTATTTTGTTAACTGAAAATAATGGTTTTATTCTTATATGTAAGTATCTTACGCTCGATATGCTTGGATACGGCCCTGGAGAGGACGATTTTCTCCAGGTCCTTGCCCTTGAGGACCAGACTCTCGGGCGTGTCCTTGTGGGTGATGCGCGCCACATCCTGGTCGATGATGGGTCCGGCATCGAGTTCGGCCGTGACGTAGTGCGAGGTCGCCCCAATGATCTTGACGCCTCGCTCCCAGGCCTGATGATAGGGCTTTGCGCCGACGAAAGCGGGGAGGAAGGAGTGGTGGATGTTGATGATATGATGGGGGTAGGCCGCTATCATCTCGTCGCTGATAATCTGCATGTATCGCGCCAAGACGATGAAGGTGACGTGCTCGCGACGCAGCAGTTCCATCTCGGCCGCCTCGACCTCTGCCTTGTTGCTGTGGTCCTTGTTGACAGCCCAGACGTAATAAGGGATATCGAACTGCTCGGCCACGAAACGCAGGTCCTCGTGGTTGCTGATGATGCAAGGGATGTCGACGGCCCATTCGCCCGCCTTGTAACGCGCCAGGAGGTCGTAGAGGCAGTGGCTCATGCGACTGACAAAGATGGCCATGCGGGGTCGCTCGTCGGAGAAATAGAGGTTGAAAGTCATCTCATAGCGCTGCGCATAGAGCGTGGAGAGATATTCCTTGATTTTGTCGCGTGGGATGAGGAAGCGTTGCAACTGCCATTCAATGCGCATAAAGAAGATGCCGTCTTCGCGGTCGACGTACTGGTCGAGATAAATGATGTTGCCTTGGTTATCGGTGATAAATTTTGTTACCTCGGAAATGATTCCTGGTTGGTCTGGACAGTGTAGCAAAAGGATGGCACTTGCTTCCATTAACAAACGTATTTGTGCTTTTTCGGCGGCAAAGGTAGTGATAAAATACGATTTACGCTGACAATTTTTAAATTTTCTTTCATTGCGCCTGTCATTTTTATTATCTTTGCACCCTGAAAAGTGAAAAAACGATGATTTACCCCCATAGTTTTGAAGAAAAGATAGGGATGAAGGACATCCGCGAGATGCTGCGCAAGAACTGCCTGAGTGCACTGGGCGAGCAGCGGGTGGAGGAACTCTGCTTTGCGACCGACGCAGCGCTGATCAGCGAGTGGCTCAGGCAGGTGGGCGAGTTTGTGCGCCTGGAGGAAGCACACAGCGATTTCCCCGACCAGGGCTACTACGACCTGCGTCCCGCGCTGCACCACATCCGCATCGAAGGCACATACATGGAAGTGGACGAGATGTTTGCCCTGAAACGTTCGTTGGAAACCATCGCCGGCATCGTGGAGCAACTGCAACCTGCGCGCGAAGAACGGGACGAGGCGATGACGGAAGAGGACGGGAACGCCGGGAAAGGCGGGGCCACAGAAGCTGTGCCCTACCCCGCTCTCACACGGATGGTGGCAATGAGGCTCAGCGGGAAATCGCCCCACGGGAAACCGGTCGCGCACGATGAGGGGACGGAGCCACTTGTCGCGCATTCCGCTTCGCTCTATCCCGCGCTCATCCGGCGCATCAACCAGATTCTCGACAAATTCGGGAAGGTGAAAGACAGCGCCTCGCCGGAGTTGTCTGACATCCGGCGGGAACTGGCAAGCGCCGAGGGAAGCGTCAGCCGGGTGCTGAATCATATATTAAGGAACGCGCAGGCGGAAGGCACGGTGGCCCAGGACGTGGCACCCACGATGCGCGACGGCAGACTGGTGATCCCCGTGGCGCCGGCCTTGAAACGCAAGATCAAAGGCATCGTACACGACGAGAGTGCAACGGGCAAGACGGTGTTCATAGAACCACAAGAGGTGGTGGAAGCCAACAACCGGATACGCGAACTCGAGGCCGACGAGCGGCGCGAAATCATCCGCATCCTGCGTGAATTCACCGAGCAGGTGCGGCCGCAGGTACCACAGTTGCTACAGAGTTATGAGATGCTGGCCGACGTGGAGTTCGTACGCGCCAAAGCGCACATGGCCCGGGAGATGAAGGCGTTCACGACGACACAACCCCAGATAGCAGCCTATCCCCTCATCGACTGGACGCTGGCCGTGCACCCGCTGCTCCAGCGGACGCTGGCCAAACACGGGAAGAAAGTGGTGCCGCTGGAAATAGAACTGACACGCCGCCAGCGCATCCTGCTCATCTCCGGCCCCAATGCGGGCGGCAAGAGCGTGTGCCTGAAGACCGTAGGACTGCTGCAATACATGCTGCAGTGCGGCTTGCCAATCACCGTAGGAGAACGCTCGCAACTGGGCGTATTTGAACATATCATGATTGATATCGGCGACGAGCAGAGCATCGAGGATGAACTCTCCACCTACAGTTCGCACCTCCTGAACATGAAACAGATGATGCGGGGGGCCGACCCCGCGACGCTGCTGCTCATCGACGAATTCGGCGGGGGCACGGAACCGCAGATCGGCGGTGCCATCGCCGAAGCGGTGCTGAAGCGCTTTGTGGAAAAGGGAGCGTTCGGCATCATCACCACACACTATCAGAACCTCAAGCATTTTGCCGACGAAACGGAAGGAGTGGTCAACGGAGCCATGCTCTACGACCGCCACTTGATGCAGGCCTTGTTCCAACTGCAAATAGGACAACCAGGGTCGTCGTTTGCCGTGGAAATAGCACGAAAGATAGGCATCCCGGAGGAGGTGATCAACGATGCCTCGGACATCGTGGGACGCGACTACATCAATGCGGACAAATGGCTGCAAGACATCGTACGGGACCGCCGCTACTGGCAGCAGAAACGCGAAACCATCCACAGCCGCGAGAAACAGATGGAACAGACCATCGCCCGCTACGAACAGGAGATCGCAGAACTGCGACAACAGCGCAAGGACATCATCCGCAAGGCGAAAGACGAGGCGGAGCAGTTGCTGCTGGACTCAAACGCCCGCATCGAGCGCACCATCCGCGAGATTCGTGAGGCTCAAGCCGACAAAGAGGAGACCCGGCGCGCACGACAACAACTCGAGGACTTCCGCATCAAGGAAGTGGAAAGCCAACAGGGCATCGAGGATGATGCCATCGCACGCAAAATGGAGAAAATCAAGCGGAGACAGGAGCGGAAGAAGCAGGGAGGAGCGACCCAAGCGGAAGGGGGCACCTCCGGCGCTACCCCGACGTCGAAGCCGACCTCGTCCCCACGCTCATCCGGAGGCCTCGGCGAAGGGTCCGTCGTGCGCATCAAAGGACAGACCTCGGTAGGCACCATTGAACGCATCGACGGCAAGACGGCCACCGTGGTATTCGGCCAGATGCGAACGACGGTGGACTTGAAACGACTGGTACCGGCCACAGCGCCCCAAAAAGAGGAGTCGCACACCGGCATCTCATTTCTTGGACGCGAAACGCAGAATGCCATGCGCGAGAAGGGTCTGCACTTCAAGCAGGAAATCGATGTGCGAGGGATGCGCGGCGACGAAGCACTCTTCGCCGTCCAACACTACATCGATGATGCTACACAAGTGGGCGTTGCCCACGTGAGAATCCTGCATGGAACAGGCACGGGGGCTCTCAGACAGTTGATCAGACAATACCTGAAAACGGTGACATCGGTGGCTGATGCGCGCGACGAACATGTTCAGTTCGGCGGGGCGGGCGTGACCATTGTCGAATTTGTGTGAGGGGGCGAGGAGCCTCACCCCCATCCCTTCTCCAAAGGGCGAGGCAGGGGGCGGGCCTGGGCGACGACGCCCAGGAATAAGACAACGAACTTAAGAACTCAAAAATCAATCGTGGAGAAGGTGCGGGAGACGCCGAGGGAATCATAGATGAAATAGACGCGCAACTCGGGATGGCGAGCCAGGACATCGCGCGCCCCTTCCAAACCCATAACCATAAAAGAGGTGGCAAAGGCATCTGCTTCGGCACAGGTAGGCGCAAAAACGGTCGCGGAGAGCAGGGAATGCTGAACGGGATAACCGGTGGCTGGGTCGATGGTATGAGCGACACGACGACCGTCCTCGGTGGTATAGAAATTACGGTAATTACCACTGGTTGCCATCGCGATATCGGTGAGATTAACGATGGTGTCAATGGCATTGAGTTCGTTGGCGGGGTCGTCAACGGGTTTGTTGATGCCTACATGCCAAAGTTCCCCCTTGGGATTCTTGCCACTGACCACCACTTCGCCGCCAATCTCCACCATGAAATTCTCCACCCCCTGACGAAGCAGGTAATTGGCCACGACATCCACGCCGAAGCCCTTGGCAACAGCAGAACAATCGAGAATCATATTCGGATCGGCCTTCACGAGACGGCCGTCATCAGTAAGGCTGATTTGCTTGTACCCTACCAACTGACGTAAACTATCGACCTGCGCGCTGTCGGGCAAGGCGTCGTTCTTGAAACCGAACCCCCAGGCATTGACAAGGGGAGCAACGGTGATGTCAAAAGCGCCATCGGTAGCCTCACTCACCTGCTCCGCCAAGCGGAAGACAACGGTGAAAAGACTGTCTGCGACCACGTCTTCACCCTGATTCATGCGACTGATGATGCTATTGGGATTGAACATGGAAAGGCTTTCGTCAACCCGTTTCAGTTCTGCCTCCACACCTGCCTGCAGGTCCTCACGGCTCTGATAGTTGATATGATAGAAAGTGCCAAAGACGGCACCGTCAGCCTTCTGATAGGACACGCGGGTGTGCTTGGTGATGATGAGATAGGAACCGATAGCCAGGGCCACGAGCACAGCCAGATGCCAACGCCGCCACTGACTTTGGGGCTTGTCTGTGGGTGTGAGAGGCTCAAACTTAGTTTCTTTTACTTCATCGTCGGGTTGGTTAATATCAAAATCCATAAGTTAATCAGTGAAAAATGAAAGAGTGAAAAGGGAAGGAGATAATGTCTTCAGTGAAAAGGGAAGGGGATAATGTCTTCAGTGAAAAGGGAAGGAGTGAAAAGTGAAAAATACAAGTTACCGATCGCGTGGGGCTTCCCTGGGCGACGACGCCCAGGAATAGGACTGCCTCCGGGAGGGGGAGAGGAGGGGCGGGAGGAGCGTCAAAGAACCTACTTGTCAACTTGTTTACTCGTCAACTAAAAGAACCTACTTGTCAACTTGTCTACTCGTCAACTAAAAGGACCTACTTGTCAACTTGTTTACTCGTCAACTAAAATAAGCAACTTGTCAACTAATCAAATATCAAACATCAATTTGAAGGTGCCGCCCCAACAAGTGGCGCCGTCTGATTTGCCATAACCCGGAATATACCAAGGCATTCCCACCTCAGACATCTTCTGTTTAAGGCGGAACTTCAGGCGTATATCCCACCCGAGGTGAACGATTGTCCAAAGTCGTGTCTCCAAGCCCACAACAATCTCTGCCCAATGGCAATGACCGTCGAGATCCTTGAGATTCAGTTCGCGGGACTCACCCCAGTACGGGTCGGTGAGCGGAACAGGGGAATCGATGTCGTAAGTATAGGTGGAGAAGCCGTAGCGCAAACCTATCATCAGACGGTTGCCATTGTGTTTCTTGTTGATGTTGTAGTCCATGCCGGCACGATAGTAAGGAGCACTCACACTGAAGTGATTATCGAGTTCAGCGCCCTCGTGGTCGGCGTAGCCCAAGCCAAGTTCTACAATGGGGAAATATTTATCTAGGATATTAATGCGGGCCATGACCTCGGCATTGGACCAGTCAGCCCCCATGAGGCGCATCGCCAAGCCTACGAAATCAGCGCCGACGGCAACGCCGTTGAGGAAGTGGACCTTTTTTTTCTTCTTAACCTGCACCTTTTCCACCAGTTCGCCAACGGTGAGCGTATCCATGACAATGCTGTCGACAGATTCCGGGCCTTTCGAGTCATTAGCCACCGTTTCCCGTTGACGCGGTTGCTGCGCCACCACCGTCAGCGGCATCAGTAACCCGAAGAGCAGGAGCAGGATACAATATTTATTCTTCCGTTTCATCTTCATCATCTGTTGCAGTAAAGAAATAGATTTGAAGGTTCTCAAGGCCGTCATAGTTCACGTCCGGCTCGCTGATGAGCACCGTGTCGATAAGATGGTGTGTGGAACGCACATCGAGGATGGTGTGCCAGAGGTGTACAGGGCACGAGGGGTCGTCGAAATGATGCAAGTTCTTCTTATGCAGCCATAGCGTATCTGCTGCCGTAGCCCCTTGCGCGTCAACAAAAGCGAGTTCCAGGATGTCTACATCGGCATAGTAACTCACGGGCAGACTCATTCCACTCTGCCCCACCAACTTATTGACGAGCACCGTGTCGGGGCCTAATGCAGTTACGGTCAACGTATCGCCGACCGAGACGGCGTCCCCCGCTACAAACACGCCATCATCACCTCGTGCAGAAGCATAGAAGCCATAGACACTTGCCACCGTATTGTTCAGCGGACAAGAAACGCTCTCACAACTGACAAGAGGGAAAATGAAAAAATAAAAAGATGAAAGAATAAAGGCTGCACGAAGCAACTTTTTATACCATTGATTATCCATCGCTCTTGGTTGGATTGAGATTGAGAGATTGAGAGAGTTGGGTTCATTAGCAAGGCAGCCACACATGCTGCTTCGAATTTTCAATTCTCAATTCTCAATTTTCAATAATTCTAAATCTCTTTCTCTATTTGATAGTCGTTGCGTTGCTCTGAATTCCGGCTGATGAGGTCGCCAAGGAAACCGGCGACGAAGAGTTGGGTGCCAAGAAGCATCATTGTAAGAGCAATGTAGAAATAGGGAGAGTCTGTGACGAGACGGGCGGGCGTGTCGTTGGCCAGAGCGATGAGTTTGTTAGCTCCGACAGCTACAACAGCGACGAAACCAAGAATGAACATGAGAGATCCCAAAAGGCCAAAGACGTGCATCGGTTTCTTGCCAAATTTGCTGAGGAACCAGAGGGTCATCAGATCCAGATAGCCGTTGACGAAACGGTCAAGACCGAACTTTGTTGTTCCATATTTACGCGCCTGGTGATGCACCACTTTCTCGCCAATCTTGGTGAAACCGGCATTCTTTGCCAGATAAGGGATATAACGGTGCATCTCGCCGTAGACCTCAATGTTCTTGACGACCTCCCGGCGATAGGCTTTCAGTCCGCAGTTGAAATCATGAAGGTTCTTGATGCCGCTCACCTTACGTGCCGTAGCGTTGAAGAGTTTGGTGGGAAGGGTCTTGGAGAGCGGGTCGTAGCGTTTCTGCTTGTAACCGCTGACGAGATCGTAGCCGTCCTCAACGATCATACGACGGAGTTCAGGGATCTCGTCGGGTGAGTCCTGAAGGTCTGCGTCCATGGTAATCACGACATCACCTTCGGCACGACGGAATCCGCAGTAAAGTGCAGGACTCTTGCCGTAGTTGCGACGGAACTTGATGCCCTCCACCTCAGGGAACTTGGCAGCAAGTTCCTCAATGACTTTCCAAGAGTCATCTGTTGAACCGTCGTTGACAAAAATAATTTCATACGTGAATCCGTTAGCATCCATCACGCGCTTGATCCAAGCGTGGAGTTCGGGCAGGGATTCTGCTTCGTTATACAAAGGAACAATTACAGAGATATCCATTTTTCAGTAAACGACCTCAATGATTTAAAAGATCTCTATGATTTAATAATTGAACGATTTCTACTATTGATAAGATAAGCGACGACGTGAAGGCCTTCCGTTCAACGTTCGGCTTTAGGCCTCGTAAAGGAGAAGAGAGCTGTGGGGAAGGCGAAGAAGATGGCAAGAAGCACATTCCAAAACAGGAACTGCATCGCCAGTTGAGAAGGCGGTGTAGCTGCGAACATGGCAAGTGCCTCATCCATCATCGCCTTAGGATCCTGTCCGGGCATCATCTTGGAAAGCAAGTCCTGCATCTCTGGCATCTCGAGCATCTCGGAATAGGTACGCATGAGCAGACCATTGTCGAGGAAGGCAAAATAGATGTACTGAGCTGCCGTGCAGAGCAAGGCTGATGCAACAAACATCATCCATGACATCGACCAGGCACGGCGCAAGGATAAAGGTGCCACCTGCTCACGAAAGCCACGCAGCAACTTCACGCCGACAAAGACAGAGCTCAACCCGAGGAGCAAACCTAAATTACCCAAAAACGGTTGCTTCAAGCCCAACATGGCCAAGGCAAAGCTACCAACCCAACAGAGGCCGGTCCAGAAGCCATAGTAGGCGGCGTAGGCCCGGGTCTGCTTCGCCTCACTGACTGAAGTTGTATTGTTGTCTGAATTCATGAAGTAATTGAATTAATTTTCAAGCCTATGAATCTCCTCTACCCATTATTTGAGGTAGTCCTCGAAATAACGGGTGATGCGTTCGTGGAGATGAACCTGATCAGTGCCAAACATGTTATGGCCATCGCCAGGATAGGTGAAGAGATCAGGTTGAGTGCCTGCATCGATGCATGCACGAATAAAGGAGAGCGTGTGTTGGGGCACACAGGTCGGGTCATTATATCCGTAGATGATTTGCAAACGTCCTTTAAGGTTTTTAGCCTTGTGGAGCAGGCTTGACGAGGCATATCCTTCAGGGTTCTGTTCTGGGCGATCCATATAACGCTCACCGTACATCACTTCATAGTATTTCCAGTCGATGACCGGACCGCCTGCCACGCCGACTTTAAAGACATCGGGATAAGAGCACATCAAGTTCGTGGTCATGAAACCGCCGTAACTCCATCCATGTACCCCCAAGCGGTCGCCATCGACAAAAGGCAGCGTCTTAAGGAAGTTGACACCGCAAATCTGGTCCTTCATCTCCTCGTCGCCGAAATGACGGAAAGGAGCCTGCTCGAACTTCAAACCGCGATACTGCGAGCCACGGTTGTCGAGAACAAAGATGACGTAGCCTAACTGTGCCATATAGATCTCCCAGCCGCGGAAATAGTAACCACGGGAAGCTTGTACGTTGTGGGCGTGCGGACCACCATAGACATACACCACCGCGGGATATTTCTTCGAGGCATCGAAGTCAACGGGCTTGATGAGACGATAATAAAGGTCGGTGACACCATCGGCTGCTTTGATGCTCCCGCTGCAAATTTCCGGAACGGCATATTCTGCCCACGGGTCATCGGCCGTAAGCAGGTTGCAGCCCTTGGCGCTCTTTGTGTCAATGTACTCCACTTTGCGCGTTACACTGGGCGAAGAATAAGTGTCTATCAGTTGCGAGCCATTGTCGCTGAGTATGGCAGAGTGCACACCGTCATCAACGCTCAAGCGCCGCATCGTCGGATGATGCCCCACTGTCACTGCATGGATTGTGCCACGCAAGGGATGTGTTACGTTTCCTACGAACAAAGCCTCACGGCTCTTTTTGTTGAAACCAAGGAAACTACGGATTTCGAAATTGCCTGGAGTGAGTCGCGTCACGGACACATGATTGGACGTCGAACCGCCCCCTTCGGCACTCAGCCATTCGGGATAAACCTCGTTCTTAAACTCAACAAGATAGAGATGGTTCCAATTGTCGCGCCGACTTTGCATAATGGCCTTGGAATCATCCCACGGCAAGAATTCGAGGGTATGCAGCGGCTCAACATATTTGGGGTGTTTCTCCTCCAGCACCGGTTCCTTGTCCTTCTCGCCCGTGACCGCATTATAGCCAAAGAGTTGCATAAAATCCTGATCGCGGTTGAGTTCAAAGACGTACAACTTCTTGCCGTCCGGAGCCCAGGAGAGGTTCGTCATATAATCCGTCAGGGGCTTATCGTTCTTCAACCAAACAACAGCATCGGTCTTGGTATCGTAGACCGCCACACTCACATCTTCGCTCTCTTCTCCAGCCATGGGGTATTTGTCAACGTATGTGGCTGCAATACGCTGGGTAATGTCCACTTGCGGATAGCTTGGGATCCGGCTTTGGTCCTTCTTATAGAATGCCAGACGCTGGCCGTCGGGGCTCCAGAAGAGACCGTTGGAGATGCCAAATTCATCGCGACTGACGCTGTGTCCATAGACTATATCGTCGTTACCATCGTGGGTTAGCCGCACACGCGTTCCATCCGCCTTTTGCACAAACACATCAGAGCCGATGCAATAAGCCATGTTCTTGCTTTGTGCATTCCATACCAGTTCGCTGGCGCCTTCCTGGATAGCACCGCGCCAAACAATACTTTTCTTTTTGAAATCAATGAGAATGATCTCTTTAGGGACCTGCACTTTCACAACAGTTTCTTCGGCATAAGGGAACTGTAAGTTGGTGCAAGAGCGCACCATTTTCTCGCCTAAGACGGAATTCAATTCCTCCGTAGTAAAGAGCGTTGAAACCGCCTTCCCGCTATAGACATCCAATATTCGCACCTCATCAACAGTCAGCTCAAGAGGGGTCTCACCCCACCAGGCCGTAAACATATATTGAGGTTGCAAATTCCAAAAGGTGCTTCCGCCCGAAAGGAGATCGTTCAGTGTAAAATGTTTCTTAGCAGGGGTCTGTGCCATCGTTGTCGTTGTGGCCATAACAATAGCCGCGAGTATGAGGATTCTTTTCATTGTCAGGAAGTTCACGTTCTATTAAATACGGCGCAAAAATACATAAAAATCATGAAATAGCCACGAAACGCCCCAAAGAATTATACTTTCTTATAGAATAGGTAAAAATGAGAAGACCCATCAAGCACAAGGGAGGAGGGGATATATGCTGGCAGACAAACGGCCTGCCACTCAACCCAAAGAGGGGGAGGAGGAACTGTTCAACAACTCAAAAACTCAAGAACTTAAAAACTTAAAAACTTAAAAACTCACCTTTCCATCTCTAATGCTGCCCAAATGAACGGTCCGATGCCTTTGGCGTCATTATCACGGATAGGTTCCGAGAGGTAATAGGCAGCCGAACCGTCGCGACGACGGTTCTCCTTCACTTTCGGTGCAGCTTTCAACACTTTTTCGCTGACTCCAGGGCCCAGTCCCGAGACGGAGCAGCAATGGGTGAGAGAGATGGTGCCATCGGCATTCTCACGCACGAACTGTTTAATGATACCCTGGAAGGCTCGCTCCCCAGCCTGACGGAAGGAGGCGTCAACGAAGCCCTTGCGGGCAGCCTTGAGCAGCACGTATGCGAACATCGACGAGCAAGTGGCTTCCAAATAATTACCTTCCAAATCAGGCGAGTCCATCACTTGATACCATACGCCAGTTCTTTTGTCCTGCCATTTCACAACAGCCGCAAGGTCTTTCTGCAACAGTTCTATGACCTCCTGGCGTCGCGGATGATCATCGGGAAGGGCATCGAGTAATTCGATGAGTGCCATCGAAAACCACCCCTGTGCCCGTCCCCAACAATGCTGACTCTGTCCAGTCTCTGCATCCGCCCAGAACATTTCGTGCGTTTCGTCCCAGGCATGACGGTTCAATCCTGTCTTCGTGTCCAGTGTCCTCTGATAAGTGGCAGAGACCTGGCTGATCGCATCGTCTTGTATTTTCGCAACTTCTTCCGCCCTTGTCATGGGGGCTGTAAGGACGCGGAAAGGCAATCCCATGAAGATGCCGTCCAACCACACCTGATAGCTGTAAATGGCTTTATGCCAAAAGATGCTGTCCGCATCTGTTCGAGGTTGTTCATCGAGTTGGTTCATCAGTGTGTACAAAGCTTTAAGCTTGCGACTGTCAGGCTGCAAATGTTGCATCCGCGTCACAAAATGGCCCGTGCGCACATGGTCCAAATTATATTCCTCGAGATGATAACCACGAATCTCCCCGTTTGAACTAATCATGGTATCGATATATTCCTCGCAGTAGTCCAGGATTTTCTCATCCCCATAACGAAGATAGGTATCCAGCATCGCCTCGAGTTCAATGCCCATCACATAGCTCCATTTCGGCCTGCTGGAGAAATCGAGCAAATAACTCTTTGGCGTACGTTGCATCTCGGACAACGCCATCCACAGGCTATAGGGTTTCTTGTCCTGTGACACCTGCACCGTTGAATGGTTCTGGCCTGCTGACATTAGCGTACAGCACGCCACGACAATGGTTATCCACAATTTTTTCATACTCATAGTTCTACATTTTCTAATCCTTTTCTACCGTTCTCTTCCTTGAAAAGACAAAAGACCTGCAGAGGGGTGAGCTGTTCAATATGCTACCGCCGACCTGCAAGTCCTTCGTTTTGATGTGATTGATGACGTCAGTCCTCCCCGTCACCAAAGAAGCGGCGGCGCGCCTCCTGTCGGGCAGCACGATCGCCTCCCTTGTCAAAACCGTCACGCTTGCCGTAGCCTTCACGCTTGCCGTAGCCTTCACGCTTGCCGTAGCCTTCGCGCTTGCCGTAGCCTTCTCGCTTGCCATAGCCTTCTCGCTTGCCATAGCCTTCACGTTTTCCATAGCCTTCACGACTGCCACGGCCACGGCTGTCATCATCGCGACGGTCGAAGCCACGACGGTCACCGTCGCGTTTTGAGAACTTATTGAAATGATGGTCGCCATCACGATTATCACGGTAGCCACGACGGTCACCGAAATCACGGTGTCCGGGACGTTCCTCATCCTCTTCGCCTAAACCACGTTTGAATTCGCGATGCTGTTTGAAGCGACGTTTCTCCGCCATCTGCCGACGCTCGTCATCGGTTTTCACAGTACCTCCGGACGCACGATGGTCATCGAGTCTGCCATTGAACAGCACATATTTGCGCAACTCACATTCAAGCGAGCCATTGAACAAGGGTGTCTTCAAGGAAGGACGAAGTCCTATCTCCTCGAAGCATTCTTCCCGATAACTGAGGATCCAAGCCTCGCCACCAACGAACTCACGTTTCAGTTTTTGACCGATGGTCTTGTACAGCCCCAAAAGGTCGGGAGTGGAGATTCGTTCTCCATAGGGCGGGTTGCTGACGAGGATGAAAGGTGCGCCCTCGGGCGTCTCCCGCATTTCCGTTACAGGCCGGGTTTCCTCATCGCTGGCTGCAGCCACTACCCCATTGGCCTCTTCGTCCACAGCCGTCGCACTCTGGGGCACAGCCAAGGGCGTCTTGGTGAAATCAGCCTCATCAATGATGATATCCTTCGAGAGTCCTGCAGCCTTCACATTTCTCCGGGCGATACCTACGGCCTTGGGGTCGATATCGCGCCCATATATTTTATGGAAGAACTCGCGTTCCATACTATCGTCGTTGTAGACGCGCTCAAAGAGTTCGCGGTCGAAATCAGGCCATTTTTCAAAAGCATACCCTTTCCGGAAGACTCCAGGAGCAATACCGCGTGCAATCAGCGCGGCCTCGATGCACAGGGTGCCGCTACCGCAGAAGGGATCGAGAAAATCACGTTCGCCGTGCCAACCTGTCATCATGATGATGGCAGCAGCCAGCACCTCGTTGATCGGAGCAGCCACGGTCTCTTGGCGGTAGCCACGGCGATGCAGGCTCTCACCACTGGAGTCGAGGGCCAGCGTTGCATCATAATCTGAGATATGGATATGGAGTTGTATATCGGGGTTTGAGACGCTGACATTAGGGCGGCGGCCCGTATTCTCGCGGAACTGGTCGGCAATGGCATCCTTCACCTTATAAGCCACGAACTTCGAGTGGTGGAACTCCGGAGAGAAGACGACGCTGTCAACAGCAAAGGTGGTATCCGTGGTCAGATATTGCGTCCAGTCGATAGCTTTCACTGCCGTATAGACGTCGTCGGCGCTCTTTGCCTTGAAATGTTTAATGGGTTTGAGCACACGAATGGCCGTACGAAGACAGAAGTTTGCCCGGTAGAGCATCTCGTTGTCGCCGCTGAAAGTGACCATACGCCGTCCGATTTGAATATCACTGGCACCCAACTCGGTGAGTTCTTGTGCCAACAGGGGTTCCAAGCCTTGAAAGGTCTTGGCGATAAGTTCAGTTGTCATTATTGATAATAAGGAGTTGTATTAGAGGAATAAACGTCATCTGTTGAGGTTTATTTTTTTCGGGGTCAAAGGTAGAGATAATTTATGAAACTATCGTTGTTGAAGGGAAAAAAAGTGAGTGATACACTTTTTTTTCTTTCTTTTTAGCGAGAATGGGAAGGTGTTTGTGCGTGCGGGGTGCCATTACCGCAAAGATGAGCAAAGGTCAAGAGACTCTTTTAATAGTATGTATTCTCGTCAATACCCCTGTAGAGTTTGGGGAATTTGGCGGCGCGCTGCAGAAGGATATCATAGAACGTCCGGGCATTCTCTGGAAGGGTCTGTCCCAGGTACTCTTCGGCGAAAGGTCCTTCCAACCCCTCTCGACTCTTGATGTGCACGCGAATGAGTTTATCCTCATCGAAATACAGACGGAATTCATGTTCGCGACCATAGTCGTAGTCGGGTGTTCGCGCATAAATAAAAGTGATGCGTTGCTGCTCGTCGTAGAGGTACTCCTCATAAAACTCGCGGGCGGCATAATTGTACTTTGCCGTAGCCAGTTCCAACCAATGATGAGGGTGGAGTTCCACGTCGCCCTCGATTTCCTCGGGTGCCAATTTTACATCGCAATAATAGAAATGCATATTTTCCGTATGCCTTCCGGTGCCAGGCAGATTCTCGAAGATGGTGAGTTCATAGTAGCGTGGAGGTTGAGCATTCTCCGTTTCCATTCTTGCGATGTGCTCTTTCACGGCAGCATAGTGCTTGCGGATATCATTGAGACCATCTTGTGCCAACAAGGCTGGCATGGCTGCGACGAGGGACATCACCAGGCATACGATTCTCTTCTTACTCATTCTTTTTTCTTCCTATAAGTTAGCTCTGCAAAGATAATCCCCAAAGAGGCTCATCTGTGAAGAAACTGCGTTAAATTAAGCAAAAACGCACATTTATACTATTACTAAGCCTCACACAAAAGACAATGCTTTTACCAAGAATAAGAACGAATAATCAAATCTGTTTCCGGTTCTTTGCGTGACAGACTATTCATAACATGTTTAAGAACAATCACCATCCTTACAATTGAAGCCTTCCGAAATCGTCGAAAGCCCTTCGGGAAGAGAGCCAAAGAGCCATGATGAGTGAAAGCATTGAAGCGGACATGGTGATGACAACAATCATCATCTGATACTTGACTGCCACGTCCGGTGCCGAACCGCCGAGAATCTGACCAATCATGGTACCGGGCAAAGCCACAATTCCCATCACAGCCATATTCGCAATGCAGGGTGTGAAACTCTTGATGACGGCTTCGCGCATGAATGGCAGCCAAGCCTCGAAACGCGTAGCGCCGTTGCCTAAAAGATAATAATAGGTGGCTTGCTCGCGCTCGATGCCGGAAAAGAAAGTGCTCAAGGTGAGGACGTTCACGCCGAGCATGTTGCCCATGAGAATGCCCATTATTGGGATAAAATAACGTGCCGTGAAAGGATTATCGAGCCGCAAGACAAAACAAAGGAAATAGAAGCCCACGATGAGCGCAGCAACGAAAAAACTGGCAAAGGCGGGCACCGCAACAATCCGCCGCGGCAAATGGGTGCGCTCACCAAGCGTATGCGTTGCAATCAAGGCCATCACAACAACCCACAGCATGTTCAACCACGGGAAATCCCATTCGAAGAGATAACGAAGATAGATGCTAATGAGAAAAAGTTGCACAATCATGCGCCCTGCCGCAATCAAAGTGGCGCGCACGAGGCCCGTCCGCAGTTTCCACAGGAAGAACAACGGAATGAGCAGGAGCAGTAGGCCAATGGCCAAGGAAAGCAATGAGATATCCAAGGGGAGTTGAGAGTTTAGAGTGGAGAGTTTAGAGTGGAGAGCGGAGAGTTCTTGAAGTGTCAAGCGGCCAGGGTCGGATGATTCAGACTCGCTATTATTAAGCCTACGTCACCCTTTCGGATGCCGAACGGAGGCCTGCCCCTCCCTCAATACCCCCACAGGATATTGCATTGTAGAGCAATGAAGCGAGCCGTGCTGACGAATAAGCACGCGGCAGTCGATGGGCACGATGTCGTACTTGGGGAAGGCTTTCTGCAATTGGCGGCGGGCTTGTTCGTCGTTCTCGGGCTGACCATAAGTGGGCATCAGCACAGCGCCATTGATGATGAGAAAGTTGGCGTAGGTGGCGGGCAAGCGATGGCCGTCTTCGGGGTCGTAGATAGGAGCGGGAAGGGGAAGGGGGATAAGACGATAAGAGGAAGGAGAAGAGGATGAACCTGCCGACGAAGAAACGGCTGTACCTTTTTCCGAAGAAGCGTTTTGCTCAGAAACCGCAGCAGACAAGGTTGCTGAAGCGGGCAGAGGGAGCGCCTCGAAAGTTTGCAACTGGGCTTCCATCGCTTGTAGGGCCTCAAAATGTTCATCTGTGGGGTCCGTACACTGAACGTATGCAATCGTGTTGTTGGGACAGAAACGGGCAAGGGTATCGATGTGGCTGTCCGTATCGTCACCTGCCAGATAGCCATGATCGAGCCAAAGGATACGCTGTGCATGGAAGTCTCGCAGCAAGCGCTCTTCAATTTGTTGGCGCGAGCACGAAGGATTGCGATTGGGAGAAAGCAGACACGCAGAGGTGGTAAGGACGGTGCCCCGACCGTCACTCTCTATGCTACCGCCCTCGAGAACAAAATCGAGATGCGACGCATAATGCCCATGTAGAGGACCCAATTGCTCATTACTGGATTCCTGAGAGGCATCTATACCTGCTAGTCTGCGACAAATTTGGTTATCTAAGTCTGAAGGAAACTTATTGCCCCAACCATTGAACTGATAGTCAAGTAATTGAGGACCTGCCTCGGTCATCAGGGTGAGGAAAGCATGATCACGCGCCCAGGTGTCGTTGGTGGGACATTCGAAAAAATGCACCTGCGAAAGCAAACGCAAAGGGATGCGTTCGTCAAAGAGTACCTTGACGCGGTCGGGCTCGGGGCTGACGATGAGCAGTTGTTCACCATGGGACAAGATCTCAAGAGCGATGCTGATGAAGCAGGATTCTACCTCGCGAAGGAGATTTGCCCAATCCGTGCCTTGATGGGGCCACGTCAGCTGCACACCGCTCTGGGCGTACCACTCGGCAGGCAGAAACGCGGTACGGATTTCGGTCTGCTCGGGGCCAGCCTGTTCTACTTTGCGCAACGGCAGTGTCAGATCGCTGATAACGGGAGTGGAAGGAGTAAAATGAATGGCCATAAGTGAATCATGGAAGAAGGCCCTCTCAGTCCGAACATCTCTGCCACGAGGGAGAGCTGGTACGTGATAGAGATTAAAGGTATTATTATATATATATAAGGTGTATGTTGACGAGGATAGCATGTACTTAGTCCCGGAAACGGCAGAGGAGGTCACCATAAGCATCAATACGGCGGTCACGCAGGAAAGGCCACCAGCGTCGTACTTGCTCGGAGCGCTTCAGATCGATGTCAACCAAAAGATTCTCCGGCTCTTTCTGAGAGGCCTCGCCCAGCAGTTCGCCTTGGGGACCGCAGACAAAACTCGACCCCCAAAACTGTATACCACGGGTCTGACCGCTGGGGTCTGGCTCATGTCCTACCCTGTTCACAGCCACCACAGGCAAGCCGTTGGCAACAGCATGACCGCGCTGCACTGTCTGCCAGGCCATGCGCTGACGCTGTTGCTCATCGGGAGTATCGCTGCTCTCATAGCCGATGGCCGTTGGATAAACGAGGAGGTCGGCACCAGCCAAGGCCATCAGACGCGCGCCCTCAGGATACCACTGATCCCAACAAACTTGCACCCCAAGTTTGCCTATCGAGGTTGCGATGGGATGAAAACCGAGGTCGCCGGGAGTGAAATAGAACTTCTCGTAATATGCAGGATCATCTGGAATATGCATCTTGCGTTGCATGCCAGCGATTGTGCCGTCTTTCTCAAAGACGACAGCTGTGTTGTGGTATAGTCCGGGAGCACGACGCTCAAAAAGACTCGTCACCAGCACCACACCATGTTCACGTGCCAATGCGCCGAAGAACGCCGTTGAAGGACCAGGGATAGGCTCGGCAAGGTCAAAATAGTCCACCGATTCCACCTGACAGAAGTATGGTGTATTATGGAGCTCCTGAAGGACAACCAGTTCGGCCCCGCGATGAGCGACATCACTAATGGAAGCCGCCAAACGGGAACGGTTGTCAGTGGGGTCGGGTGAACAAGTCTGCTGGATAAGAGCTGTTTTCATATGGAAGAGGTATTTGGTTCCCCGTCGGCTGAAAAACCGATGAGGACGTTGACAATCTTTTAGATTTCAGGAGAGTAGACGGCGGCATTGTCCACGGTGATCGGCTGCGACGTGCCTGCGAAAGCCACTACGCGATCACAATACGTCAGAAGAGTACTGTCATGGGAAACGACCAGCACAGCACGGTTCTCCTCTCTGCATGCTTTCTGCAACGCCTGTCCTACGCGCTGCGTGCTCTCTTCATCGAGCGCCGACGTGGGCTCATCAAGCAGCAGATATGGTTTGGGCATCGCAAGGGCTGCCGCGAGGAGCAGACGCTGGCGCTGGCCACCGGAGAGTTTTGCGGCTGAGAGTTCGAGCAACGAGGGCTCAAGCCCCAGCAAGACCATCAGCGCGTCCACGCTTTCAGGTTTCACCTGCGACTGATTCGCCGTCAGTTCATGCGTCAGCCGCAACAAATCGGCACCGTTGACGGCTGGTGGCTGCAATTCCTGAGGGACATAAGCTGTAGCGCGCCGGATCTCATGAACATGCGTCGCATCACACGGCCACTTATCCACCTTGATCGTGCCGGAGGTGAGAGGTACAAAACCTAAAACAGCACGCAACAAGGAAGTCTTGCCGCAACCACTCTCGCCAGTGAGACCAACCAAACGACCCCGACCCACATCAAGGTCGAGGCCGCTGAAAAGAACATGGTCACCAAAGGCGAGCGAAGCGGAGCGGATTGTAATCATGCGCGGCGAGTGTTAAAGAGGAAAGCAGAATAAAAAAAGCTCTTGCTGGTCTGAAGTTCATGAAAGCCCAAAGGGCCGGAAAGAGTAGAGATTCCTATCCTCAACTACGAAAACTCCCTATGGTATCAGTTTGCAGCCTTGAACTCCTCAAGGAAACGGACGTCGTTCTCAGAGAACATGCGAAGATCCTTCACCTGATATTTTAGGTTCGCGATGCGCTCCACGCCCATGCCAAAGGCATAGCCGGTATATACGTTAGGATCGATGCCGTTGGATTCCAACACCGCGGGGTCCACCATTCCGCAACCCAATATCTCCAGCCAACCTGAACCCTTGCACATCGAACAGCCCTTTCCGCCACAGATGGTGCAACTCACGTCCATCTCCGCCGATGGCTCGGTGAAGGGGAAGAACGAAGGGCGCAAACGGATCTGTGTGTCAGGGCCGAAAAGTTCCTGTGCGAAGAGTAGCATCACCTGCTTCAGGTCCTGAAAGCTCACGTTCTTATCAATATACAGGCCTTCTATCTGGTGGAAGAAGCAGTGGGCTCGTGCACTCACGGCCTCGTTACGATACACGCGACCCGGACAGATCACGCGGATGGGGGGCTGGGTGGTTTCCATCACCCGTGCCTGAACGCTCGACGTGTGCGAACGCAGGATAATGTCAGGATGGGCTTCCACGAAGAAGGTGTCTTGCATATCACGGGCGGGATGGTCGTCGGCAAAATTCAGCGAACTGTACACATGCCAGTCGTCCTCCACCTCCGGTCCCTCGGCCAGCGTGAATCCCAAGCGCGAGAAGATATCTACGATCTCATTCTTGACAATAGTCAGCGGATGGCGTGTGCCTAACGCTATCGGATAGGGCGTGCGCGTGAGGTCCAAATCGTCGGCCACGGTCTCCGTGGCAGCCACTGCAGCCTTGAGTTCATTGATACGTTCCGTGGCACAGTTCTTCAGTTCGTTGATGCGAATCCCGAACTCCTTTTTCATCTCAGCCGGCACGGAACGAAAATCTTCCATCAGTTTGCTGACTTCGCCTTTTTTGCTGAGATATTTGATTCGGAGAGCCTCTACGTCCTCGGGGGTTGCCGCCTGAAGTGCATTCACTTCATTGAGCAGTTGCTTAATCTTTTCGAGCATAATGATCGTTATACAATTGATTTATCTTCAAAAAACTGCGCAAAGATACACAATTCTTTGCAAAAAGTGGGTGTAGAATGAAAAAAAGGAGTTACTTTTGCACGAAAATAGCAAAAAGCAAAGGAAAAGACACCCCATGATGAACAGGACAAGGGTTGTTTTCAACACGTTATCGACGATTTCTTTCTCCATCGCCGTTCTTTGTTGCTGCCAAGGCCAACCGTCTTCTCACGACCGCTCCAATGGGCGCGAGACCGAAGATTCCCTACAGATGGACGCTCTTTTAGAAGCCGAAGATACGCTCGTGTTGGATGAATTGACAGAGGAAACGCCCCTACCGGTATCTGTTGACGAATTGTTCGACGATTTCATCTTCAACTTCGACCAGAGCAACCGCCTGCAGCGCGGCCGCATCCGTTTCCCGCTCACCGTGGTGGAGGCCGACGGAGCACATCATAGCATCGAGCGACGCGATTGGCACCACGCCAACATTTTCTTGCATCAGGACATCTGCACCGTTTTCTGGAATAATGCCGCCGACATGTCAATGCCTCGCGACACGGACATCGTGCACGCGCGTCTGGAACATATCTTCTTGCACAGCAAGCAGGTGGAGGTTTTTGTCTTCGATCGCGACACCATCAGCGGACAGTGGTATCTCACGGAAACCCAAAAAACCACCTTCGAACATTCGCCCCTTGCCTCCTTTCTCAATTTTTATCAGCGCTTTGCCACCGACAGCATCTACCAGCGGCAACATCTGGCCCACACACTGGGATTCACCACCACCATTGAAGAGAGCGACTACGAAGTCATCAGAGGCACCATCGACGATGAGCAATGGGAACAGTTTGCACCCGAACTGCCACAGGACCTCCTGGTGTGCGTCAACTACGGACAGACCTACCATAATCCCAACCAGATATGGATGCAGCTGCGCGGACTCAGCAACGGACTTCAAAACCTCCTGCGCTTTCAGAAGAGCGAGGGTAACTGGAAACTCACGGAGTTTGAGAATTAGCCCATGCCTTTCCATTTTTGCGGAATAAGACTGAAATGACAATACAAAACAATTGCTCCCTACTCGGGCACAACACCTTTGGCATCGATTGCCACGCCAACCGTATGGTGGAATATCAGACGGTGGAAGAACTTCAGACGTTCATACACCAGCGCAATGCTGAAGGCGATACCACTCCCCTACTTCACATCGGGGGCGGCTCCAACCTCCTTTTCCTGCAG
This sequence comes from Bacteroidales bacterium, assembly GCA_024690405.1. Taxonomy (GTDB): domain Bacteria; phylum Bacteroidota; class Bacteroidia; order Bacteroidales; family Bacteroidaceae; genus Physcousia. Next base: position 28,523 of record JAILCU010000137.1, read on the forward strand.
GATTTTGCAGGCACCGTCCTACACTCACGAATGCAGGAGATTTTTGTCACCTCCAACGAGGGCGACTACGTCTACGTCCGTGTCACGGCCGGCATCCAATGGGATGCCTGGGTACAATATGCCGTGGACAGCAATTGGTTCGGGTTAGAGAACCTGTCACTCATCCCGGGTGAAGTGGGAGCTGCTGCCGTGCAGAACATCGGTGCCTACGGCTCCGAGGCCAAAGACTTTATCATCTTCGTGGACGCCGTCGACCTACAGACCGGCGAGATTCGTCATTTCACCGCCGATGAATGTCGCTACGGCTACCGCGACAGCATCTTCAAGCATGAGTTGCGAGGCCGCTACGCCGTGACGCATGTCCATTTTCGTCTCTCCCATGCCTTCCGTCCCCTCCTCGAATACGGTGGCATCCGTCGTGCCCTCAAAGAACGCGGTATTGAAGAGATCAATCTCACCTCACGACAGCTGCGACAAGTGATTATAGACATCCGTCGGTCCAAGCTGCCCGACCCCGCCACCATCGGCAATGCCGGTAGTTTTTTTACCAACCCCATCGTACCCCGTAGCCAATACCTGGACATTGCCGCAACCTACTCCGATGTCCCGCACTATGACGTCGATGCAGACCACGTGAAGATTCCCGCCGGATGGATGATAGAACAATGCGGATGGAAAGGCAGGCACCTTGGCAGAGCCGGCGTCTATGACAAACAAGCTCTTGTGATCGTTAACTTAGGAGGCGCCACCGGTCAAGAGATTTTTGCCCTCTGCCAGCGCATACAAGCCGACGTCAACGAGAAATTCGGCATCAAAATTCAACCTGAAGTCAACCTTATCGGTTGAAGTCTGTAGCTTGAAGTAAAAGGGAGAAGGAGAATCTGTTGCCTGCGTAAAAACCACTTGCCACTCAATGCAAGACGAGGTCATTTTTTATATCTTGCACAACAAAATCTAAGATATCGATGACAAAGAAGCAACGATATGAGGCCGTTATCGCCTACTTCGAAGAAGCCATGCCCGTGGCGGAGACTGAGCTGCACTTCTCTAACGATTTTCAATTGTTGGTAGCCGTGATGCTGAGTGCACAATGCACAGACAAACGCGTGAACATGGTAACGCCGGCGCTCTTTGAGGCTTATCCGACCCCCGAGGCTATGGCGGCGGCAAGTGAGGAGGAGGTTCTATCGTACGTCAAGAGTGTTTCTTACCCCAACTCGAAGGCCCGCCACCTATTGGCCACAGCCCGGCAACTGACAGAGCGCTTCGGCGGAGAAGTACCAGAGACGCTGGAGGCACTAACCTCCCTGCCCGGCGTAGGCCGAAAGACAGCGAATGTCGTGATGAGTGTGGCCTTCGGGAAAGCCCGCATGGCCGTGGACACCCACGTTTTCCGCGTCAGTCACCGTCTGGGCCTGGTCAGCGAGAAATCCAAGACCCCCTTGGCCGTGGAGCTGGAGTTGGTGAAGCACATCCCCGAATCCTTCATCCCCCGCGCCCACCACTGGCTCATTCTGCACGGGCGCTATGTCTGCACGGCCATGAAGCCCCATTGTCTGGAGTGCGGACTACATCACGCGTGCGCGTTCTATAATAAAAAGTCTTAATTGCTTGCATGCCTCGGGAGAAAAGTGTACTTTTGCACACGATTCCGGGAAATGCAATGACATTCCAAGAAAACATACATTCATCCTATTCACAAAAAATTAAACAACAATGACTATTCACGATTACAAATTCGCTGGCAAGAAAGCCATCGTACGTGTTGACTTCAATGTGCCCCTCGACGGCAACGGCAACATCACCGACGACACCCGCATCCGCGGTGCCCTGCCCACCTTGAAGAAGGTGCTGGCCGACGGCGGCGCCCTCATCATCATGTCTCACATGGGCAAGCCCAAAGGCAAGGTGAACCCCAAACTCAGCTTGAAGCAAATCGTTCCTGCCGTGAGCAAGGCCCTCGGTGTGGACGTTCAGTTCGCTCCCGACTGCGCCAAGGCTGCCGACCAGGCTGCTGCGCTGAAGGCTGGCGAAGTGCTGCTGCTCGAGAACCTGCGCTACTATCCTGAAGAGGAAGGCAAGCCCGTTGGTATCGACAAGGAAGACCCCGCATACGATGCTGCCAAGAAGGCCATGAAGGAAAGCCAGAAGGAGTTTGCCAAGACCCTCGCTTCCTATGCCGACTGCTATGTCATGGACGCCTTCGGAACGGCTCACCGTCGCCACGCCAGCACTGCTGTCATCGCCGACTACTTCGATGCCGACAACAAGATGCTCGGCCTCCTCATGGAGAAGGAAGTGAACGCCGTTGACAACGTGCTCAACAACATCAAGCGCCCCTTCGTGGCCATCATGGGTGGCTCCAAGGTCAGCACCAAGATTGGTATCATCGAGAACCTGCTCGGCAAGGTGGACAAGCTCATCCTCTGCGGCGGCATGACCTACACGTTCATGAAGGCTCATGGCGGCGAGATCGGCAACAGCATCGTTGAACTCGACAAACTCGATGTGGCTCTCGGCGTCGAGGAAATGGCCAAGAAGAACGGTGTGGAACTCGTTCTGGCCGAGGATAGCGTCTGCTGCACAGGCTATGACTTCGGCACTTTCTCCGTGAAGCCCGGTGCTGAGGTGAAGACTTTCCCCTCCAACGCTATCGAAGCAGGTTGGGACGGCCTCGACGTAGGTCCGAAGAGTCAGGAAAAGTTTGCCAAGGCCATCGAAGGTGCCAAGACGATTCTGTGGAACGGTCCTGCCGGTTGCTTCGAGTGCGACGACTTTACCGCCGGCAGCCGTGCCGTAGGTGAGGCTGTAGCCAAGGCAACTGCCGAAGGTGCTTTCTCCCTCATCGGTGGTGGCGACAGCGTGGCTTGCGTACACAAGTTCGGTCTTGAGGATCAGGTCAGCTACATCAGCACCGGCGGTGGCGCCCTGCTCGAGGCTATCGAAGGCAAGGTGCTTCCTGGCGTAGCTGCCATCAAGGGCTAACCCCTCATCACACATTAAGGACCCTCCCCTCACCCTCCCCGCCACGGGGATGGAGTGGTTACCTGAACAGAATGATTTAACCCCTATCTCAACGATGGACAAGAATTCAATCCGAAGAAGTGACCACTCCCTCTCCCACGGAGAGGATGATGGGGGGGTCCTTTCGTACACTCCCTGGTATAAACATCGCTACATGATGCTGGCAAGAGCAATTGTCGGCATTGCATTGGTTGCAACGTTCATCTTCTGGCCGCGTAATGAACAGCAAGGGTTCTCGGCCGAGGAACAGGCCCGCTTAGATTCGGCTGCGCTGCACGTGGCACTCTTGCCCGTGGAGGACTGTCTGCCTTTCTACCTGGCGGAACGGACCGGCATCTATAAGCAATTGGGGCTAGACGTGCGCATCCGCACCTATCAGGCACAACTCGACACGGACACGGCCCTGGCACGCGGCCATGCCGAAGTGGTGTACAGCGATCTGGCACGTGCCATTATGCTGCAGCAGGACAGCGTGGAGCTTCGTGCGATTGCAACATTCGAAGGCCAACTGCAACTCATCACGAACCGTCGCGGACGTGTACGCAAGCTCTCCCAGTTGAAAGAGAAGATGGTGGCCATAGCCCGCCATAGCGTCACCGACTATTGGAGCGACCGCCTTACGGATACGATGGGAGTGGCCCGAGCTGACATCTTCCGCCCACAGATCAACAACCTGCGCATACGCACCGATATGATCTGCAACGGCACCATGGATGCGGCCTTCCTGCCTGAGCCCTATGCCAGCGAAGCCATCGTACGCGGCAATGTCAGCAATTTCTCCACCTGGCAAATGCAGCCTCGTCTGGTCGCGCTGCTGGCCAGTCGGGCGGCTTTGAAGCAACCAGCACGCCGACGTCAGATTCAACTGTTGTTGCAAGGCTACGACCGTGCCGTAGCGATGGCCGGAGAAATGCCGGCCTTCAGCGACACCCTGGCCATGCTCATCCGCACCCTCTGTCTGACACCCGACTCACTGGCCGACAGCATCGCCCGACGCCCACTGCATCTTGCCCCGCTGTCTTCCCCCAAAACGGCCGATGTCGACGCGGTGATACAATGGCTCAGTAGTCGCGAGAAAATCAAAAAGACCTACCGACCTGATTCCCTCATCACCGAAAAGCCATAAGCCATGGACCAGAAAGCTTTTAATAAGATTGTAGAGGAAGCAGAAGAGGCCATTGCCGAACGCCGGTTCCTTGATGCAGTGGCCCTCACTGAGGCCATCTTCAAAGATTCTTTCACGCCTTATGCCGCCATGGAAAGTACGGAATTGCGCAAGCAGTATCTGACGCTGCTGCAATCCATGGACCACCTCAGCGGTGAAAAACGTCGCCAACAAGCCAACGACCTCTTCGTACGCGCTATCGAGACGCTGCAATTAGCCCGCGAATTCTGGTTGCTCGACAAAGATTTCTCGCCCAAGGCCGGCTTCCCGGAATATCGTGAACAGACGGGCTTCTTGGACAACACTGTAGTCCCTCTTCTCATCGAGCTTACGCAACAGGAAGAGGGTACGGCCGCCTACTTCGACACGCTCGACAAGGTCTTCGTAGGCCTTTGGTGCCCACAACTTACCGCGGAACAGCAGCAGATGACGGCCAATAGTCTGCAACAAATCAGTTCCTTTGCACGACGCACCCTTGTAGGTGCACTGCTTCTGGGAGAAATGGACTATTTCTCCGTTGCCAAAATCCAATTACTGCTCTCGCTGGCAAGGCCCCACGAAGAAGACAGCAGCGATGAGCGGCTCGACCTTTTGGCACGCGTTGCCGTGGCACTGACCATCATCAGCCAACGCTATGAACATTTCCTTGCCTACTACCCACACCTCCGACAGCAGATGCGTGCATTCTTCGAAAGCGAAGAGATGCTTCCGCACCTCGACGAACTGCTACAGGCTTTCTCTTGTCAGACAGCCGTTGACAAGGTGGGGAACCGGGTAAACGACATCAACAGCTATATCCAAAAGTTCATACAAACACAACAGCCTCACCTCGGCTTTGATGACGAAGGCAAAGAAGGGCGTTCGGCTGATTCTCCGCTTCATTTCAATGTCTTTAAGATCGATGAAGAGCAGAGCGAGCAGTTCTTCAGCATCATCAATGACCAAGGCACGAAACTAAAGGCTTTAATCAGTCACAACCTGGATATCAACGCGGCGAGTTTCCTCTTGATGAAGTCCTTCCGTTTCTTCAATACCCCACCCCATTGGTTCTACCCCTTCAGTGCAAACGTGCCAGCCATCAAGGAAGCTTTCGTTCGGCCCAACGGCAAGCCCGACCGCATGATTTCCGAAATGATGAAGGAGAGTCACTACTGCGCCAGCGACTGCTATTCCTACGCCTCCATGTTATTAGACCTCCGCAATAGGGCCCATCAGCAAAAAGGTTCTTGGAAAGACTTTCTCAAGGAGCAACTGGACGAGCTTCGCGACAGCATGGAAGATTTCAGCTTCACGGAGCAGACCTACACATCAGAGGTCAATCCCTTTACAGACTATTGTCAGAGTCTGTACCGCTATTTCTATAGTGCCCGCCACAAGAAAGACTACACCTATGCTCCTTTCAGGTCCAAAGGCGCTGTGCCTCTCCCGCTACAGCCCTTGTTCAAGGGGCTCTTCACAGACTTTACATTGCTGCAACCCGCCCTGGACTCCCTGGCCTATATTGGCAGCAGCGAACAGGTGATTATCCTCACGGATTACGCCATAGAGCATTTCGGAGCCGATGCGCAACTGCTGTTCATGCGCGGTACAGCACAGATGCACCTTCAGCGTTGGCAGAAAGCCCTTTCCGCCTTTCAGCAAGTGCTGCTATTCGACGAGAATCCCGAAGCAGAACTCCACATGGCTCGCTGCTTCGAGGCGATGTCCAACTGGGAACAGGCGCTGCCCCTGCTCATCAAGGAAGAGGAGCGACAGACAAAGGCCGATGAGAAAAAAGCGGCCAATATCATCGAAGAAACAGGGCGCTGTCTCATCCAATTGAAGCGATGGAACGAAGCGGCACAACGCTTTTACCGCCTCGAATATATGGAGCGTCATCTGAATGTCGCACGCCGAGCCATTGCGTGGTGCTCCATTCAGCAAGGAAAATACGAGCGAGCCATCAATTACTACACTATCCTTATAGAACAGAAGAAAGCCACATGGGAAGACCTCCTCAACTGTGGTCATGCCCAATGGCTAACGGGTGCAACATCCGAAGCCATCAGTACTTATCACCAGTCCTACGAAGCCTTCAACCGCGCCAACAAAAACAGCCGTCTCCTTTTCAAGCACTGGAGCGAAGCTTTCCGTGCAGACATCAGCACCATCCTTTCTACTCGATATGACGAAGCGGAATGTGCACTGATGATGGATGCGGCGGGGGAAATGCAAGCAGGGCTTGACCATGGAGAATAGGCAGGCTCAGTCGTGGAACGGCGAAAAGGAAGGAAAAGAAAGGAAGAAGGAAGGGAAGGAATGCGGGAAAAAGGAATAAGGAAAGAAGGGGAAAGGATGGGAAAGAAGGGGAAATGAAAGAGGAAACCGCTCGCCTGACAGCGAGGGCACAGTAGCTGTCCTTTTGATAAAACAAATAAAAGAACCAACTAGTCCGCTCGACCTCTGATCGCGTCACACTTGAAGAACTCGTCAACTTGTCAACTCGTCAACTTGTCAACTTGTCAACTCGTCAACTCGTCAACTCGTCAACTAAAAGACCTACATCAAAAGAACCCGCGTACAAGAGAGAAGAGGCGGCCAATGGCACGGTGACTCAGGGAGAACTGCCGCGCATAGTCTTCTGCATAGAAGCGTTTGCAGTGGTGCTTGTCCTGCTCAAAAAGATCTTGTAGCTGCTTCGTGGTTTCGAGGTCGAGAATAAAACTGTTGACTTCGTAATCAAAGAGGAAACTGCGGCCATCGAGGTTCGTGCTGCCTATCGTGCAGAAACGTCCGTCCACCATCATCACTTTGCTATGATGGAAACCCGTCTGATTGTAATACACTTCGGCACCACGTTTTGCCAAATGCTTCATCTCCAACGCCACCACATCGGGCGTAATAGGCACATCACTCTTTGCCGATACCATGATCTCCACACGCACGCCACGCTCGAGGGCACGCCGGAGTGCTCTACGGACGCTCTTGACATTCGTGGGATAGGGATTAACAATCTGTATATGCTCCTTGGCCGCATCAATCGCCGTGACATAAGCCTGACGCATGTGCTTGGGCGTATAGCGCGGACGTCTGTCCACCACACCAATCACTTTGTGGCCTGCCGTAGACGAAGAATCTTTCAGCAACTGAAACTCCTCGCGTGAGCGCACCATCGGCACGACATTCTCAAAGACCTCTCCAGACAAGGCATCAGCGTTCTTGGATGCACAATAGCGTTCATCGAGCAGCACTTCACCTGTCTGCTGCCACCACATCCTGGCAAACAGGCGTTGGTATTGCCCCACCACATCACCAGTGAGTTCCATATGCATATCGCGCCACTCGCCGTATTCAGGTCTGCCGTTGATGTAATAGTCAGCCACATTCATGCCTCCGGCATAACAAACGGCACCATCGATAACCACGATCTTGCGATGGTCGCGATGATAAGCATGGTTGATCCAAGGGAACTTGATGGGGTCGAATTCCTCCACCTGAATACCCATGGCACGGATTGCACGTAAATGGCGGTTCTTCAATGGTGAATCATTGCTGCTATTACCAAAGCTGTCGAACATCGCACGCACCTCCACGCCCTGCTTGGCTTTTTCACCAAGAAGCTGGAAGAGGGCCAGACCGATGCTGTCGTTGCGGAAATTGAAGTATTCGAGATGAACATAATGCCTTGCCTGACGAATCGCAGAGAACATGGCATTGAATTTGGCCTTTCCCGTATGCAGCAAGACGACACTGTTGTTCTCGGTGAATTCAACGCCCAATTCCCGTTCCAGGGTCGAACGCAGTATGGTGTCAGAGGTAACATCGTCGGGAAAGGGAGGTAACGTAGACGCACCAACAACAGCATCTTCCAATTCCTCAGCCAATGCCCCTAACGGCAGCAGCAATAGCGCGGGTATGAGAAAATACTTTGTCATCAACATCTGTCCTGGGGGTTCTCCTTAAATCATACAACTCAACGACTCCACAATGCCGAGGAGGTGGCGTTGTTCGTCAGTGACAAGCACAGCATGGATATTGTTGACGTGCAATATCTTCTGTATCTCCGTGAGTTTCGTGTTCAGACCGACACATTTGGGGTTAGGCGTCATCACCTCTTCCACGCGAATATTGTAGAAGTCCTGGTGCATACGCTCCATGGCACGACGTACGTCGCCGTCGGTGATAATCCCCGCAATGCGGTCCCCCTCCATAGCCACGGCCATGCCCATCATTCCTCTGCTCACGATGAGGATTGCCTCGGCCAGAGTCATAGTGGGCGCAATGGTTGGCAGCTCTTCGCTGCGCATCACGTCGCGTGCCGTAGAAAGCAGCCGTTTGCCCAAGGTGCCGCCTGGGTGGAACTGCGCAAAATCGCTGGCCTCGAAATGGCGCACTTGCATCAAGGCAACGGCCAGAGCATCGCCAAAGGCCAGTTGCACCGTGGTGCTGCTCGTGGGCGCCAGGTTCAACGGACAGGCCTCGTGAGCCACATGCAAGAGAATATGAATGTCGCTGTTACGCGCCAGCAGCGAATCAGCATTGCCCGAAATGCCTACAAGAGGAATATGATGATCCTTGAGAAAGGGCACAAAACGCAGCAACTCGTCGGTCTGACCGCTATTGCTCAGCGCTACGACGATATCGGTGGCCGCAATCATACCCAAATCGCCATGGAAAGCATCCAAGGGATTGAGATAGAAGGCTGGCGTACCGGTAGAAGCCAGTGTCGCTGCAATCTTGGCACCCACATGCCCGCTCTTGCCCACGCCCGTGACAATCACCTTGCCTTTGCAGCCGAGAATGAGTTCAACCACCCGTTCAAACGAGTCGTCGAGTTGATCAATGACCTGCGTAATAGCCTCTGCCTCATCACGTAAGCATCGTGATGCTACCTCGCGAACATTAATATTCTCTATCATAGTTCTAACAAACTTTTTATCACTTTTTTCAGATCCTCGAGACGCAACATGTTCGGCCCGTCGCTCAATGCACGGTCGGGGTCGGGATGTGTTTCGAAGAAGAAACCGTTGGCACCGAAAGCCTTGGCGGCCAACGCCATAGCGGGAACGAACTCGCGGTTGCCGCCAGTGGCACCACCGGCTGCGCCCGGACGCTGAACACTATGTGTGCAGTCCATCACGACGCGCGGCGTCCACCGCAGCATGTCCGGGATATTGCGGAAGTCCACGACGAGATTGTTGTAGCCAAACGAGTTGCCGCGCTCGGTGAGCCACACCTCCATGGCACCGCTCTGCCGGGCTTTCTCCACAGGGTATTGCATGTCCAAGCCAGAAAGGAACTGCGCTTTCTTGATATTCACGGGCTTGCCCGTCTGTGCAGCCGCCACAAGCAGGTCGGTCTGCCGGCACAGGAAAGCCGGAATCTGCAACACATCCACCACCTCAGCCACCGGAGCGGCCTGGTATGATTCGTGGATGTCAGTGAGCAAAGGCAAATGGTATTTGCTCTTCACATCCGCCAACATCTGCAAACCGCGCTCCAGACCCGGGCCGCGAAACGAGGAGAGGCTCGTGCGATTGGCTTTATCAAACGAGGCTTTGAAATAGATCTCCAATTGGTATATTTTTTTCAAACGGACCAATTCCGATGCGACCTCATCAAGCACATCGGCATTCTCTATCACGCAGGGGCCTGCAATGAATATAGGTTTCATAAAAGTACTCTTTGGGACTGCAAAATTAAACCAAATCGCCCGCTTAAACAAGTTTTCTCGCAAAAAAGCAGCAAAGATGAAGTTGTTTTGAACAAAAAACACTACTTTTGCATCGAAAAACAGAACCTATCATTTTTAGAATCCCCAAAAACAACAGAATATGAGCAAGGTTGTTATCAACAGTTACGAGGACTTCCAACAGCTCCTCGACAAGGAAATCGGTGTCAGCGACTACCTCATGGTTGACCAGCAGCGTATCAATCTATTTGCAGATGCCACCCTTGACCATCAGTGGATACATGTCGACGAGGAGCGGTGCAAGACCGAGAGTCCTTTTCACCAGACCATAGCCCATGGCTATCTCACCCTTTCCCTTCTGCCCTACCTTTGGGACCAGATTATCCAGGTCAACAATCTCGAGCGTCTGGTGAACTACGGGATGGATAAGATGAAATTCGGCCAGCCTGTTCTCTCGGGACAAAGTGTCAGAATGTCGACACATATGGAGGCGCTCGCCAACCTTCGCGGCGCCATACGCATGAGCATCCGTTTCAACATCGAAATCAAGGAAACAGGCAAGAGTGCGTTGGAGGGTATCGCCACCTTCGTCTATTTCTTCAAGAAATAAGCGTTCCTCCCTGCATCAGCCTGAAGCCCCCTTCTCTTCTTTCAACACTACGCCATCGTCTCCACTCCGCTTCATGGTTGGGGACCTGACGGCCAATGTCTGGAGCAAACAAAATGGAATATTAAGGGCTCGCGATGCTAAAAACTGCCACTTTTCTTGCGTATTTGCTTTCAAAGCAGTAATTTTGCGCCCGAAAACAAGTACCTGCATGGCACAAAATAAATTCCACGGACTGGGCATTGCCCTTATTACTCCTTTCCACGCCGACGGTAGCATCGACGAAGACGCACTCGTTCGCCTCGTTGAGTACCAAATCAAAAATGGTGCTGATTTCCTGTGCATCATGGGAACAACGGCAGAAACTCCCACTCTTACTGCAGCCGAGAAACGGCATCTGAAAGAATTGCTCGTGGAACGGGTAGCCGGACGCGTGCCCTTACTCATGGGGTGCGGAGGCAACTGCACCAGTGCCGTAGTGGATGAACTGCACAACACCGATTGGACAGGTATCGACGGTGTGCTCTCGGTTTGTCCTATGTACAACAAGCCCTCTCAAGAGGGGCTCTACCAGCATTTCCGTACCATCGCTTTGGCGTCACCGGTACCGGTTGTATTATATAATGTACCCGGGCGCACGGGCGTGAACATGAGTGCCGAGACCACGCTTCGTTTGGCCAACGATTTTGAGAACATCGTAGCCATCAAAGAAGCCAGCGGCAACATCACACAAATGGATGACATCATCAAGAATAAGCCTAAAGGTTTTGATGTCATCTCCGGCGACGACGGCATCACGTTCCCTCTGATCACCCTCGGAGCCGTTGGTGTCATCTCCGTCATCGGTAATGCCCTGCCCCGCGAGTTCTCTCGCATGGTTCGTTTAGCCCTCCGCGGCGAATATGCTCCGGCCCTGCACATCCATCATCAGTTTACCGAACTCTTCAAACTGCTCTTCGTGGACGGCAACCCCGCAGGTGTCAAGGCCATGCTCCATGCCATGGGAATGATTGAAAACCAGCTCCGTTTGCCCCTCGTGCCCACACGTCTTACCACGATGGAACAGATCTCCAATATTCTGCGAGAGCTGAATATCAAGTATTAGGATAGTTGACGAGTTGGTTCTATTTAGTTGACGAGTTGACGAGTTGACAAGTTGACGAGTTGACAAGTTGACGAGTTGACAAGTTGGTTCTATTTAGTTGACAAGTTGGTTCTGTAGAATCTTTAAGGGCGTGAGTGATAAGGTCTTAAGGTCTTAAGTTTTTAAATCGTTTTTTTGAGTTTCCTGTTTCAAGCTCTTGTTTTTCAAGGGCTTGTACTAAACGTGTATCCAAGGGAGTGAAGGGTAATGCCCCATAGTTCAGTGGCGAAAGCAGGGAGAGGTCTTAAAAACATTAAGGTGCGAGCTAACTCGCACCTTAATCTCTTATCGAAAGCATCTGCTATCTCTCATCTCTAATCTCTCATCACTCATCTCAAAAAAGCCTATCTTGTCATCTTCACCGTTCGCGTACGCCCATCCTGCGTCCACGTGATGATATAGAGGCCACGTGGAAGGGTGGCGAGAGAGGTGCCGTCAGCGGCTCTGAAGGTGCGAAGGAGATGACCTGCTGCATCAAACACACGCACCGTGAAAGTGAGGCGCGAGGGGTCGTCGGCACCGAAATGCAGACGTCCGCTCGCCGGGTCGTATGCCAGGGCATAATCAAACAACGTACCATCAATGGCATCAGGTTCGGGTTCAGGTTCGGGTTCAGGTTCGGGCTCCACCTGTCCGACCTCTTCAATAAGCCACATTCTGTTCAAAGAAGCCGCGTTGCGGTCGTCACTGGTATAGCTGAGCACCGGTGTACCATCGCTCGCATTGCCTCCGCTGAGGTTGGCAGCGTGCGACGAGAAACGGTTGATGAGGTTGTAGCGCTCATCCGTCTGCGCCACAAAGTCCCACTGCTGACGAACATCGGTGGAGTCGCCTGCGACCATATTAAATTGCGTACCCGTGAGGGTCGTTGCCGTAGGCGTGCCTTCAGTAGGATCGTTCAAAGCCAGGCCATTCATGGCATTGACAATATAGAGATAACCGTTGGCAAGCGGGTAGATGCGCCACTGCTGACTCAGCGCCTCAGCATCGCGCTGCGAGCAGACCAGCTGGTCATTGGCGTCGGCGGTGAAATAAGTAGAGGTCTTTGAGTTATATATTGCATAATACAAAAGACTGTCTGCAGGGAAATCAGACACTTTAGGCTCATCGGGGTCAACGGGATCGGGGTCAACGGGGTCGGGGTCAACGGGGTCGGTGCCTTCAGGGCTAAGTTCTGCAAAAGCTGTCGCCAGGAAACTGAAATGGCGGTTGATATATGTTCGCAGGTCAGCCACATACTCGTCATAAGTGGAATAAAGGACCCGCTCACGCAAGACACGGGTACTGATTCCCCAACGTTGGTAGTTGAGTTCTACCGAGGCCTCGAGGAGTTGCGTCAAGCTGTCGATCGTTGCATTCAGGTAGTCCTCCATACCTCCCGTGATGAGTTCCTGGTAACGGCGGTTGACATTGCGGGCAAACCACGGATCGCTCCACATGCGGTTCACCCAGAATTTCACATTGCCATAGCTGGCATTGGCCATCAGCTGCTTCTCAGTGTCGTTGGTTCCCAAACGGTCTGTGCGGTTATCGTTGTTGTAAGCGATATCGTAGTCCCACAAGGGGCCCCAGAAGATGCGGTTGTCCTGTTGCTCCTTATAGAAATAGGTGCTGAACATACCATCTACGTTTCCCGACATCTCCGTGCACAGATACCAGTTCAGGAGCGACGTAGAATCGACATAGGTGCGATATCCGTTGACGGGATCGGTGTAGTCATCGCCGAAGAGGCGGTTCTCAAATTCCTGAACGAAGTTGCTGGCATAGCTACTCTGCTCCTGCGCCAGCTCTTCGGAATCAGGATAATGAATGCGCACAGGCACGCTTTGAAGAGCGGTATAGAAGCCGTCGGGCGGCAGCACCGTCTGCGTCTCACTGTCCCAATATGAAGAACTGTTGAAATCTTTGAAGCCGTCCGCTTCGAAGAGGTAGCCCCCCGTGATGTCGCTGGTCTCGGTGAGCGGATATTCCTGTTCGGTGATGTTCACACGATGAGGACGCACATCAATCTGGTCGGAAATCTGATAGTTGCCCACATATTTGTCGTTGAACGTCAGGTCCACGAATTTGGCGGCAGGATTGAACTTCAGCCCCGCACGCTCGCCCATAGCACTGGTTACGGCGTTGCGGATGAGCGTCTTGTCGGCATGGTTGGCCAGCATCGTCCACTTCTTGGTCTTGGCATAGCCCTTACCCAGGAGTTTCTCCTTCTGGTGGAATTTCAGTCTATAGGGTTTCTTGGCCAGATTCCACGTGGAGTTGCCTCGTCCGCGTATCTCCAGCGAGTCGTAGAACGCTACGCTGTCGTTCTCATAAACGTACCACATCCGGGCCAACACATAGTCCGTCTTGCTGGTAACGGCACGTCCGGAGAAAGTATTGATGTACACGTGCGGCAGGTTGGTCAGGCGTTGCACCTCCTTCTCCGAAGGGTCGGCATCGGGATCGGGTGCAGAGATGAGTTCCAGTCGCCAAGTGAACTGGGGCGTCAGCGAATAGTCTGCCGTGGGAAGCTCATAGTTCCAATAGTTCTTCTCCACGCACCAGAAGGTATTGGCCCCCCACGCTGTTCCGATAGAATTGGTCGCACGCACTGCATAGGTGTCGTCCTCTTTATACCACACCTGACCTTCCCAAGCGTAATCGCCGCGGGAGTTGGTGAAGAGATATCCATAATTCAAAATATCTCCCTGACCGTTGTCTGTGACCTTGGGATTCGTGAAAAAGCAGTCGAACTGCCATCCGGGCGACTTGAAGAGGCTGCTGCCCTCGGTCTTGCGGAAGGTGAAGCGTCCGGCAGCAGCGACCTGGTCCGTCAGTTTGCCTTCTTCCGTGAGATAGTAGCGTGCCGAGCTCTCATACTCTCCGTTGTTCAACGTATAGACATAATAGGTGGCGTTCGCCGTGATGGCAGCATTTGCTGCCTCATACTGAGCATCAGTCACCTCTTGTGCCATGACTGCAAAAGGCAGGAACATGAAGCACAAAAATAAGCGTAAAGATAATCGCATAGGGGTTGCTTTTTCGTTTTTCGGCAGCAAAGGTACGCTTTTTTCCCGTACGAAAGGATAAAAAGACGGTTTTTTGTCGATGTCTTGCCCAAAAAACACCGAATAAGTTCCTTTCAACAACAATTCTCCGTCGCCCACCTTCTTTATATGACCTCCCCGCAGCATCGGACGGGCACCATCGCAAAGAAAAAACGAACAGCCATGTACTTTTTTCGCTCTTTCTTCTCTACTCTCATGTTTTTATCCTATCTTTGCACACATCATTTATCTTCATCTGTCATATTCCTATCATCATTTGTGGTAGCACGGAAGCCGACAAACAACTTACCTTTGTGGCGCAAAAGCACTCATTGATCATTCTTAAACACATCGCTAATATGAACAAAAGATTTACTTTGCTGACAGCCCTGCTGAGCGTGGTTGTCACTTCAATAATGGCCCAGCCAGCCGAATTCCTGATTGGAAAGACGAAGGTTTGCGTGGAGTTTTATACCCCCGATGTCGTCAGGGTGGTGAAAACACCCGCAGGACACGACTTCCACAAAAGCAGCCTGACGGTGATCGCCCAACCGGAGAACGTCAACATCAGCCGCAAAGGCAATACGCTGAAGAGCAGCGGGCTCACGGTGAAGGTGGACCCGCGAACGGGGGCCGTCACATTCAGTGCGCACGGCACGACGCTCCTGCGCGAGCGGGCTTCGGCCTCCTTCGAGCCGCGCACCGACGGCCCCGATGCGGGCAGTTTCCGCGTCACGCAGGCCTTCACCCTCGACAAGGACGAAGCCATCTACGGTTTAGGCACCTTCCAGAACGGCAAGATGAACCGCAGGGGCGAACACAAACTGATGGAACAGTCCAACTTGGAGGACTTCCAGAACGTACTGCAGAGCATCAAGGGCTGGGGGTTGTTCTGGGACAACTACTCACGCACGCAGTTCGACGATGACACTGCGCAAGGGATGTCGTTTTCCTCGGAGGTCGGCGACTGCGTGGACTATTATTTTATGTTTGGCGGCTCGGCCGACGGCGTGATCGCACGGATGCGCAAGCTGAGCGGCGACGTGCCGATGTTCCCACTCTGGACCTTCGGCTTCTGGCAATGCAAGGAGCGCTACAAGAGCGCCGATGAATTGCTGGGGGTGCTCAACAGGTACCGCCAGCTGCAGGTGCCCCTCGACGGCATCATCCAGGACTGGCAGTATTGGGGTCCTAACTATCTGTGGAATGCCATGGATTTCCTGGCCGATGAGTTCAGCAACGGACAACGGATGATCGACCGCGTGCATCAGCAGCACGCCCATTTCATGATCAGCATCTGGGCCAGTTTCGGGCCTATGACCAAAGCCTACCGACAGCTCAACGAGAAGGGGTTGCTCTACGACTTCGAGACCTGGCCGCAGAGCGGACTCACCAAGTGGCCGCCCAACCTGGACTATCCCTCGGGCGTCAGGGTCTACAATGCTTTCTCACCGGAGGGGCGCGCCATCTACTGGCAGAACATGAAAGGACTCTTCGACATGGGTGTTGACGGATGGTGGATGGACTCCACCGACCCCGACTTCTTCAACCCCAAGGAGACGGACTACGACCAGAAAGCGGGAGGTGACGCCACCTGGCGACGCATGCGCAATGCCTTCCCCCTGGCAACGGTGCGCGGTGTCTATGAGGCACAACGCAAGGCGTCGGAGCAGAAACGTGTGTTCATCATGACGCGCTCTGCCTTTGCCGGACAGCAGCACTACGGCTCTAACATGTGGAGCGGCGACGTCGCTTCGTCGTGGGAGATGCTCCGTAATCAGGTGCCTGCAGGCTTGAGCTATTCGCTCACAGGCAATCCCAACTTCAACACCGACATAGGCGGCTTCTTCTGCGGTTCGTACAACACCCGCGGTGGCGGGTCCGCTCCCAGGAATCCGCAGTATCAGGAACTGTTCGTGCGCTGGATGCAGTACGGTCTCTTCTGTCCCATTTTCCGCAGTCACGGAGCCGATGCGCCGCGCGAGATATGGCAGTTTGGCGAGAAGGGCGAACCCGTCTATGATGCCATCGAGAAGATGATCCGCCTGCGCTATCGCTTCATACCTTATTTATATAGTACGGCCTGGCAGGTGACTTCGGCCGACGCCAGCTACCTGCGTCCCCTCTTCAGCGACTTCGCTGCGGACAAGAAGGTGTGGGATATGACCGATGAGTTCCTCTTCGGCCAAAGCATCCTGGCAGCCCCCATCCTCGAAGCGCAGTACACCGAAGAGAAGATTATCCGCGAGGATGCCATGACGGGATGGGACCGCAAGGAGGTCAGCGACGGGCAGGTCGTCACGGGCATCGATTGGACGACTCCGAAGCAGGCTGAGAAATATCTGCCTAAGGGTACTGTGTGGTATGATTTCTGGACTGGAAAAGACTACCGCGGCGGACAGACACTCATCCTCGAAACGCACTTCGACCGCGTGCCGATGTTCGTGCGCGCCGGCAGCATTCTGCCTTTGGCGCCGGAGATGCAATATGTGGGTGAGAAGCAGTGGGACAACCTCGAACTGCGTGTCTATCCGGGTGCCGACGGTCAGTTCATGCTCTATGAGGATGAAGGCGACAACTACAACTACGAGCGCGGTCAGTACACCGAGATCCCCATCCGTTGGAACGACCGCACACGTACCCTCGTCATCGGTGCCCGCAAAGGCCAATATCCCGGCATGCTCCAGCGCCGCCGCTTCACCGTCGTGCTGCCGGGTCAGGCCCTTTCGGCCGGCAAGTCCGTAGAATATAGCGGGCAGGAAACCACCGTGAAACTATAGCCTGCTACCCTCCCAACGTCCGTTTTCCCATCAAAGAACGCACCCCGCATGCTCCAAGTAGCGAACATGCGGGGTGCTGTGTAATGAGAAAAGCCTTGAAAGTTGTTGTTACTTCACAGCC
>JAILCU010000003.1 GCA_024690405.1 Bacteroidales bacterium
AGAAATCTGGTATTTCACCTTCTGTCCACCATGGATTATCAACTCGAAGTCTTCCAATAATTTGCTTCTCCAGTAATTCTGTATATTCCATATAATGCCATTTATTATATTATTTATGGCACAAAATTACACTTTTGATTCCAAATAAGCAAGAAAACAACATCTTATTTTTCTATTTTATGGAAATTTAAGGAAAAAGACCCAGAGGACGGTTCTCTGATCTTCAAATGAAATAATAAGAATTACTTATACTCTTTAAACTCTTTGAAGTGGGAAGAGTGGGAAGAGTGGGAAGTTGAGAATTAAGGCAGTTTATTTGAAACGAGAACTTCAGTTCCTTTCGAATATATTAATAAGGAAGTGATAGAATCAAAAATTTGGTCTATCGATAATGCTTTTGACTCTCGTTTATGTAGTATGTAGGCTAATCTTGTTAAAAAATATTTTTTTTTGAGGGGATTGAGATCTTGTAGGGAAATCCTTAAGGTTAGGCCTTTCCTTTTTTCTCCAGATAGGCTCTGCGGTCTTTGACAATACCGCTGAGATTGTTGAGAGCCCAATTAACGAGGTTATGGATGAGAGGGGTGAGGGTGCGTGCCCGCTCGGTGAGTTCGTATTCCACTCTGGGCGGAATCTCTGCGTAGGCTTGGCGTGAGACGAGTCCATCGACTTCGAGGTCGCGGAGGGTGGTGGTGAGCATCTTCTGTGAGATGTCGGGAACGACGGCTTGTATTTCCTTGAAGCGCATAGGGCCTGTGGCGCCGTCGAGGGTGAGAATGACGAGGATGGACCATTTGTCGCCTATGCGCGAGAGGACGTTGCGCACGGGGCATTCTGGGAACATTGGGTCGAGGACTTGGTCGTGGGTCATGGTTTTACATTTTGAGAATGATTTTGCCTTCAGCAGTCCCTTTTTCCAGGAGCGTGTGGGCTTGGGCAATCTCTTCCAGTGTGAATACTTTATGATATAACGGATGAAGGTGGGCTTTTCGTATGATGCCGAAGAGATTGTTGATGACTTCTTCGCTGGGATAGTTGGAGTAGAAGCCCGTGAGGAAGACGTTGTTAGGGATGTACTTGATGGGGTCGAACTGTGCTACGGTGAACTGGTTGCCAAGCAGCCCCGTGGAGCAGACATAGCCCGGGCGTCGTACGGCAAGGAGTGAGTCGTGGAGGGTCTTGGGTCCGATGAGTTCGAGGATTTTGTTGGGCTGCAGCGTCATGGTTTTCTGTGCGATCTGTCCGTCGTCGAGCACGCAGGCGTCGGCTCCGACCTTGTAGAGCCTGGCGAACTTTTCTTCGCGACGTGAGGAGGCGATGACGCGGCAGCCGATGGCTTTGGCCAGTTGGATTGCTGCCAGTCCCACGGTGCTTGTAGCCCCTCTTACGAGCAAGACATCGGACGGTTGGAGCAGCAACCCTTCGGTGAGAGAGCCAAAGGCCGTGTAGTAGGTCTCGGGGATGGCAGCCAGTGCGAGCCAGTCGAGGTCGGTGTGAACCTTGAAGACATTCTTTGCGGGTAGGAGGGCGAACTCAGCATAGCTGCCATTGAAGGAACGCCCCATGCCTCCCATCAGTGCGATGACGCGGTCACCGATGGAGAAGTGAGTGTCGGATGCGTCTGCGATTTCGCCTACGCACTCGATACCTGGTACAATAGGTGTGTTGATGTAGTCGTTGTCGGCCTCGTACATGCGCAGCAGTGCCTCGGAATGGTTGAGGCCAGCGGCATGTACTTTTACCAAGACCCATCCTGGTCGCACCTGTGGAACGGGAAGTTCGCACACGTGCATTTCTTCGGCTTTGCAGCATCCTTGGAGGAGAATGGCTTTCATAGGGCAGCGTTCGTTGTCGCTCGGCGGATTAGCGCTCGAAGCGTTCGATGTGGAGGCCGTCAGCCGTCAGTCCGCCGAGGGCAGGTACGGCATTAGTAAAGTGCGAAGCAGCGGAGTGCTTGTCGAGAGCTTCCTGGCTTTCCCAGGTCTCGCAAAACATAAAGACCCGCGGGTCGGTGGTGCTCTGGAAAAGGTCGTAACCTTTGTTGCCTTCATCGAGGCGGGACTGGGCTACGAGGTCGGCGGTGATGGCCAGCACGTCGTTGATGCTGGCTCCTTCCTTCAGTGTGAAAAAGGCGTTGAGTCGGATCATGAGAAATGAATTTGAAGTGGTGGATAGACTGTTATGAGGGTTGGTTTATGTTTTTCCAGCATTGGGGGTCGGGGGCGTAGAATCGTTTTGTGTAGCCATAGGCTACGGCGGGACAACCGCGACAGAAGCGAAGGAGTTCGCACCGGGCACATTTCTCGAAGCGCTCGTGTTGGCGGAACCGGTTCATACGCGGGCCGTTGAAGACGTCGTACATCTCTTCATCGACGGTACCTACGTAACTCTCGAAACGTCGGCATGCCATGAGGCGCCCTTCTGCTGAAATGGTGAAGTGGCAGTTGGCGCAGTTGCAGCCGTCGTAGATGGTGTCGGCATCGAGCCCTTCGGGGATGTGAAAGATGCCCTGTTCGTAGAGGTAAAGGGTCCAGAGATGGTCCTTGAGGTTGAAGGTGGTGTCGCTCTCTTTGTATTGCTCGAACTTCTGCCAACAGGTGTGCAGGAATTCGCGGTAGCGCAGGGGCGGTATGTGCCAGGACTCCTGGTGGGACTTGTCCTCGCTGGTGGGGCAGTATCGTCCGAACGCGAAGATGTCAGCCTTATGGGCAACGACGGTGTCGATAAGCGCCGGTATTTCGTCGATATTGGAGGCCGAGACAGTGGACATGACGGCACAATGCATGCCGCTACGGCGGATGGTTGCGATCGCCTGCAGGGTCGCATCGAAGGACCCGGGTTTGCGGAAGCGGTCGTGTGTCTGACGCAGTCCGTCGAGCGATAGCTGGTATTTGCGGCATCCCAACTGTTTCAATCGCATGCATACCTCATCGGTCAGGTGGAAGGGATTTCCCATGATGGTGAAGGGGATGCCATGGTCGTGCACCAGTTCCAGGAGGTCCCAGAAGCGATGGTGAAGGATAGGATCGCCGCCCGTAATATATAAATAAGGTATGCGATCCATCCGTTTGCACATGCGTTCGATGTTGGCAAGTACCGCTACCATCTTTTCCCAAGGCATCTCGACAAGTTTGGGATGCCCTTCAGAAAAGATGTAGCAGTGCTTGCAACGCTGATCGCACTGGTCGGTGATATGCCATTGGAATGCAAAATAATCCACTTGAATCAGCTTGAAGGATCAGACTATTTGTCGCCGGCACCGCAGGCACTTCCGCAAGCGGCGGGTTTCTCCTCAGCGGGCTTGTCGCCGGCACCGCAGGCACTTCCGCAAGCAGCGGGTTTCTCCTCAGCGGGCTTGTCGCCAGCGCCGCAGGCACTTCCGCAAGCAGCGGTTTTCTCACTTTGTTTCAACAATCCCTGTGCGCTGTGCGCAAGGTTTAAATCCATTCTTTTCATTGTCTTGACGGTTTTTGAAGTTAAACATTATCGGTCACTTTTTGTGTGTTACCGCTGCAAAGATATTCACTTTCTGCAGATGGACAATGAAGGCACGTGGATGTACGTTGGTTACCAAAAGTTACCAATGGGCGTTTATCGGCGTTTAAGGAGGGATTGATTAATTATTATTAACGTGTGTTCGATGTAAGAGAAGAGCGAGTCTGAAGAAGCGACCGAAGGTCGAGACGTGGTCGAAGCCTCACACGTCAGGTCGCTCAGCCTCGGATTGCTATTAAAACGCCCCGACCTTGATATGAGGTCGGGGCGTCGTATGAGGAATTCTAATGGGAAGACAGGAAGAGAGGGAATCAAAGCGGATCGACATCGAAGTAGATGTGAGCGGCGGAGTAGAGGCGTTGGGAAAGGAGTTGGGTCCGGGTCTCGAGAAGGAGATGCCGGGCTTGGGCAAGGGGGATAGCGTGCTCTAACTTAAGGATAATACGACGGATGTACAGGCTCTGGATGCGGGCCACAGGCGGTTCGTCGGGACCGAGCACCCGCGTGCCGAAATGCCGGCGAAGCAACAACGTGGCTTCGCGAGCGAGAGCATCGACGGTGGAAGCGGTGCGATGTTTGAGATATACAATAATGAAGCGGGTGAAGGGCGGGTAAGAAAACTCGCGGCGTTCGAGCATCTGCTCCCGGTAGGCCGCTTCGTAGTCGGCTGCAACGACGTGGTGAATCAGGGGCAGGTTGGCATCCATCGTTTGGAGAAAAACACGTCCCTGCCGCTGGCGTCGGCCGGCCCGTCCTGCCACTTGCGACATCATCTGGAAAGAACGCTCGTAGGCGCGGAAATCAGGCTGATGAAGCATGGTGTCGGCCGAAAGAATACCCACTACGCTGACGTGCTCGAAATCGAGTCCCTTGGTCACCATCTGTGTACCCACGAGGATATCGGTGCGATGACAGGAGAAATCGTCGATAATCTGTTCGTAGGCGGTGCGGGTGCGTGTGGTGTCGAGGTCCATACGAGCGACACGGGCTGTGGGGAAGAGGCGTGCAAGGTCGTCCTCGATGCGCTCCGTGCCGAAGCCATGGCCGCGCAGGTCGGGATTCTCGCAAGCGGGGCATTGCAGTGGGATCTCGGTGGTGTAGCCACAGTAGTGGCAAGTGATGCGTCCGCTACGTTTGTGCAAGGTCAAAGGCACATCGCAGTGAGGGCAGCGAGGCACCCATCCGCAAATGTGGCATTGCACTTGAGGCGCGTAGCCTCTGCGATTCTGAAAGAGAATCACTTGCTCCCCTGCTTGCAAAGCGGCTTGCATCGCATCAAGGAGTTGCGGTGAAAAGGGACCTTGCATGAGGCGCTTGCGCCGTAACTCGCTGACGTCGACCACCTCAATCTCGGGCAACTGGACCTGACCATACCGCTCGGTGAGCTGTACAAGTCCGTATTTCCCCAAGCGAGCATTATAATAACTCTCGAACGAAGGGGTGGCAGTGCCGAGCAGGGTGAGAGCACCAGCACGGGCAGCCATCATGATGGCAACGTTGCGGGCGTTGTAGCGGGGTGCAGGTTCCTGCTGTTTAAAGTTGACCTCGTGCTCCTCGTCGACGATGACAAGACCAAGGCGCTGAAAGGGGAGGAAAACAGAGGAACGCACACCGACGATGATGTCGTAAGGCTGCGCTGAGAGTTGGCGGTGCCAGACCTCGGCCCGTTCCTTGTCGCTGAACTTGCTGTGATACACTCCAAGGCGTTCGCCGAAGACGGCCCGAAGGCGGTCGGTGAGTTGCGAGGTGAGCACAATCTCCGGCAAGAGATAAAGCACCTGTCCGCCGCGCCGGATGGCTTCGTCGATGAGATGAATATACAACTCTGTCTTGCCTGAAGAGGTGACGCCCTGAAGGAGGCAGACAGGATGCTGCTGCCATGCCAGACGGATTGCAGCAATGGCATCGGTTTGCGCCGGGGAGAGGACAGGTAATGAGGAGGCTGGCAGATGCTGCAAAGTATCAGGAGAGACAGAGGCCGTGGCCTCGGCATCCGATAAGCCCTTGGCGCTCTTGCCCGAATGTGAGCGTCGGGATGCCTTGGGAAGCGCTTTCAGTTTGGCCGGCAAAGCCGCCTTGAAGACCTCGCCGATGGAACAGATGTAGTAGTCTGCGATCCATTGCCACAGCATCATCTGCTGTGGCAGAATGACCGGTGAGGTGTCGATGAGGTCGATGACGGTTTTGAGGTCCACCCCCTTGGGGGCGGTATCGTGAAGACGTGCGATAAGTCCGACGGTCGTACGTTTGTTGCCGAAAGGCACTGAGACACGGCACCCTGCCTGTGCCTGTGTTGCCAGGCTCTCGGGCAGGGCGTAGGTGAATAGTCCCGGCAGCGGCACGGGAAGTACTACGTCGGCGTAATGGTTCATCCGTTTAGAAATAATAGTTCACGCGAATGTTCCATTCCTTGTTTTTCATCTTAGCTTTCACCGTCTCTGCTGCTTCGTCGGCCAAGTCCTTGAAGCTGATATTTCCACGGTCCGTGATAGGGAGGTTCCAACTGAAACCAATCTGAACGTGGTCAAGCAACATCAGGCCGGCGCCGATGTTCCAACTGATGACATTGTGCTCAAAAGTCGCCTTGATGCCATCGGAGGTGTTCAGTTTGGAGTTGCCGATGTAGAAGTCCCATTGCGGTCCGGTGGCAATGTAAGGAGCAAAGCGGTCGGAGCCCAGCTGCCAGCGGATATTGACGGGCACGGTGATGTAGCTGAAGTCCTTGCTGTGTAAATCGGAATCCTCGAGGCCGAATTCTGTGGAGCGCTGGGAATAGAGCAGGGCAGCGTCGAGACCGAAGCCCAGAACGAGTGAACTTTTCAACTTCGGACCGATGAAGAAGCCGGCCCTGTTATCGGACTGGAAGACATTCTTGTTGAACTTCATCTTGTTGATGATAGCACCACCTTCGACGCCGAAGTCGACATCACAGAAACCCGGAGCAGAAAAGGCGACGATCGCCATGATTAAAGTAACCAATCTTTTCATAGGCCAGAAATATTTAAGTGTGTAAGTTTATCAGAAAAAGGATGAGGGGCAGGCTATCTGCGCTGGCGTCGTGCCGAGACCCTCGGAGCAGAGCTGCTCTTGGGCGCTTTGGTCTTGACGGAAGCGCTGCGACGCGAGGTCTTCTCCTCCTTTTTCTTCTCGGTTTTCGCCTTGACCTTGGTGCTGGCTTTTTCGTCCTTGGCGGCATTGATGCTGTCGAGGGAGTCAACGGGCGCCTCGTAGTGCCAGATATTCTCCTCGAACTGCTTCAACTGCTTCTCGATGCGCTCCTGTTCCTTGATGCGTGTGCTGTCGTTGGGCAGTACGCGTCCCTGCAGGTTGTTGGTCTTATAGATTTTGCCATCGTAGCGGTTCATGGTGAAGTAGTCGTCAACGGTCATGTTGGTGACGTTGTTGAGGTTGGATGCCATGATGGGCATACGCGAGAGATAGGCCGCTGCGTCGTCGTACTTAATCCAGAAGAGAGGATACGGCGTAGCCTCAGCCTCGGCGTCGGCGAAATCAGCGCCACGCATCAGCACGGGGCAGAGTGCCGTAACGCGCGTCTTGTAGGTGGCGGAGCGCTGGTCGAAATAGCTGCTCTCCTTAATATAATAGCGCGTGACCTCTGCCGAGGGAATATCGCTCTCGGGGACAATGATCTTGCCGTTGTTCTCCTCGTAATAGATGAAGTAGCGGTCGAGCAGTTCCTTCACGTCGGCTTTGTCCTTTTCATCGAACGATTCATTGCCATCGAGCTTGTACTGGTAGGCGTTGATGCGTCCGGAGAGCCACAGACGGAAGAGGTAGGTGAAAAGGTTCTGTTCCTTGCCGCGCGGTTCTACGGGATAGTAGAGAGGTGCGTTGACATCCTTGAGGAGGTCGAGCTGGCGATAGATATCGCGACGCCAGACGACGTCCTCCGGCATCTCGGCAGAGGTGGGGAACATCAGTGCCGCGCGGTCGGCCTTCTTCTCGGCGGAGGCAGTGGTCTTGGCCGTGTTCTTGGTAGAGGATATGACACGGCGCTTGGCAGGCTGTGCATTGCAGAAAATGCAAAGGCTTAGGAACAGGAGAACAAAAGATATTCTTTGCATCGTCGGAACCTTCATGAGTTAAAGATTATAGTATTTGATATTGAACGGTTGAATGATGACACATTAGAGATAGGATCATTGGGAGAGCTTGTGATCAGAGACCGGTTTCTCCGTGATGATGTGTCTTCTTTTACATCCTTAGTTGATGGTCACGTCCATGGCGCCGTCGAGAGTACGTTCGACGCCGTCAGGTCCGATGGCACGGATGCGTGTGATAAAGAAACGCTTGCCGCGAGCCAGGCTGCGGAACATCGACTTCTGGCGGTCGGTGAAGGAAGCGGAATTGGAGACTTCGGGGATGGCATTACCCATATTGTCGTAGAAGACCGTCTCGAAGCCCTGCACGCGGAAGGGGATGTTGAGGAGGCCGTCGTCGACAGCGGCACCAAGTCCGCCGGCATTCATCAGGATCTGTTTCTGAAGTTTGCCGCCCTTGAAGCGGTTCTCGCCACCCTGACCGTCGGCATAAGCGATGAAAGCCGTCGGGTCGGGCAACTTACGCACGCGGAAGGTGAACTTGCCCATCTCCTGGAGGCGCCCTTCGGTCTTGGCAGCCACGGTGATGACCGCCTCGCCACCCACCTGGGTAGGACGTGCAATATACTTGCCTTCGCCCTTGGGAGTGAGGGCACCGCCACTCATCGACACCTGCAACTGATTGGTTGCCACGCCCGGCACACTCACCGACATGGGGTTGTCGTAACCGGCATAGAGCACATTCATCAGGTCGGCAGACACGGTGGCAGAGGGTGCCACGACAGTATATTTCTGCTGGAATTCGCGCCGCACGAGTTCGCCCTGTGCGTTCATCATCTCGATATAACCCACGAGATTGAAGTCGCCGGTGCGGGAGCACACCATTTCGTAGATGCCACGTTCGCTCTCGATTTTGCGGCCACCGATATAAATCGTGGGACGGTTGGTGGTGTCCACTGCCGCCATCAGGATCTGCGCGGAGAACTTGCCGCCCTGAACCACCGTCTGAGAGTTGGGGATGACGTAGGCATTGAGCTCGTTGACACGGATGTCCTTGACACCGATATTGGATGCCAGTCCGTGGAGCACTTCACCCTCGGCGTAGCGCACATCGCTCTGCAGTTTGGTGAGCAGGGTGACGGCTGCTGCGGTGGGCATCGACTCAAACATATATTCCTGCCAGTTCTTGCCAAGCGTACGTACACTTTGCGGCACCTCGGTATTGAGGTTGCTGGCAATGATGCGGCGCTGGGCAGAATCGGTGACCATCTTGATGATGCGTTCGCGATAACTGTTGATGGCTTGGTAGAGTTTCTTGCCGCGTCCAGAGCCGGGAGCCAACATAACGGAAGTGGCCGCTTCAAGGTCTTCGCGGTTCTGGATGTTCTGCACGTCAGCATCATCGCCGTCGCTCTCCCGGACAATCAGCACCTTGAGTTCCTCGGAGAAATTGAAGAGCGAGTCGGACATCTGGCGGACCACCTGAGCCTTGTCGTACCATTCCTTGACTTTCTTGGGATTGGCTTTCATCTGCTCCTCGAAGTCGTTGTAGATACCGGCATTGACCGCAGAAGCATTCTTGGTCGTCGTTTCCAAGCCTTTGGAGACCAACGAGAAGCCGTTGAGGACGTCGCTGGACACGTTGAGTGCGAGCATCGCCATCAGGACGACATACATCAGATTGATCATCTTCTGACGCGGAGAGACGGGTCTTTTCTTTACGGGCATATTTCAGGTTAACGATTAACTGTTAACAATGTATGGGTGAAGGATTACACTTGAGGGGCAGCCTTGGGCATATTCACGGTGAGGGCCTCAATCATGCGGGCATAGACGCCGTTAAGTTCCTCGATCTGCGCCGCCATCTTGCGGGTCTGGTCGTTGATCTGGTCAATGGTACCCACCTGCTGACTGATGCTCTTGAGCTGCATCTCGTAAATCGTGTTGATCCCCGTGAGGGTGCGGTTGAGATTCACCATTTCCTCGCTGTCCTGCGTCATGCGGCTGGCTTGTTCACGAACCTTCACGAGCACGTCAGTGAGTTGCTGCAGTTGGTCGACATAAGCCACGATGGCATCTTCCACCTCGGGCGCATTGGCCGCCTGAGCATTGGTGAGCAGACCCTGAGCCTCTTGTCCGAGCGTAGCGCCGACATTGGCTGCAGCCTGTGCCGCAGCAGCAAGGTTGGCCGCGTCTTCTGCCGAGAGACCGGGGCCGCCACCCACGACACCGCCGGCGACGACGCTACCGCCACCCACAACCGTTGTACCTTCGCCAGCCTCGCCACCGGCAATCACGGGAGAGCCGCCACCAATGACAACCGTTCCGCCGGCCGGAGCTCCGCCACCAATAATAACGGTGCCACCGCCGCCACCCGAAACGATGGGGCCGCCTGCAACCACCGCCTGTCCGCCGGCTGTAGCAGGGCCTTCGCCATCTTCAGCAGTGCTTCCGGCAACGATTGCAGCGCCTTGCGCTCCGACAGCGGCTGCTTGTTCAGCCGCCGCGGCCTGTACCGCAGCTTTGAGGGCTTCAGCTTCTTCGAGACTGACAAATTCATCGGCCAGTTCGGAATCGACCTTCGCATCGAAGGGACGGTCGAAACCGGAGATGAAGAAGACGAAGACCTCGGTGCCCATGCCGATGAACAGCATCAGGTTGGCACCGGGAATATGCGTCAGCTTGAAGAGCGTACCGAGGATCACGACGGCAGCACCCCAGCTATAGGCGTAGTTCATGAATGTCTGGCCCGGCACGGAGTCCATCCAATGCTGCAAACGGGCTATTAAGCTAAACTTGCTCATATTCTTTATTCTTTATTGGAGCTTCAAAGTGATTTAAACTCTTGTCTTTCCTATTTTTTCCCTTTGTTCTTGATCCCGCTGGCATCCTGTACCATCGAGCGAACGCAGCGGAAGCCGATGTAGGAACGAGGCTGGTTCTGGTATTCATAAGAACGCCATGCCGAGCGAATCATGCTCTCAGGATCTTTCCAAGAACCGCCACGGACGCTCTTCTTCTTCAGCCGATAGGGGTCTTCCTTGGCAGCATTATAGCTGAGCTCAGGGTTGATGTCCGACATGGCATCGACGCCGGCTTCGGTATACACGGTAGAGGTCCATTCGGCCACGTTGCCCGCCATGTCATAAAGTCCGTTGCTGTTTGCCGAGAAGATGCCACACTTGGAGGTTATCAGGGAACCGTCCTTCGTGTAGTTGCCGCGATCGGGCTTGAAGTTGGCATAGAAACAGCCCTTGTCGCTCTTTACGTCAGCCGACTCCCACGGGAAGGGATTACCCTCCTTTCCGCGCGCCGCATATTCCCACTCAATCTCGGTAGGGAGACGATAGGGCTGAATGTCGGCAGCGTTCGTGCCGAGACCTTTTGCGAGAAACTCTGTACGCCAACGGCAGAAAGCTGAGGCCTGTTCCCATGAGACGCCCACCACGGGATAGTCGTCGTAGGCAGGATTGGAGAAATAGAGACGCAGGTAGCGCTCGTTTTCAGCGTTCTGGAAATCGTTGACCCAGCATGTCGTGTCGGGGTAGATATTCACGATGTAAGTGTTGAGGAAATCCCATGGGCCGGACAACGGGCGGGTGATGGTCTGGCGCACGATCTTACCCTCGTCGTCGATATAAGCGGTATCCTTTGAGATCATCACGTCGGCATTGGACACCGCGTGGTCGGTGTTCAGGTCGCGCTCTTCAGGGTTGAGGCGATATTTGCGCAAGCCAGCCATGGCATAGTTGTAAACCTCGTAACGATAGTTCATCTGGCTGGCATCCAGCATCTTGGTTCCGTCGATAGGATGGATCACATACACACTTTCAATGGCACGCGCCTCGTCCTCAGTGGCTTTGCGCCATGGGATGACTTTATTCCAATTAAGGTGTGGGGTGATGGGATTGCCTTCTCTGTCCTCTTCAATCTTGAAGGTCTCGTCGCCGCCATAGGCAGGGTCGGCCAGACGTTCGCGGATGATGCTGTCGCGTACCCAAAAGACAAACTGGCGGTATTTGGCATTGGACACCTCAGTCTGATCCATCCAGAAGCCATCGACACTGATGTCGCGGCTCGGGAAGCCGGCACCCCAAAGCGTATCACCATTCTCAAGGCCGATGTTGAGCGAACCCTTCTGAATGGCTACCATGCCAAACGGAGCAGACTCGCCGAACGAGGTCCCTCTGACGCCGGTGATCTCTCCGCCCGTAGCCATGGCATTGGACTTAGCCCCTGCGCAGGATGAGAGTAGCACTGTGCAGAGAGTGACGTACAACGAACAGAATATAACTCTTGAATAATTCATAGATGATTCGGTATTTCAGTTTTCAAAAAATCCTTTTAAAGCAATCTTACACTTTGGTGCTTGTTTCTTCCTTTCTTGAAGAGATTGAGGTCTGTGGTATATCCGATGGAGAGCTCATGGGTGCCTTGCAAGGCACCGATGCCTGAAGTGTAGCATTCGTAACAGTAGCCGATCTGGACGCCATGAAAGTCGCCGCCGATGAGCAGAGATGCCGAGATCGTAGGACTATAGGCGGCACCTAAATACAACTTCCCTTTTGGGCCTTTGTAGCACAGTCTGGCTGTGATATCGCCGCGCCAATTTTGCAAATCAGTACGTACGATAGCAGACGTCTGCATAGATAATAACGGATTCCTTAGCCGAATATTGTATCCTCCTGTCAAATAAAACGCCTGAGGGACTTCATATTCGTTGGTTTTGTTGTCGCCGAGTTCCACCAACGGAGCTAAGGTATGCATGACGGAAAAACCGGCGTACCAGTTCTTGGCATCGAAGCGGAGGCCGGCATCGAGGTCGAAGGCGGTGCCGTTGACTTCAGAGGTCGGGAAGGCCTGGTCGCCGCTATCAATCACATCCAGGCCAGAGCCGTCGAAAGTCTCGGCCAGCAGTCCTCCCCGCACGCCTGCGCTGAGGCGGCCTCCCCAGAGATTCTGGTGGTAGGCGTATTGGATGAAGAACCGTTTGTGCTCGAAAAGACCAATCTTGTCGTTCACAAACCCCGCCCCTAAGCCATGTGCCGGTCCGATCATCCATAGAGGTAAATCAGCCGTGATGATCATGGTGGCGGGGGCATGGGTATAACCTAACATCTGCAAAGCGTAGGCACCCTGCACATTGAGTTGGCCGCTTAAACCGGATGCAGCGGGATTGTAGAAACTATGCAGGTTCCAGTAATGATTGAAAGCAGGATCGTATTGGGCTCGTACGGGTAGGGAGAAGAGTGCACACAGGCATGCCAGCATCCAATATGAATGCTTGGCTTTGGACGTAAAGGTCCTTTGCCAATGGACATATTTTCCAGTCATGTATCTTACTCCTTATTGATATAGATAGCCATCTGCTATGGTGAGGCTTGCTTTTGTGGGTCTCAAGCGCCCGTGTGGTTTATTGGGGCTTTGACGCTGCAAATGTATGAAATAAATTTCAGATAGCCCTATTTTTCTTTGAAGAAAAAGCGGAAGAAGAGAGAATAAAGGTAAATGAAGCGAATTTTGTTCCAGCAGAGAGTCAGTGCTATTCGAGCCGGATGCTATTGAGCAGCTCTAACTTTCCGTCGTCGACGAGTCGGATGATGAGTTCGCCGAAGAGGGTGTTCTGCCAAGCGAACCAGGCTCGGGTATAATTGCCGGCATCATCTTGATGGAAGCTTTCGTGCATAAAGCCCGTTCCGGCATCCGTTTGCATCAGCATCTCAATGCAGGCTTTGATTTCAGCATCTTTGCTGCTGGTGAAGGCCTTCATCATGATACTCATAGGCCACGGCATGTGATGTCCGATATGTGGACCACCAATCCCTTCTCCGGCTTTTCCGCGGAAGAAATAAGGATTGTCCTCGCTCCAAACAAAACGTCGCGTGTTCTGATAGATCGGATCGGAGGCCGGCACATCTCCCATATAAGGCATCGCCAGCAATGAGGGAACATTGGCGTCGTCCATGAGTAACTGGTTGCCAAAGCCATCCACTTCATAAGCATAGATGGGCCCATATTTGGGGTGAAGGTGAATGGCATACTTATAGAGCGCTTCCTGCACCTCGTCGGCTAATGCCGTGCATTCGGCCGCCATGTCGGTCTGATGATTTACCCGTGTGAGAATCTCAGCCGCGTTTCGAAGCTGGTGCACGGCCATAAAATTGGATGGGACGAGAAAAAGGAAGGTCGTGGCATCATCGCTGGGGCGGAAGGCCGAAGCGATGAGTCCAACGGGTCTCACGGGTGCGCCCCATCCATTGTTGCTCATGGTGTCGAGTTGGCGAGTGGTGTTGCGTTCAAAACGATATTGCCCCGGATTGCCGTCCTTGCGCTGTTGGTCGCGAAAGGTGGAAAGGATATTACGCATTGCTTGGAGCCAGGCATCGCCAAAAACCGAAGTGTCGCCTGTCGCGCTCCAGTATTCATAAGCCAAACGGATGACGTAGCATAAGGAGTCGATTTCCCATTTGCGTTCGTGCAATTCGGGTTTCATGTCAGTGTGGTCGCTCTGCCATTCGCCGTCGGGGACGGGTTCTCTGTTGAAGGCATTGGCATAGGGATCGAGCCGGATGCATTTGAATTGGCGAAGTATTACCCCGGCCAGCATCCGTTGCAGCTTTTTGTCCTGCGGGGCAAGTCTGACATAGGGGAAGACTTGTGCGCCGGAGTCGCGCAGCCACATCGCATGGATATCACCGGTATAGACAAAGGTATCGGGCAACCCTTGTTCGTCGCTATCGGTATAGTGGACCGTTGTGTCAAGTGTATTGGGGAAGCAGTTGATAAACATCCATGCCAGGCGGAGGTTCGTCAGCTGTTCCACGACCTCCCTGATCTTCCTCTCTACGGCATTTGAGCGGAACAAGCGTTGTGCTTCAGGGGGACGGTTGTTGACACGTAGCACATCAGACTTTGACACGGGGAAGTCAGGAGCCAGTGCCGTGGCCGGTTCAGTGGAGACGGGGGCGCAGGTCCCAGAGGTAGCAAAAGCTGCGATATGGAGGCTGGCAAGAGCAGCCGTGAGAAGAATATGTTTCATTGTACTGTATGGCATCGTTCTTATACTTACACCTTTATCTGCCGCGACATGCCAGGGCGGGTTTGGCAGGACACCGCTGCTTGCCGGCTACGCAGGAGGAAGAAATGAGCCCGTCAGAGAAACGAGTTCTGTGACGGGCTGTAGAATAGGCGTTACCAGATCTTCAGTTCGTAGGGGATGCGCGCATAAATGCCGCGTTCCGGCTGCTGTTGCAGCATCCATTGCAGGGTAGAGAACATCGGATAGAATTCACCGAGGCGGGCGTGCAAGTGTGCATCGAAGTAACTTTCCTGTTTCTCCTCCAGCAGCTGTTGTATGAAGTCGGCCGGAGCGGGATAAGTGTCGGTGGAATATTCTTTGAGTTCAGCCAGCTTGGCGGCTTCGGCAATGGCATCGTCGAGGTTGCCGAGCTGGTCCACGAGACCGATCTTCAAAGCCTGCTCACCAGTCCATACACGGCCCTGACCGATCGCATCAACGCTGTCCTTGGAGATGGAACGCCCTTCAGCGACGCGGCTGATGAAGAGGTCGTAGCCACGTTCGATTTCGGCTTGCATCAATACCGCTTCTTCAGGGGTGAATGCACGGGCAGCGAGTCCCATGAAAGAGGCACCGCCGAAGTCGGCATGCTTGTTGGTCTTCACCACGTCGAAGTGCAAACCGAGTTTCTCCTGCAGGAGTTCGGAGCCGTCGGGAATCATACCGAAGATGCCGATGCTACCCGTGAGGGTGGTAGGTTCTGCCAGAATCTTGTTGGCCCCGCAACTGATATAATAACCACCGCTGGCAGCCATACCTCCCATGGAGATTACCACCGGTTTCTCGGCTTTCAGAAGTTGCACTTCATGCCAAATCTGTTCGCTGGCAAATGCGCTACCGCCGCCTGAGTTGACGCGGATCACCACGGCCTTGACGTCTTCGTCCTTGCGCAGTTTCTGCAGTTCGCGAATGGTGGGCATAGTCTCAATCATGGTACTGTTGCTGAGCGGGTTCGTCGTGGCTTGGTCCACGATATCTCCGTAAGCATAATAGACCGCTATGCGATTGTCCTCGTCATCCTTTTCGGCACTGGCTACGAGGTCAGCCGGTGAAACAAAACGGATGGTTTTCTTCTCTTCCAGGTTGAGCTTGGCGCGTAGCATCTCTTTGAAACCGTCGATATAGGCCAGTGTATCCACTAAGCCATTTGCGACCAGGTCTTCGGTAGGCCGAACGGCAGTCAGTGTGTCAGCCAGCGAGTTCAACTGCTCAGCGGTGAGATGACGGCTTTCGCCCACCTCAGTGACAAACTGGTTCCAGATGGAGGTGAGGTAGGCGGTCACCTGCTCACGGTTGGGCTCGCTCATCTCAGTGTTGATATACGGCTCTACGGCGCTTTTGAACGTGCCGACCTTGAAGACTTGCATCTTAATGCCGGCCTTCTTCATCAAATCGGTGTAGAACATAGGAGTTCCGCCCATGCCATGCCAGTCCACGATGCCTTTTGGATTGACGACAATCTTATCGGCCACAGAGGAGAGGTAATAGGCACCTTGAGAATAGATGTCGCCATAGGTGATAATCCACTTGCCGCTTTCTTTGTATTTTAACAGCGCTTGCCGCAGTTCCTGCATCATGGCAGGTGTCCCGCCGGCAAATGATGAACTGACTTCCATATAGATGCCCTCAACTTTGTCATTGGTAGCGGCTTCATCGATGGCTTCGAGTAATTGGTCGAGGCCCAGCGTAGCCATCTCTTCGCCCATGAGCATGCTCAGCGGGTTCTCTTCTTCGGCCCGCTCTTCCAGTGATCCTGCAAGATTGATACGCAGAACGGAACCTTTCTTGACCGTGGCCGTTGTGCCCTCGCTGGCAGACATGCCGATGAGTGAAACAAAGAAAATAATGCCGGTCAGCAGCAGGAATAGTCCCAAACCGACCACTGTGGCAAACACATTTTTGATAAAATCTTTCATTGTTTAGATATTTGTGGATGAATAATGACGTACGATGCTTTATGGCAGAATGTGCAAAAAGTAACCTATGAAAGAGTGTCAGCTTTTTGGGGAGGTAATGAATTCCTGTATAAGCTGAAGAAGGGCGTCTTTTTCTCCGCGGAGTATCCTGACCTCAATGGGGAGGACATAGATGTGCTGGCGCAATAGCGGGGGGAGACTTTTGATTGGCAGCAGTCGAGAAGCATCTTTCTCTGTAGTAATGATGAGGCGCTTGGAAGCTTTTATGGTGTCAAAAGCGGTTTCTATGCGTTGGATGTCATCGCTGTTGAAGTGGTGATGGTCGGGGAAGAAGAGGGTGGTGATCTGTTCCGTTCTTTTCTGTAAGTCCATCAACATCTGTTGAGGTGATGCAATACCTGTCAGGAGCAAGACGTGAGTCTCTGACGTCAACTGTTCTAAGGAGTGGGATGCCTCGCTGAATAGAGGACGAAGATTTCCGTAGCGGAAAGTGGAGAAAAAAAGGTATTGGTATGGTTTGAGATGCAGTGAGTGCTGAATGACACGGTACTCCATCGGCTTCATATTGGCCGGGCACTTCGTGACAATCACCGCTTGTGCACGATCCTTCGCACATAGAGGTTCGCGAAGACGACCTGCCGGAAGCAGTGTATCTTCGCTCATAAGGCGGTGGTAGTCGGTCAGCAAGAGGTTCAAACCGGCACGCACATAGCGGTGCTGGAAGGCATCGTCAAGAAGGATGACATCCACATCTTCCGTGTGCTCATGGTTAAGCAGGGTGGAGATTCCGCGCCGACGGTTGGCGTCGACAGCCACGATTGCTTTTGGGAATTTCTGTTTCATCTGCCAAGGCTCATCGCCAATGACAGACATTGGCGTGTCGGGCTCGGCGAGATGGAAACCGCGAGACTTTCGTTTATAGCCACGACTGAGTACCGCGATGCGGTAGTCGGGTAACAGGTGGCGCAACAGCCATTCTGTATGCGGTGTCTTTCCTGTTCCGCCGACGGTGATATTGCCGATACAAATAACGGGACAATCGTAGGTCTGTTCTTTGAGAATCTTGTGGTCGAAAAGGAAGTTGCGTATTCCCACACCAATCCCATAAAGCCACGAGAGTGGTTTCAGCCAATGGTTGATATGAATCAGATCACCTTCCAAATAGAGCTGTAATTGACTAAAGAGGTTTTTTCAGAGGATTCCAACCCTGGGCTTTCAATGTCATTTCCGAACCGTCGCGGCAGACGAGGAGAAGTCCTAACTCTGGCTTTGTGATATGTCCGATGACCTTCACCCCGGGTATGTCAGCTACTTTGTCGTGTTGTGTCAGGGGGACCGTGAACAGGAGTTCGTAGTCTTCTCCGCCGTTAAGGGCACAGGTTGTTACGTTCATATTCAGTTCTTCGGCCAGACTTGCAGTTTGATAATCCAAAGGCAGCCGGTCTTCATAGATGCGGCAGCCCGTGTGACTTTGCGTGCAGATGTGATGCAGTTCACTGCTGAGACCGTCACTGACGTCCATCATGGCTGTCGGATGAATGCCAGCCTTTGCCAGGGCTTCAATGATATCTTTGCGGGCTTCGGGTTTCAGCTGGCGTTCTAGAAGGTACTCGCGTCCGCTGAAATCGGGCTCGAAAGGTGGTAGTTTTTCCAGATCCTCACCGCGTTGCTTTGCTTCCTTGAGCTGCTGATTATATACGCTTTTCTCGCGTTCCAGCAACTGCAGACCCATATAGGCCGCCCCCAAGTCCCCTGTGACGCAGATGAGATCAGTGTCGTGGGCACCATTGCGGTAAACGACATCTTCCGGTCGTGCATCGCCGATGCAGGTGATGCTGATGGCCAGACCTGTCAGCGAGGAGGAGGTGTCGCCGCCTACAATATCACAACCATGTGCTTCGCATGCCAGACGAAGCCCTTCGTAAAAGGCATCCAGGTCCTCGACGCTGAAACGTTTGGAAAGGGCCATGGAAACGGTCATTTGCCGAGGACGCCCATTCATGGCATAGATGTCCGACAGGTTGACCATTGCACTCTTGTAGCCGAGATGTTTCAGGGGTACGTATTGCAAGTCGAAATGCACACCTTCCATGAGCAGGTCGGTGGTGACAAGCACTTGGCGGCCTGCTTCAAATTCGAGCACGGCACAATCATCGCCAACGCCATGTTTCGTCTCCGGATTTCTGAGGGGGATTTGTTCGGTGAGATGGCGTATGAGGCCAAACTCACCCAGTTCTGCTATTTCCATGAATCAGTGAAGAGAAAAATCGGCTTTTAAAGAGCGCTGCGTTTAATCATTTCCCGCATCAAATCAGCCATGACCGGTTGAACCGCATTCGCTGCCTTCTGAACCTCTTCGTGGCTGACCTCAAGGATTTTGCCTTCGACACCAAGGTCTGTGATGATGGAGATGCCGAAAACACGGATGTTGCAATGGTGGGCAACGATTACTTCGGGCACGGTGCTCATACCGACAGCATCGGCACCGAAGATACGGAACATCCTATATTCCGCAGGCGTCTCAAAGGTGGGACCCTGAGTACCCAGGTAAACGCCATGCTGGAGCTTGATGCCTTTTTCCTTGGCGATTTCATCGGCAAGTTGAATCAGCTCTTTGTCGTAAGTCGCGTGCATGTCGGGAAAGCGTGGACCGGTAGGGAAATTCGGACCGTGTAACGGATGCTCAGGGAAATAGTTGATGTGGTCGGTGAGCACCATCATGTCGCCGATGCTGAAGTCCGGATTCGTGCCGCCAGAGGCATTGCTCACGAACAGGGTCTTTATGCCCAATTCATACATCACACGTATCGGGAAGGTCACTTCCTGCATCGAATAGCCTTCATAATAGTGAAAGCGGCCTTGCATGGCTAAGATGTCTTTATCGCCCAGTTTGCCGAAGATCAGGCGTCCGGTGTGTCCTTCCACCGTGGATATGGGAAAATGCGGTATATCCTTATAGTCAATGGACATCGTTACGCTAATCTCTTCGGCCAAACGGCCCAAACCTGTTCCAAGAATGATAGCGGTTGTTGGATGGCTCGGCATCTTTGTCTTCAGCCAATTGGCAGTTTCTTGAATCTGTTCGTACATCATATAGGTTGTCTTTTTAGGTGATTTTCGCTGCAAATATAGATAAAAAACTTGAATAATGGATTATATAGAATGAAAAATGAGGAAAATGTAATGAAAAGTTTGTAGTAGGACTCTTTATTCTCTTTCCTTCTATCTCCTTTTAACGTTCCGTCTCCCCACTTCCACGGGAGAGAGGGGTGGGGGCGACCCTCCTTTTCTGGTATTTTTCCGGTCTTTATCTCCCCTCCCTCCCGGGAGAGGGGTCGGGGGTGAGGCTTCGTATAATAATATAAGGTACGCGCGCGCGAAAACCTCCTTCCTCAAAAGCCTTTTCTGCAAATATTTTGCAAAAAAGATGTGAAAAGGTTTGGCGGTTCGGAAAAATCGCCGTACCTTTGCACCCGCAAACGAGAAAGATACACCCCTGGCTGACAGGGGGTAACGCTTACGCTCGCTTGCTGCGAAAGGAAAAACGTTCTTTGAAAGATTAGCTAATAAGACAAAGTAGTACAGGAAACAAGTTTAAACGAAACCGTCATTTCTGATCCAAACAACGACAGCGGTCGGCTCTCGGCGAAGGATATCCTGCGAACAAACAACAGACAATGCCGCCTGCAGCCTT
>JAILCU010000007.1 GCA_024690405.1 Bacteroidales bacterium
GGATTAAATGAGGAAGGAAGGGGGAGGAAGGCCTGGGCGACGACGCCCAGGAATGGGACAGAGGGGAGGGGGCGGAGAGGGGGAGTGGAGAGAAAGGGGAGAGCGGCAAGGGGGGAGAGCGGCAAGGGGGAAAGCGGCAAGGGGGAAAGCGGCAAGGGGGAGAGCGGTAAGGGGGAAAGCGGTAAGGGGGAGGAAGGCCTGGGCGACGACGCCCAGGAATGGGACAGAGGGGAGGGGACGGAGAGGGGGAAGGAAGAGGGGCGGCGGGAAGAGGGGGCGGCGGGAGGAGGGGGCGGCGGGAAGAGGGGCGGCGGGGAGAGGGGGAAGGAAGAGGGGCGGCGGGAGGAGGGGACGGCGGGAGGAGGGGACGGCGGGAGGAGGGGGCGTTATGGGGTGAGGATTTTTTTGGCGGTTTCGTCGCCGAGGTCGATGGCGCGCTGGAGGGCTTCACGGGCTTCGGTCTCTTTTCCTTGTTGACGGAGGATGAGACCGAGGATGCGGTGGGCATCGGGGAAGCGGTCGTCGAGGGCGATGGCAGCACGGGCAGCTATGAGGGCCGCGTCAAGTTGGTTGAAGCGGTAGTTTACGGCGGCAAGTTCGGCTTGATAGAGGGGCTCTTTCGGATCCATTTTGGCAGCCCTTTCGATGTCGTTGAGTGCTTGCTGGAACATACGACAATTCATCTCAGCCTGTTCGCGCTGGTAGTAGAAGTTGGCGTTGAGGTTGTTGCGCACGAGGTGTTCGTAGTCGTTGAGGTCCATGACCGCCTCGCGGTATTTACCCATGTCAAGACGTGTCTGTGCCCTCATGAGGAGAGATGGTGCGGCCTCTGTGACATAAGGCTTTGTGAACATGTTGACAGCACTGTCCTGCAAGGCGAGGATGGCGGTTGTGTCGCCAAGCATCTGCTGACACTGCGCTGCATAGAGGAAGTTCTCAGCCGAGCGCATGTTCGTTTTGTTGAGTTCTACGAAAAGGAGAGAAGCCTCAGCGTAACGTTTTTGTCCGTAGAGGATATGCGCTTTCATGGCAGTGTAGACCGGTTCCGGTTTTACGGCCAGTGCGGCGTCAATCTCTTTGACGGCCCTCTCAAGCGTCCAGTCCTCGGGCAGCGAGGGGGTGTCCTGCACTCTGGCGTATATGGTGCGGGCCCGTGAGTAGAGGATCTCGTCGGGAGCGGTAGCGTGTTTCAGCCCCTCTTCCCACGCCGTTTCAGCTGCGGTGAAGTCATGTCTGGCGCTGAGCATTTCAGCTTTCATGGTGTAGCCGTTGTTCTGTTCCGGGAAAGCTTCGATATAATCATCGACATAGGCCAGATAGAGCGACGTATCACGTTTTCCTGTCAGATAGATGAAGCTGTTTGCCTGGTCAGCGGTTGTGGGTAGTGCTTTCCGGATGAAGATATCGCGATAATCCGTAGATGTTGCCGACATGGCCGTCGTCTGGAGTCCGTTGATGAAGTTTACATCCAAAGCGAAGCACTGTTCGGCGTCACCCGTGGCAGAGAGCTGCAGCAGTCCGATGACCTCTCCA
Organism: Bacteroidales bacterium; assembly: GCA_024690405.1. Classification (GTDB taxonomy): domain Bacteria; phylum Bacteroidota; class Bacteroidia; order Bacteroidales; family Bacteroidaceae; genus Physcousia. The sequence goes on from JAILCU010000007.1 coordinate 1,534, forward strand.
TCCCCGTTGAGGACCGGACAAGAAGCCGTTCTCTCAGCCGTCTGTGCAGGGAGTGTATAATACGCATAGCGCTCGTTGAATTTCTCCACCTTGCCGATGACAGCAATCGTAGCGGCATTCGCCTTGCTGGAGAGGTAAGGCATGATATAAGCATTCTGTCCCTTCACGGCAGGAACAGCTGCCAGTTTCAGCGCGGAAGATTTTCGGACGCCGACTCGGAATTTGACGACGTCGTAAAGAGCGCTGGCACCAGCAATACAACTGACCGGCCATTCCTTGCCGTCAAAATCGATGGCCACAGCCCTCGAAGCCCCCTTGAATGCGGCATAATCCGCCACGGCGGTACCCTCTTCTCCGATGAAGAAGCCGTTGGTGGAATTCAGCATCTGTCCGGTGGCATCGTAAGTGACGATGTTCAGCTGCGCCTTGCGCGCTTTCTTAAACCATTTGGGTGTCTGCGCGGAAACGGCTGTAGCCAGCAGAACCACACAGAGGAAGAATGAGGTGTGAAGTATGTTTTGTAGTTTCATCATCAAAGGAAAAACACCATTAAGTATTATGGAGAAGGGCGCGGGCGTTCTGTACGGCCGCATCGGTGAGTTGAGCGCCGCTGAGCATGTGGGCCAGTTCGGTGACCCGCTCTTCGCTGTCGAGTTCGAGTATATGAGTCGATGCGCCCTCTTGAGCATCCTCTTTATATACACGATAGTGATGAGCGCCGATGGCTGCGATCTGCGGCAGGTGAGTGATGGAGATGACCTGTCTTCCGCCGTCGCCCATCTGCCGCATCATGAGCGCCATGCGTTCGGCGATCTGTCCGCTGACACCAGTGTCAATCTCGTCGAAGATGACGGTAGGCAGTTTGACCTCGCCGCTCATCATGGCCTTTAGAGAAAGCATGACACGTGCGATTTCGCCTCCAGAAGCGACCTCCGACACCCGCTGGAGCGGACTGTTGCGATTGGCGCTGAAGAGAAATTCGACCTGGTCGAGTCCCGTGGGAGACGGTTCAGTCCGTTGAGTAATCCCGACAGAGAAACGCACGTTTGGGATGCCGAGCGGTGCGAGGCGTTCGTGCATCTGCTGTTCGACAAGCCGTGCCGCCTTCTGACGCTGTCCGGAAAGCTCTCGAGCCAGTTTGAGCAAGGCTTCAGCAGCCTGCTGTTGCGTCTGCCGGAGAAGCAAGAGGTGGTCGTCGGCATTGTCGATGCGAGCGAGTTTGGACCGGTAGCTGTCGGCGAGCGCCATGAGTGCCGCCTCGTCATTGACATGATGCTTTTTGAGCGCGGCGTAGAAGTTGCTGAGCCATGCGTTGACCACATCAAGACGTTGAGGATTGATCTCGACTCGCCGTGCATCGGTGTCAAGCTCACTCTGTATATCCTTGAGCTCTATGAGACAGGCATCGATTCGCGCCGTCAGTTCGTCCGCAGCAGGCATCAGTGATGCAACGGACTGCAGATGATGCTGAGCTTCCCGTAAAGCCGCAATTACCCCAGCCCCCCTCTGTTCTTCTCCCTGCATGAGACTTGCAGCCGACCAGAGAGCGGAGCGTATTTCCTCGGCGTGCTCGAGCATCTGCACTTCCTGTTCCATAGCTTCCTGCATGCCACTTTCGAGGTGCAGATCATCGAGCTGCTGCATCTGGAAGCGGAGGTAGTCCTCCTCTTCACGGCTACGCGCCAGTTCCTTTTCAGCCTCCTGGAGGTCGCTAGTAGCATGCTGATAGGCAGCAAACGCCTCGGCATAGGCCTTACGCTGCTCCTCGTTGTGAGCAAGAATATCAAGCACCGAGAGTTGAAAGTCCTCGTTAGCAATGAGAAGATTCTGATGCTGGGAATGGATGTCGATGAGCTGATTGCCCAATTCGCGAAGTTGTGCTACCTGCGCGGGCGTGTCGTTGATGAAAGCCCGGCTCTTGCCCGAAGCGAGGAGTTCGCGCCGGATAAGACAAGTGTGTCCGTCGAAATCGAAGTCGTGCTTGTTGAAGAACGCCTCCATCGCATACCCGTCGAGGTCGAATTCAGCCTCGATAACACAACGGTTGGCTCCCGCTTTGATCATCCTCGTTTCAGCCCGTTGTCCCAGAAGCAGACCTATTGCGCCGAGGAGGATGCTCTTGCCGGCACCGGTCTCACCGGTGATGACCGAAAATCCCCTATGGAAGTGCATCTCCAATGAGGATATGAGCGCGTAGTTTTGTATGTTTAATACCCGTATCACTGCTTGAGTTTTTCCCAATAGGTGTTTTGAGAGGGGTTGATATTAAAAAGAATATCGTAGATGGCTTCTCGGTCGGAAGAAGAGCCCTGTCCGGAGAAGATACTGACGAGTTCGTCGCGTTTGAAGTCGGTGAAAATTTGCGGGAGCATACTCAGCGACTTGTCCTCGTGAGACTGCTTGAGCAGATTGATTGCCTCAGAGATTGCCTGTCGCGCCGTTTCGGTGTTCTCTGCCATCTGATCGAGACCGCTGCGGTAATAGAGATACTGCATCTGGCGGAACTTCTCCATACCACCGTCGAGGTAATCGTTGACGATGGCAAAGCGATTCTTGCTGTCGTCGAAAGCCTTCCATCCCGAGTAGCCCAGGCTCTCAGCGTTGCGACAAATCTCCAGCGCCTGCTGAAGGACCTCTGTCCCCCCCATTGGTGCCATGCTCTCGAGGTCAAGGCCAATAATCATATATGCCCAATAAGCAAGAACGGCGGTAAGGTTGTTATCGATCTGTTCGGGGCGCCATTCCAGCTGGTCGAACTCCTGGAAGGTGAAGTCGAAGTCTTTATCGTTGGTGTTCCATACGGTGGTGGTGTAGGACGAGTTGTATACGGGACGAATGCTGGCCACGAGGAGGCTACCCTTGAAGGAGTTGTCCGTCTCGCTGTAGGTATCGATGGTGATATTGAAAGTACACTGAATGCGCTCTGCCTCGCGGAACTGCATCGTGGTCCATGCCCGTTCGTTAAGAAACTGCGTCACCGATTTCTCCAGCGCTTCAAAGACGCCGGATTTGGTGTTGGAGACCTGCGAGCGGTTAATGATGACCTTTGCGTTCAACTCTTGCGCCTGTGTGGCAGAAGGCATCAGGAAGAGGATGAAGAGAAGAGGCAGATAAAGGAGGCGTTTCATAGGCATAAAATATAAACCCATTAATATCAATTGTTTAAAGCGATTCCTTAAAGCATTTATCTAAGTTATCAATAATATCTGCAGCGACGTCTGTTTTAGGCTTTAGAGGATAAGGAGTAATGGCATCGCGTGAGATGATAGTGACCTTGTTGGTGTCGTGTCTGAAACCGGCACCTGCGTCGTTGAGCGAATTGAGGACGATGAAATCGAAGTTCTTTCGGACGAGTTTCTCTTGGGCATGAGGGAGTTCGTCGTTGGTTTCGAGGGCAAAACCGACGAGGCGTTGTCCGGGTCGTTTCATAGCACCAAGACCGGCCGCGATATCACGTGTGGGTTTCAGTCGCAAGACGAGGTCGTCCCCTTCGCGTTTGATTTTAGTATCAGCCACCTCTTCGGGGGTGAAGTCAGCTACCGCGGCGCACAAGATTCCAGCATCCATGTCGGGGAAGAGTTTGCTTGCCGCCTCCCACATCTGCCGGGCGCTCTCAACCGGAATGATATTGATGCCGGGAGCCGTGGTAGAGCGCTGTACGGGCCCGAGAACGAGTTGCACTTCCGCGCCCCGACGAGCACATTCCTCGGCAAGGGCTATACCCATCTTACCGCTGGAATAATTGCCGATGAAACGTACCGGGTCAATGCGTTCGTATGTAGGTCCGGCCGTGATAAGGATTCGACGACCTTCGAGCGAACAATCGGCGGCAGGATTCAGGATTGGTGCATTATTAAATGAAGCGATGACGAATTCAGCGATCTTCTCCGGCTCCTCCATCCGCCCTTTACCGACGAGATGACTGGCCAACTCACCGCTGGCGGGCTCGATGACCGTCACTCCGCGCTTGCGCAGCAGATCGAGGTTGGCTTGCGTGGCAGGATGCCTCCACATATCAAGGTCCATAGCAGGAGCCACGAAGACAGGCGCTTTCATCGACAGGTAGGTGGTGATGAGCATGTTGTCAGCAATTCCATTCGCCATTTTACCTATAGTGGAGGCCGTGGCCGGAGCTACGACCATGGCATCGGCCCACAAGCCGAGGTCTACATGACTATGCCAGGTGCCGTCGCGTTGCGAGAAGAAATCACTGATGACGGGCTTGGAGGTGAGGGCGGAGAGGGTGACAGGAGTGATGAACTCCTTTCCTGCCGGCGTAATCACAACCTGGACCTCGTGCCCTTGCTTGACAAATTGTCTGATAAGGGTACAGGCTTTATAGGCTGCTATACTTCCGGTAATGCCTAAGACGATGTTCATGAGGATTGAATTTATTTATTGATTGGAGAGGGGCGGGATGAAATGGCGGACGAACCGCCATACACTCAACCCACGGAGGGCTGCAGGGGAGGGCTGCGGAGGAGGGCAGCGGAGGAGGGATGGGTTAATGGGCTGGGGCGTTCTTGCTGCGGAGGACGAGGGTAGTGAGAACTTCTTTGGTGTCGCGGGCAAAATCCCCTTGCATGATCCAGCTGAAATAGCCGGGGTCGTCGTGCAGGACTTTTATGACGGGCTGCCCTTTGTATTTACCGAAATTGAAGATCTCAACGTTGTCTTTATCGAGGACTATGCGACCGGCGTAATCCACGTTACGGTCGGCACGGGAGTATTCGGTGAGGAAGTTGACATCGTTCTGCAGGTTGTCGGGATAGTGGTCGAGCTGTGCGCAGAGGACTTCGTAGGTGGCACGCGTATCGCCGAGGGCGGAGTGTGCGGCGGTGAGGTCCTTGTTGCAATAGAACTTATAAGCAGCGATGAGTGTGCGTCGCTCCAGCTTGCGGTAGATGTTGGACACGTCGACACTCCTGCAGGAGCGCAGGTCCGCCTTGACACCAGCCCGTAGAAATTCTTCGGCCAGCATAGGGATGTCGAAGTGGTTGGAGTTGAATCCCCCGAGGTCGCAGCCTTTCATAAATTCCCAGATATCCTTTGCCACGTCAGCGAAGAGCGGACAGTCCTTGACATCCTCGTCGTAAATACCGTGGATGGCCGAGGACTCCTTAGGGATGTGAATACCAGGGTTTAAGCGCATTGTTTTTGCATCCTCGTTGCCATTAGGGAAGACCTTAAGGAGGCAGATTTCAAGAATGCGGTCATTAACGATGTCGAGTCCTGTAGTTTCAAGGTCGAAGAAAACGATTGGTTTTTCTAATTTTAATTGCATGAGAGAGTGGTGATATGTTTCATGATTGAGGAATGACGTCGTGGAGACATCATTCCTCAATTATTAAAAGATCTGCAAATATTAATCGTTGAGCATCATAGGCATGAGAAGCATGAGGACCTCTTCACCCTCTTTCTGCTCAACCGGTTTGATAATTCCGGCGCGTCCCGGGTCGGCCAATTCTACGACGACTTCGCTGCTCTCGATATTCCCGAGGATATCGAGCAGGAGAGTGCCTTTGAACCCGATATTGATGGCGGGAGAGTCGTATTCGCAGATGAGCCGTTCCTCTGCGCTGGTACTGTAGTCGACATCCTGTCCGCTGACCACCAGTTTATCCTTCTTGAACGCCAACTTAATCTGCGCGCTGCTTTGGCTGCTGAAGACGAGCACCCGCTTGAGCGTCGAGATCAGTGCGGCGCGGTCGATGACAGCCTTAAAGGGGTTGTTAGGAGGAATGACGCTGTTGTAGTTCGGGTAGCGTCCGTCGATAAGCCGGCATGTAAGGGTGAAATCCGCGGTAGTGATGATGGCAGTCTTATCGTTGAATTTCATTTCAGCCGGTTCTTCACCTTTGAGCAGACTCTTAAGGATATTGGCCGGTTTCTTAGGGAGGATAAAGCCCGTCTGCGCCTCGCTCTTGATGTTGAAATACTTGTTACGGACGAGTTTGCGGCCATCAGTACCCACGAAAATGAGGCACTCCGGGGTAAAGTCGAAGTAGATACCCGTCATGACAGGACGGATCTCATCATCGGCCGTGGCAAACAGGCTGTGCGTGATGCCTGCGCACAGCTGGTTCTGAGGAATCTCGTGGCACTCGGCTTCACCCTCAATCTGGTGAGGCACGGGATATTCATCGGGACGCTCTCCCACGATGTTGAAATGACCGTTTTGGTATTCTCCCCTAATCTCCATGGTGTCGAGGTTGACATCCAAGGTGATCGGCTGTTCAGAGATCTCCTTCAGCGAATCCTGTATCGTCTTAGCCTTGATGCAGAAGCGAGCGTCCATCTCGCTTTCGATGAGCTCGACGCTCGTGACGAGCGTCGTCTCGCTGTCAGAGGCTGTTACAGACATTTTCTGGCCTTCAATGACGAAAAGGTAGCAGTCAAGAATAGAGAGAGAGTTCTTGCTGTTGAGCACGCGGTTGATCGATGTTAGGCGGCTGAAAAGAGTCGCGCTGGAGACTTTGAATTTCATGATTTATGAATGTTTTATTATGAATTTACAGTTGGTCTGAGGTTATTGTGTGCGTTAAAAACCGAGCAAAGATAACGATTTTCGGCAACGCGTGCAAAAAAAAGTCCTTAAAATTAGCAAAACTGCCAAGAAAGGAGTATATTTGCATCGTGAAACGCATTTTAAATCCCCCTGACAGTCGGGTAGCAAGCCAATATTCACCTTATAATATATAATATTAAACAATGGAAATCTCTGGAAAGATTATCTTAGTTCTCCCTGAGCGCGGCGGAGTCTCGCAGCGTTCGGGCAGCGAGTGGAAAGTAGCAACTTATGTCCTTGAAACGATGGAGCAGTATCCGAAGAAATGCTGCTTCGAGGTCTTCGGTGTAGACCGTATCACCAACTTCAATATCCAGGTTGGTCAGATGCTCACCGTGAGTCTCGACATTGACGCTCATGAATATAACGGCCGTTGGTATAATCAGGTTCGCGCATGGAAAGTGGCCCCCTATGATCCCAATGCTGTTGCAGTACCCGCCGATACTGCCGGCGCAGCACCCTTCCCCCCGGCACAGCCAGCATCCGACGGTGCATTCCCGCCCGCTCCCGCTGCAGCACCTGCTGCCTCCGAAGGTGCAGCTCCCGCTTTCGGTGGAGAAAGCACCGACGACTTACCGTTCTGATCGTTTAAGAATCATCACCTGACAAGAATACCATTCCACGAATGACGGCAATAGGATCCTACTGCCGTCATTCGTGGTTATAGTGTGTTCTGCAAAGTTGTAAGGTGCCGCTTATTCCTCTTTCTCGAGAACGGTCGTTTCGTAGCATCCGGCATCCGGTTCAATGCGTAAACGGCCGAGACGGTCGAGAGGGTAGAGGACGCTGTAAGTGGAATCCGCGATTCCGCGTATGGGTGAATCCTCGATGGGTGTGAAGTCATAAAGGAAATTGTGAGCATCGATCAGTTGGAAATGCTTCTCGCGGTTGATCTCGGCCTCCAGCGAATCAATAGAGCATGAAACGAACCTCTCTGTGTAGAGCTCATCCTCGGGAACGACGGTGGTGAGGAAGCAGTTGATAAACTGGTAGTTGATTGGAAATTCAGCCGCATCTGTGGGCATCTCCTCGCGGTTGAGCGAAGGAATCATCAAGACGTCCTCGGCGTAACCCGTTGCGACACAGTTGATAAAATCAGCACGATAGAGCGGAAAATATCCGAGGGAATCCTGGTTTACGATGTTGACAGCATGTCCGCGATTGGCGCTGAGCGGGTAGAACTGCGCCAAGGTGCAGTGTGTAAATTGCACATCGCCCCCCACGACATACGCACAATGCCCGAGCGTGTTGGAGACCTCCGTATTGCCCACCTCCACGCGGCAGTGGAGCAGTTCCAGCCCGTGTCCGCCAAGATTGTGAATGCGTGCATTCACAAGTTTCATTTTAAGGCTTTCTGTGCCCGTGCTGTCACAACGGATGCCGAACAAGCCACTGTGGAGGTCGAGATACTCCAAGAAATTGCCAAGACTCTCTCGTGTGAAGACAAGACCTTCCCAACGGCTTGGAAGTCGGTCGTAAGGCAGGTAGTCAAACATGTGATCGGTGCGGTCCCCCCGCATCACCACCGGCTCCTCAAGCGATCCCAAGGCTTTCAATGTCCCATGAACGATGATTCCGGCTTTTTCGTGGAAGAGCAATTGTGTGCCAGCCTCAAGCGTGAGCGTAACGTCGGGGGAAACGACAAGGCTGTCGTAGACCACGATAGGCCGTTGTGCAGTGAAAGTTGTATCCGCAGTCAGTGAGATGCCTTTCATGAAAAACGCATTGCGCCCGCTCGCCACCAAATGTACGGTCTGACCGACGCCACTCTCCAGTCTGAAATGCAAAAGATCCAAACAGGCGCAGACAGAGTCTGATTCCAGTTCAGGTATGGTCACTTCAATCCGGACGACAATACTATCGCGGCGTCGTACTTCGAAATCCGTGACACGGTTATCCGCACTGCGACTCATATCCTGTCCGTCAATATTGATGCGGAATACGCTTTCAGCCCCTTTCTCCAACCAGATCTCGCTGATACGCAGGCCCTCGTCCCCCCTGTTATAGACCGTCAGGGTCCTGGTGCTCGATGGGATGGTAGCGATGAGCGTGTCAAAGCGGACGGTGTCGCTACTGAACTGCAGCGTAGCGCTACGGTCCGTGGTGAAGGAGTCATAGTCGTCGCAAGCGGTGAAACAGACACACATCCACAAGGCAACACAGAAGGCCGTCCATAGTGACCGTCTTCCGTGTTTCCCCTTATCGAAAACAGATTGAATACCTTTCATTGCTTCCACTATCGCTGCAAGCGTACGACACTCAAGACATCAAATATTCTCGAGGATCGCGAGTAGGTGGCGCCACACCATATCCACGGTGGGGATAAGCAGACGCTCGTCGGGAGAATGCACCCCCCTGAGGGTAGGCCCGAAGCTGACCATATCCAAACCCGGATATTTCTCGGAGAAAAGTCCGCATTCGAGCCCCGCGTGAATTCCTCGTACGATGGGCTCTTTCTTGAAGAGACGCTGATACTGTTCGCGTGTAATGCGAAGGATCTCGCTCTTCGGGTTCATCGCCCAACCGGGATAGCCCTCGCCAATCTCCACTTCCGCTCCCGCCAGTTCGAAGACGGCAGCAATTGTATGACTCATATTATGGCGATTGCTAAGCAGCGAACTGCGCTGGCTGGAGTTCACGAAAATGACGCCAGGCTCCACCTGCTTGATGCTGGCCAGGTTACTGCTGGTCTCCACAAGAGCGATGTCCTGACTCATGGCATAGACACCGTTGTCGACGGCCTGTAAAGCCGAGATCAGGCGGCAGTTGACCTCCTCAGGGAGGACTGTGGGAGCGGGTTCAGCACTCTCAAGCAAGAACTCCATCTGCTTCTCCGTGACGCTGAACTCTTCCTGGACCTCAGCGGCGAAGATATTCCAATCCGCGCGCGCCTGTTCCTTATAAATATTAGGTATGCAGACCAGACATGACGCTTCGCGCGGGATGGCGTTATGCAATCCTCCCGCTTGAATATCGCTTAGGCGAAGGCCCCATTTCTTCATGCCGTCATAAAGGAAACGAGCCAGCAGTTTGTTGGCATTGGCACGTTTTTTGTCAATATCGTCACCACTGTGTCCGCCAGTCAGACCTTTTATGGTCAGTCTGAGGAAGAAGGCACCTGCAGGAGGCGTTTCGGGGGTGAATCGGAACGTGGCCGTCGTTCGGCAACCGCCGGCACAGCTGACGAACATCTCGCCCTCGTCCTCGGAATCGAGGTTGATGAGCATTGACCCCGTCATGAACCCCGGCTTCATACCTTCAGCCCCCGTGAGCCCCGTTTCTTCGTCACGCGTGAAGACACATTCGAGAGGTCCGTGTTTGAGCGTATCGTCGGCGAGAATCGCCATCTCCATGGCACAACCAATGCCGTCGTCCGCACCGAGTGTAGTGCCTTTGGCTTTGAGCCATTCGCCGTCGACATATGTTTGGATGGCATCTTTCTCAAAATCGAAATCCACGTCAGCATTTTTCTCGCAAACCATATCCATGTGGCTCTGCAGAATCACGGTAGGTCTGTTCTCCATGCCTTTCGAGGCCGGTTTACGGATGAGCACGTTTCCTGTTTCGTCGACAAGCGTTTCCAGATGAAGGCTTTCGCCGAACTCTTTGAGGAAAGCAATCATCTTCTCTTCATGCTTGGAAGGGCGCGGGATCGCGTTGATGCGTGCAAACATCCCGAATACGCTTGCGGGTTTCAATTCAATCTTATTCATTTGAATATTGCTAATTTTGGTTAAAGTCTGTTCTAAACAATGCTTTGCTAATCTTTTTGACGTATCTTTGCACTGCCTTTGGGCTGCAAAGATACAAGAAAGCTTGTTCCCGACAAAAAAATCTTCAATAAAAGAACGTATCAGATGCTCAAATTATTGCTCATCACGATAGGAATAGTCGCTTTGGCTGTCGTGCTGCTCGCCGTGAAACTTATTTTCAAGGGCGATGCACATGGCCCGATGACGCACATCGGCGGTTCTAAGGCGATGCGTGAGCGTGGCATCCATTGCGTGGAGAGCATGGATGCGATAGAGCGTCATCAGTTGGCCCACAAGCCACATGCAAAAGAAACAAAACATTGAAAACAAATCATAAAGATGAAGAAAATCCTCTTTCTCGCACTCGGTGCAGCTGTTGCGCTGACCGGCTGCAATAACAAACCCGAAGTACAAGAAAACGCCAAGGCAACTGAAGTGGAGGCTACAGGCTTAAGAATCGCCTATGTAGAAGTGGATAGTTTAATGAGTCAGTATCAGTTCTGCAAGGACTACAATTTACTCCTCAACAAGAAAGGAGAAAATGCGGCGAACACCCTTCAACAGAAGCAGCGAGCACTACAGCAGCATGCTAATGCGCTTCAGAAGAAATACGAGAGCAACGGTTTTACCACCCGCGACGAGTTGGAACGTGCACAGAACCAGCTGGCCAAAGAGCAGCAGGACCTTGCAGAACTGGATCAGCGTCTGACCAACGAACTGGCCATGGAGAATGCCAAACTCAACGAAGAGCTGCGTGACTCCATTCAAGCTTTCCTCAAGGTGTACAACAAGACGAAGAAATACGATTACATCCTTTCCCGACAAGGAGACAATATTCTCTTCGCCAACAAGAAGTATGACATCACGAAGGAAGTCGTTGCAGGACTAAACAAACGCTATAAAGCAAAGCCCGAAGTGAAAGCTTCCAACGAAAAGAAAGATTGAAGTTTTTAAGTTCTTAAGTTTTTAGTTCTTAAGTTTTTAAGTTTAGTTGACGAGTGGTTTAGTTAACGAGTTCTTGGAGAGTCAAGCGACCAGAGGTCGAGCGGACAAGTCAGTTGTTTTTGAGCTTTTGAGTTAAATCAATTAGAGCTGTTAGAGAATGAAATACACGGAACTTTCATTCCTTATCCAACCATACAACGAGGCGGTAGCTGATGTGCTAACCGCCTTGTTGGCAGATGTGGGTTGTGATACTTTTGTGCCGGGCGCAAGCGGATTGACAGCTTACATCCTGCAAGACGCATACGACGAATCTGCCATTCAAAAAGCGATACGTGAGACCGCAGGTGCCTTTGCCTTTAGTGATGACGGAGCGGACCTTCCGACTATTACCTTCACAGCCACGGCAGCCCCTGACGAGAACTGGAATGCGGTATGGGAGGCGGAACATCACTTTGAACCCATCTTTTTGCCTGACGGTCAGCAAATCCGAGTGATTCCGCGTCAGGCTTTCGGGAGTGGTGAACATTCCACAACGCGCATGATGATCGCAATGCTTTCGGAAACAGCTCTTCCCGGAGCCTGCGTCATTGATGCCGGCTGCGGAACCGGTATCCTTGGCATAGCTGCTCTGAAGCTCGGAGCGTCAAGTGTCTTTGCTTACGATATTGACGAATGGAGCGTGAAAAATGCCCAGGACAATTTTGCGCTGAACGGATGTGCAGCAGACATTGTCCTTGGTGATGCCTCGTGTCTGTCAACGGCCCCTCAAACCGATATCCTCCTCGCTAACATCAACCGCAATATTCTATTGGCAGACCTGCCTGTCTTCGTTTCTAAACTGAAGCCCGGCGGGTGCCTCCTCCTCTCCGGATTCTACGAGGCTGATGTGCCGCTGCTGATGGAGAAAGCGCTGTCAATGGACCTGCATCTGACAAGAGAGAAGCACGACGGCGAATGGAGAGCCCTTACCTTTCAACTTAACGACTAATCCACTGCTATGACCATTGAAGAGCGTATAGAATCAGACCTCCGTGTACTGCAGTTGCTGGCGCAGAGTTTTCCCAATATTGCTGCCGCTTCCTCAGAGATTATCAACCTGGAAGCAATCCTCAACCTGCCGAAAGGAACGGAACATTTCATGGCCGACATACATGGTGAGTACGAGGCTTTCCTACATATCCTCAAGAATGCTTCTGGCAATATCAAGCGCAAGGTGAAAGAACTCTACGACGAAACACTTGACGCCGATGAGATTCGTGAACTCTGCACCCTTATCTATTATCCTGAACAGAAACTGGAGATTATCAAGAATCAGTTGGAGCAGGTCAGTCAGCTCAACGATTTTTATGTTGTGACGCTACAGCGCTTAATCCGCGTGTGCCAGAGTGTAAGTTCCAAATATACACGATCGAAGGTCCGCAAAGCACTGCCAACGGAATTTGCCTATATCATCGAAGAACTCTTGCACGAATCTCCTTCCGACGACGACAAACAGGCATACTTCGACGGGATTATCGCCACCATCGTGCAGACCGGTCGCGCCGAAGCTTTCATAGTGGCGCTGGCTACCGTCATTCAGCAGTTGGCCGTAGACCAGTTGCATATCTTAGGCGATATTTTCGACCGCGGTCCGGGAGCGCATATCATCATGGACCGTCTGTGTGAACATCACTCCTTCGATATCCAATGGGGTAATCACGATGCGCTATGGATGGGAGCGGCTGCCGGCAACGACTGTTGTATTGCTAACGTGCTGCGCCTGTCGCTCCGTTACGGGAACATGCAGACGCTCGAGGACGGCTATGGCATCAACCTTGTGCCCCTGGCTACCTTTGCCATGGAGACTTACGCTGCTGATCCGTGCGACCGTTTCGGACCGCGACTGGACAAAGATGATACCACACACAATGAGAAGACACGCCGACTGATTGCACAGATGCACAAGGCCATCAGCATCATACAATTCAAGCTGGAGGCCCAGATGATTGAACGCCGGCCGGAATGGAATATGCAGGACCGGCAGGTGCTGCAGTGCATTGACAAGGAAAGGAGCGTCTTTGTGCGCGACGGCAAGGAGTATGAGATGACAGACTGTTTCCTGCCGACTCTTGACCCGGCGCACCCCTATGAACTCACCCCCGAAGAAGCGGAACTCGTGCGGCAGTTGCATCACTCCTTCCGCGTCAGTGACAAACTTCAGAAACACATCAAGTGCCTCTTTACCCACGGATGCATGTATGCCATCTACAACGGCAACCTGCTCTTCCACGCGAGCGTGCCCTTGAATGCTGACGGTTCTCTGAAGGAAGTAGACCTCAACGGACACCGCTATTCCGGTCGCGAACTGTTGCACCACATCGGTATGACAATGCGCTCAGCTTTCCAGAATGATACCCCTCGCGAGGAGAAACGTTTTGCGCGCGATTATTTCTGGTATCTCTGGTGCGGTCAGGATTCTCCGCTCTTCGACAAAGCCCGTATGACCACCTTCGAGCGTTATTTCCTGCGTGACAAGTCAACACATGAAGAGCCCAAGGGTTACTACTACCTACTACGTGACAATGCAGATGTCTGCGATAGCATCCTCGATGCCTTCGGTGTTCAAGGCAAGCACCGTCATATCATCAACGGGCACGTCCCGGTACGCGTAACGGGTGGTGAAAGTCCGATCAAGGCAGACGGCAGGCTCATGGTGATCGACGGCGGCTTGTCGAAGGCTTATCACAACACCACGGGTATAGCAGGATATACGCTTGTCTTCCATAGCCGCGGCTTCGAACTCATTCAGCACGAGCCCTTCGAGAGCGCCGACGATGCTATCCGCAGGGGTACGGATATCGTCAGTTCGAAGCAGATTGTGGAACTCAGCGGACGGCGGCTACGCGTTCGTGACACCGATAAAGGGCGTGAGTTGCAGTCGCAAATCGAGGAACTCAAGGAGTTGCTCTATGCCTATCGTCACGGTATTATTAAGGAACGCGCGCGCAAATGAAAACGGCTGTCGTCGGAGGCGGAGCGGCCGGCTTTTTCACGGCCATCAACCTTAAGGAGATGTGTCCGCAGATGGAGGTGACCATCTTTGAACGCAGTCACCGCCTTTTGCAGAAAGTGAAGGTCTCCGGAGGAGGACGTTGCAACTGCACCAACACTTTCGAGAATATCGGCGACCTCAGTCAAGTCTATCCCCGTGGTCACCGACTGATGAAGCGCCTGCTGAAAGGCTTCAGCCATCATGATGCCTACCGCTGGTTTGAAGCGCATGGCGTGCCTCTGACTATTCAGCCAGACCATTGTGTCTTTCCCGCAGCACAGGATTCACAGGCTATCATTGACTGTTTTCTCCAACACGCCCGCCGATTGAAGATTACCATCCAAACGGATGTTCGCATCGACCATCTCCCTGAAGATTTCGTCAACACTTCAACAGAAACATCCTCACAATCAGAAGCTGTTCCTTCCCACAACACCTCAGCTGCACATCCCCTTTCCGGCTATGATTTTATAGTCCTTGCCATGGGAGGTCAGCCCAAGCTGCAACCATTGCAGTGGATATCCGCGCTTGGGCATGAGATCGCACCGCCAGTGCCTTCGCTTTTTACCTTTGCCGTTAGCGGCGAGGCGCTGCACGAGCTCATGGGAACGGTCGTAGAGGATACCGTGGCTTTTATCCCTGGAACGCGTTTCCGGGCTAACGGGGCCGTGCTCATCACCCATTGGGGAATGAGCGGCCCTGCCATCCTCAAGCTCTCCAGCTATTCTGCCCGCTATCTTGCAGAAAACAACTACCATGCTCCGCTGGCAATCAACTGGACCAATCACAACGAAGAAGAGGTACGTCAGCACCTCCACAATCTCTTATTACGCTATCCGCAGAAACAAATCTCTTCCCTTCATCCTTTCGATTTGCCTTCGCGCCTTTGGATTTTTCTGGTGCAGAAAGCTCTTGACACCGATTCCTTGCAGAAAGGTAACGCCCCCTTGTGTACAGCTGTGAGTAAAAAGCTCTTCAACCGCCTTGTGAATATACTCACAGCAGACAACTATACGATAGCATCCCGCACGCTTTTTAAGGACGAGTTTGTCACCTGCGGCGGTGTTGCTCTATCTGAGGTCGATGCAGTCACCCTTGAAAGCCGTCACGTCCGAGGACTGTATTTCGCCGGGGAAATGCTGGATATCGACGGCATCACGGGCGGGTTTAATTTTCAGGCCGCCTGGACAACAGGATATACCATCGCCCAAGCCATCGCAGAAAGAGGGAATGGTTAGGAAATGATCTACTTAGCGATGATCATCTGATCTTCCGGTGCCAATGGTGTATACGCACCATCTTTTGATTCGAAAATCACTGTCGGTTCAAAAACCTCTACGCTGTGCCAGGTCCCGAGGGGGATATTCAAGGCACAGTTGCCGGTTGTGGGGTCAAGATGAAAGCGTTCGGTTTCACGCCCTTCTTCGTCAAAGAAAATCTCATCCATACGACCGCGTAGGATCACGACGACTTCCGTGCTTGCGGTATGACGATGAATAGGCAATTGTGTACCTGGGAGCAGGGCATTCAGCATACGCTGCGACTGATCGTCAGGCGTTGTGCGCAAGTCCATGTTCATTCTTAATCTCGAACTGGCTTCAGCTTGAGCCATCAGTTCGTCCATCACTTGGTTGTTGATAAGCATATCCTTATTCATTTAGAATTAATTGTCAAGAAATAAAGCAAAAATAGCTGGAAGAAGACACATTGCTGGAGTTTGCAAAAACGAAACACTGCTATGCGCCAATCTCTGATAACTCAAGCCAACGCATTTCCTTTTCGTCCAGTTCGTCTTGCAATAAAGGCAAACGTTTACTCTTTTCGGTGAGTTCGTCAATGTCAAGGGCTCCACTGCAAAGCGCGGTTTCTATGTCAGCCTTTTCCTTTTCGAGGGAAGCGATCTCGGCCTCCAACGTCTCCATCTCCCGTTTCTCCTTGAAAGAGAGGCGTCGCGGTCGTTGCTCAGCATTGCTGCGCGAAGAGAGCGGGGCTGTTGCAGACGTCTCCTTTCCTTTTTTTGTAGCCGAAGATTTCTCAGATGGCAAGACACTGCCGGAAACATTCTCTTTTTCCCACTCCCGGAACTGCGAGTAATTGCCCGGGAAATCTTTGATATCGCCGTCACCCCGGAACACCAGTAAATGATCAACAACCTTATCCATGAAATAACGGTCGTGGCTGACCACGATCACGCAGCCCTTGAAATTCTTAAGGTAGTCCTCAAGGATGTTCAAAGTGACGATGTCCAGATCGTTGGTCGGTTCGTCGAGGATGAGAAAGTTGGGGTTCTGCATCAAAACTGTGCAGAGATACAGACGACGGCGTTCTCCGCCTGATAGTTTGTAGATGTAATTCTGCTGCTGAAGTGGAGAGAAAAGAAAATGCTGCAGGAACTGCATCGCGGTCAGATGCCGTCCGCCACCAAGGTCGACATACTCTGCGACACGTCGAACGGCGTCAATGACCTTCATCTCCTGGTCAAATTGCATGCCATCCTGCGAGAAATAGCCGAAGCGCACGGTCTCGCCAATGACGAAGCGCCCGCTGTCGGGCTTGACGAGTCCAAGGAGCATCTTGATGAAGGTGCTCTTACCAGTGCCGTTAGCTCCGACGATGCCCATCTTCTCGTAGCGTGAGAAGTTGTAGTAAAAGTCCTTGAGGATGACCTTTTCGGTGCTTGCGGGATTGTCGGGATCAGCCGGGAAAGTCTTGCTGACGTATTCAGCCTCGAAGATCTTCGAACCGATATAGGTACTGTTCAACTGAATGGATACGGCATCCTCGGTGATGCGTTGCCTTGCCTTGCGCTCGAGGTCGTAGAAGGCTTCCTCACGATAGCGGGCCTTGTGCCCGCGGGCCTGTGGCATGCGTCTCATCCAATCGAGTTCGGTGCGGTAGAGGTTGTTGGCCCGAGCAATCTCTGCATTGGCGACGTCGATGCGTTCTTGCCGTTTCTCGAGATAGTACTCGTAGTTGCCGCGGTAGGTGTAGAGCGTCTCGTTGTCCAACTCGAGAATCAGGTTGCAAACGCGGTCCAGAAAGTAGCGGTCATGAGTGACCATGAGCACTGTCATATACGAGCGCGAGAGATAATTCTCCAGCCACTCAATCATCTGCAGGTCGAGATGGTTGGTGGGTTCGTCGAGGATGAGGAGGTCCGGCTCCTGGCAGAGGACGTTGGCCAAAGCTACACGCTTGAGTTGTCCGCCAGAGAGATGACTGATGAGTTGACCATGGTCTGTGATTTTGAGTTTTGTCAGATACTCCTGAATGCGCCGTGGCTCTTCTTTGCAATGCCAGAGACAAGCTTCCATTACCGTCATGTCAGTGGGATAGGAGGGGGTTTGCTCCAGATAAGCTACACGCAGGTCGCGGCGATAGGTCACAGAGCCGTTTTCGGGCTCTTCATGTCCAGATAAGATATTCAGCAAAGAAGTCTTGCCCGTGCCGTTCTGTGCAATAAGACCGACATGCTGGCCCTCGGCGATACCAAAACTTATATCGTGGAAAAGTGTCTTGTCACCGACCGCGAAACTGAGACTTTCAACTTGCAAATAAGGGTTAACTGCTGCCATATTTTGAGTTTTCGGCGCGAAAATACAAAAATAAAGTGAAAAACATTTGCTATTTGGGTAGAAAATTGTACCTTTGCACTCGAATTTATAAAGGATTAGCCGTAATTGGGTTTGTCCATTTGTAGTTTCCATTATTTTTTATTGTATTTTTTTGTTTTAAGGTAGATTGTATACCTTATTTATTTAATCATAAACCATTTCTATGCACACGAAGATAGAACTCGAGGCAATGCCAATCGAAGAGTTGAATGATATTGCCAAATCATTGGATATTTCCGTTAAGAAAGACACAGAAAAATTAGATCTCATTTATCATATCATAGATGCAGAGCTCTCTAAGAATCCTGCAGAACCTGAAGAAAAGCCCAAAAAACGCGGGCGTAAGTCAGCTGCAGAAAAGTCTGCTGAAGTCAACAGCAAACCAGCAAAGGCTTCTTCTAATTCTTCAGAGAAGGCAGTAGAGAAAGCGTCGTCGAAGTCAGCCAAAATGACTTCCGACAAGAAGGCTGAGAAAGCTTCCGAAAAGGTAAAAGAGGAACCGGCCGAGAAGACGCCAAATAAATCAGAGAGCAAGAAACGCAAAACTGCTGTAGCAGGAAAGAACGCCGAATCCCCCATGAAGTCAGACGAGGAAAAGGCCACTACTTCTCCTGCAGGCTCCGAGCCATCGCAAGCAGAGACACCTGCTCCGAAGAAACGTGGACGCAAATCCAAGGCGGAGAAAGCGGCGGCTGAATCTACGGCACAAGCGAAGGAACTACAACTGTTTGATGACATCGAAAAAGCCGGAGAAGAACCTTCGTCCATGGCCAAAGGCCCACAAGATGAGCAGTCGCTCCCCATTGAGAACGCCGAGGGAACCTCTAATGAAGTGTTCGTACCCTTCTCTGAGAATACCGAACGCGGAGAATGGCCGGATGCTGTCACGGATGTGGAAGGAGGAGTAGAGGAGACACCGGAATTCACCCCGGAAGATGTCGAAGCTTTCTTCACAGCAGAGGAACCGGACTTTGTAATCATGCAATCCATCCCCGAAGAACCCCTAATGGAGCCGATGGCGATGATGAACGATATCGACGTACCGGATTCCTATTCTTATCTTCCGGCGATGGAGAATCCCTCCGTGGACTATTCCGATCAACCCGAAGTTGCCGAGCAGATGCCCGAAGCTCCTGTCGCCCGCTATGATTTCAGCGATTTAGTGAAAGCAGAAGGAGTTCTTGAGACCACTCCCGACGGTTGGGGATTTCTCCGCTCATCGGATTATAACTACCTTCCCAGTCCGGATGATGTTTATGTGAGTCAGCAGCAAATCAAACAATATGGTTTAAAAACCGGAGATGTAGTAGAAGGCTCTATCCGTCCTCCCCGCGAAGGTGAAAAGTATTTCCCGTTAGTCAATGTGGAACATGTTAACGGGGTTAATCCTGTACGGATCCGTGATCGTCAGGCCTTCGAACATTTAACGCCTTTGTTTCCTGAAGAGAAATTCAAGCTCTGTCGGGGATATAACGACAATACCAGTGTCAGAATTGTGGATTTGTTCTCACCGATCGGCAAGGGCCAGCGTGCCCTCATCGTGGCACAGCCCAAGACGGGTAAGACCATCCTTATGAAAGACATTGCGAATGCCATTGCTGCCAATCACCCCGAAGCTTACCTGATGATGTTGTTGATTGACGAGCGTCCCGAGGAAGTGACGGACATGGCGCGCACGGTGAATGCGGAGGTCATCGCTTCCACTTTCGACGAACCTGCCGAGCGGCACGTGAAAATCGCCGGCATCGTGCTGGAGAAAGCCAAGCGCATGGTGGAATGCGGTCACGACGTAGTGATATTCCTTGATAGTATCACGCGTCTGGCACGCGCCTACAACACGGCTGCACCTGCCAGCGGCAAGATCCTCACCGGCGGTGTTGACGCCAATGCGCTGCAGAAGCCCAAGCGCTTCTTCGGAGCTGCGCGTAACATCGAAGGCGGCGGTTCGCTCACCATCATCGCTACCGCCCTCATTGATACCGGTTCAAAGATGGATGAAGTAATTTTCGAAGAGTTCAAAGGTACCGGCAACATGGAGTTGCAGCTCGACCGTACGCTGGCCAACAAACGCATCTTCCCCGCCGTAAACATCGTAGCCAGCTCGACGCGCCGCGATGACCTGTTGCACGACAAGACGACGCTCGATCGCATGTGGATCCTGCGTAAGTTCCTTTCAGACATGAATCCCATCGAAGCCATGAACGAACTGAAGAAACGACTGGAGGGCACTAAGACCAACGAAGAGTTTCTCATCAGCATGAATTCGTAACCATGAGACGGCTTCTCCTCACAATTCTCATCTTAGTCAGTTTTGCACTGATGACTTCTGCAAGACCCAATTGGGGGAGCATCACTGATGGCTGGCGCACGTACCATATCGAAGGCTCCCCTGACGATAACCGATGGACCTTCATCAGTTACGGCTCTGGGGACGAGTGCAGCTATTATATCTCGCTGGAGGGAAGTGACGACAAATATGTCATTCGCGACGTGGAGTCCGAATACCCATCGCTGGTGCTACCCAAGCCCTATACGGCAGGCGACACGGTGATCTATCATCCCGAACTGGGCGCTTTCTTCTTCAACGCAAAGGGACGGTTGTACGCGTCGATGCGTCCGGAAAATTCTCAAGAGGACAACATTCGACAAATAGATACAATGCGCATCGTGGCGGGCTATTACACGTCGGGCGACGAAGACCAGGCATTGTGTTTCCGACTGAACCATGACCGACAACCGGTCTTTCAGTTGGACTACGGCGAGGAGGAGCCTCTCTCCTTCGAGCCGGACGTCGTGGCAGGAGGGAGAGTATACATGCATATTGTTACGCCTAAGCGCAGATGGCTGCTGTCGTTCACGGAAAAAGGGCTGGACGTCTATCAGGCGAAGGCCTTGCCGAACAAGAAGGGCTATCAGCCTGGGAAATTATTCAGGCGCACACGCTTTGACGAGAACCTGTCGTCGGACAACGGCTACCGTTTCGACTACAACATGCCTATTCCATTTGTTGACATAACAGACCACTATTTCACGACCGGCATGATCGCGGCCCTGCAGGCTGAACTGGAACCAGTGAAAGATCAAAGTCCCTATTCATTCTACTACCGTCTCTATGGTCTGTGGACCAGAGGCAGGAAAGGGTAGGGGAGCGCCGGCAAACCTACAGACATCATGAGCACACTGAGAAAATATACCATAGCACTGCTGCTCCTGCTGGCGTTGCCAGCCATAGGGGCCAGTGTCATACGTCAGGCAAAGGATAACATCAAGAAAAAAAGCCAACTCGAACAGACCGCCAAGACCCTTCTGGCCGAAGCAGAAAAAGAAGACACCAAGCTCAAGACACGTGTCGAATGCCTGATACTGGCTGCCGAATGCAGTCAGAAACTCTACGAGGCGGAAAACCTCAAACTGTATCTGAAACAGAAATACGACACGGCGAAGTTCTTCTCTTCAATCCATGACATGTTCGTCCGTCTGGAGAAAGCCGACAGCATCGGCGCGCTGCCCGACGAGAAAGGCCGTGTGAAACCCGTCTATCGGAAACGCAACCACGACGTGCTAAAACCGTTCCGCGCCAACCTGCTGAATGGCGGTCGATGGCATTTCCGCAAGACGCAGATGTCACAGGCCTATCCCTTCCTCGACACCTACGTCGGCACGGCCTCGCATCCCATCTTCGCTGCCGACTCGCTCCTCAAGACCGATACGCTCATCCGTCCGACCGCCTATCTGGCGGCCGTTGCTGCGCATATGAGCAACAATCCGGACGGGGTAATCAAACATTCAACGCTGGCCCAAGAGGCCGGACAGAAGAGTCATCTCATCCAGGAATACTTAGTCAAGGCATGGCTTGCCAAGGGCGACTCGGCACAGTGGCTGCGCGCGCTGAACGACGGTATACATCACTATCCGTTGCACGACTATTTTTTCACCCATCTCATTGATTATCATATCGAGAAGGGAGAATACGGGCGATGCCTGCAACTGGCGGACTCGATGATACAGGTGGCAGACACCGTTCCTTTGTTCTGGTATGCCAAGAGTCTGGTCTACCTGAAACAAGGCAAGGACCGTGAGGTGATTGACGCCTGCGACTCGTGTCTCGTGCGCGATGACAAATACGTCGATGCCTATTATAATAAAGGTATAGCCTCGCTGAATCTGGCAATGATTTATGCGGAAAAGGCTTGTACAGACATCAACAACCCTCAATGCCGCCGTGACAGGGAGATCGTGCGCAGCCTTTATCTTCTGGCCAAGCAACCAATGGAACAGGTGCGCAAACTCTCGCCGAACGAACCGGCACGATGGGGCGCACCCCTTTACCGTATCTACCTGAATCTCAACATGGGCAAGGAATTCGAAGAGATAGACGCCATCCTCAATGATCTCCAATAATAGATAGAATATGCACAAAGCATTGTCGCACACGACATGGCTCCTGGCTGCTCTTCTCGGTTTGCTTGCGGGAGCGTGCGGAAGGCATCAGGCGGCCTCCCCGGCGACAATGCGTGCAGACTCGCTTAACAGCCTGGCCTACCGCTATCATTATCAGGATATTGACACCGTACGGCGCTATGCAAGCGAGGCATACCACCTAGCCGACAGTTGCCATTACGCCGCCGGCAAGGCCGAAGCGCTGAATCACCTCGCCTTCGAACGTTTCCAACAGATGGACTTCGATAGCGCCCAGGTCATCGCACGAAGCATTGGGGAAGTGACGGACGACGAGATCGAATGCCTAGTGGCAGAAGTGATGCTGATGAAAATAGCCCAACGCACCAGCGACAACCTCGCTTTCTTCCGTCATCGTAGTCATGCCCTCAAGCGCATCAGAGCGTTGGAGCGCAGCGAGTACAAAATGGAAGAACGCCGCAAGCGCCGGTTCGACTTTGCCCGTGGCGACATGCATATCGTCGCCTCCACCTATTTCTTTTACCTCGACCAGCAGGAACGAGCTACGGCTGAGATTCGTATGGCCGAACCTTTCTGCCGTTTGCCCGAGGATACTGCACAATGGCTGTACTACAACTATATGCGCGGATCAGGAGGTTTGAGCGACAACAGTGACCCACAGGCTATCGCACGCGAAGAATTCAACTATCTGCTTCCTTGTTTCTGGATGGCGCGCCGGGAGGGCTATGTCTTTTTTGAAGCAAATGCAGAGCAATCCCTGGCAACGCTCTTCTCAGATACGCTGCGCTTAATGGCCGTCGCTGCGACACAACCTGAGATTGTGGCGATGCTCGCGCAGGTGTTCGACAATGGTGACTCGTCCCCATCGCAAGGCAGAAGGCCCGCTACAGACAATCTTTTCTCCCCAACCTTCGCCTCCGCCATGGCAGGCAAGACCCAATACAATGCCAAAGACGAAGTGGACGATAGTGCAACCGACCCCACGGACAAAGCGCTCGTATCCGATCCTCGTCGCACTGTGACGGCGGCGTTCTCGTTTGATCCGCAGCAGACGGCTATGAATATGGCAGAAGCCGCTTACGAACATTTCCTCAGCTTCGACGACCTCTACCAGCAGGCATGTGCGCTTCGCACCCTCGGCGAATTGTCCTTCGAAAGCGGCCGATATACCGATGCCGTCAGTTTCTACGCGCAAGCACTCGACTGCGTTAATTTCCATCACCTCTGCTACTATTCTCCCGAAACCATACTCGCGGCTACCCTGACGACAGGCGGGGACATGACGGCTGCGGAGCGCATGGCACCCTCGATACTCCTTCCTTATGACCCGGCCTCGACGACCTCAGAATCAGTGGAGCGCCAATGGATGCGTTCATCGGACGTCAAGACCGTGCCCGAGTGGATTGCTGGCATCAGGCAACATCTCTCGGTGGCTTTCAGCGCTTTGGACATGAAGGCCGAAAGCGATTACAACCGCAACATCTACCTCGACCTTCTCGACGTCACCCGTGAAGATGCAGAACTGGAGAGCCGCGTAGCAGAATTGGAGGCTGAAAGCCGCAAATTGGCCTGGACATGGGGAGCCGTGGCCATGGTGGCACTGCTCATCGTCGGTTTTGTGCTGTACCTCATGTACAACTGGCGAAAGCGCACGCAGGCCAACAACCGCCTGTTGGACCTGAAGATACAACAGATACGCGCCGCTGCACAACAGCAGCAGGCGGTAATGGAAGAGGAGCAGGAACTCCTGCGCGACCAGCAGAAGGCCACCGAATTAAGACTCTTGCGCGACAAACAGCAGAACGTGGAGAAGCGTGCCAAACTGCAACTCGTGGCAGGAATACAACCGTACCTCAACCGCATCATCCACGAAGTACAGCGGATGCAGAAGCGGGGAGAAACGACCCTGGCAGGCCTCGACTATATCAGTGAACTCACAGAACGCATTAACGAATACAATAATCTCCTCACCGAATGGATCCAGATGCAAAAGGGCCAGTTGTCTTTGCAGTTGTCCACTTTTCCGCTCGAACCGCTCTTCAACACAATACGCCGCAGCCATTATGCATACGACCTGAAAGGATTGAACCTTGAAGTCACACCTACGACGCTCTCCGTCAAGGCCGACCGTTCGCTCACGCTCTTCATGATCAATACGCTGGCGGACAATGCACGCAAGTTTACTCCCAAGGACGGACGCATAACAATTTCAGCCACCGACGGGAACGACGAAAACGGCCTTTTCGTCGAGATCTCTGTAACGGACACTGGGTGCGGCATAGCGGAGGAGGACGTCCGTCTGATCTTAGATAACAAGGTATATGATGCGGCGAAAATCGGTTCAGGCGCGATGCCTGCGACAGACGCCCAAGAAAAGCAGAAGGGATTCGGCTTCGGCCTGATGAACTGCAAGGGAATCATCGAGAAATACCGTAAAACCGCCCCTTTGTTCGCCGTCTGCAAATTTGGCATTGAGAGCAGGATAGGGCAGGGGAGCCGTTTCTGGTTCAGGCTCCCCCGCGTGGCAACACTTCTCATGGCGCTGCTCATATCCGGTCTTACTCAGGCATCGACGTCCCCGCTGCTTGCACAACAGTCTGCGTTAACTCCGGAATACCATAATTCTATTGTAAAAGAGCAATTAGATACGACGCTCGTTGCAGTCTATCAGTTGGCCGATTCCGTCTATTTCTGCAACCTCGCCCAACGTTATCATGAGGCAATTTTTTATGCAGATTCTGCCTTCCACTTATGGAATGAATACTATTCAGGTGATACTTTAATTAACATATCGCAACTCTATCTATATCAAGAGAATAATAATAGTCCGGAACTTGATTTGTGGCGTCGGCAGACAAAGGTTGATTATAGCCTAATCCTTGGTTTGCGGAATGAAATTGCAGTGGCGGCCTTAGCGCTGCACGATTGGCCCCTGTACCGATACAACAACCGCGTTTACACAAGGCTCTATAAGCTTAGCAATCAGGATGCGACCCTCGAATCATACTGTCTGCGCACTGAGCGTTCACAACAAAATGAGCGATGGGCCATCTTTGCCATGACCGTTATCTTCTTCTTGGGAGCCGGTGCTTTTGTGTTCTTATATATATGGCCCCGTATTCGTTTCCGCAGAAAGATGACCCAGTTAAATGCTGAACGTCTGGTGCAGCTACAGCGCAAAGAGGAAGCCGAACAGGAACGACGTCAAAACGACTTGGAAATGGCTGAGGATGAACATCGGCGCAGGCTCTATGAAGAGAACCGTCTGCATGTGCAGAATCTCATTATTGACAATACACTTTCGACCATTAAACACGAAACCATCTACTATCCCGGACGCATTCAACAACTTGTCGACCGCTTGAGAGTCATGCATGCCTCACCATCTTCGTCATCCGCAGCTGAGCAGCCACATTCAGCCTCTTCATCCAGCCCAATTTCTCACGAAGTAATGACGCCGCCGCTATCTGGCGAAGGACAAGCTCAATTATCGACACTCAGCGAAACCGTATCTTATTACAGTGAGATTCACAGCCTCCTCTCAGCACAGGCCTTTTCGCAATCCGAAGCCATCAATTTCCGCCGTCACCGCGTCGCTTTTGCCGATCTCACCAATGGCCTGGCACAACACCTCACTGCTAAACTCCGTAACTATTCCTATACCGCTACGCTCACCATCAACGACAAGACGGCCTTCACACAGGTGCTGTGCGATCCCGATCTCATTGTCTATCTTCTCACTGAGTTGCTGGATTACGAATTACAGCTGTCCGACAACAGTTTGGTTGCCACAGGACAGGAGAGCCTGCTTGCTTTCACGCTCGATGGCAGTGCCGACGAACGCTTCCTTCGTTTTACATTAACAAATGGGTCCGTAGCCCTCAGCGATACAGAACTACATGACTTCTTTATGCCCCATGAAGGTGCCATACCACTGCTTATCTGCAAGCAGATCATTCGCGAACACGACACCTTCCTCGGTCATCCGGGTTGCCGGATCCAAGCCGATAGCGTAGGAGAGGGACATCGTGTATGGTTCACACTTCCTTTGGCATTATCATCACGCAAAACTACAAAACCTTAAGATATGAATCCTTTCAAAGTCATTATCGTGGAAGATGTAAAACTCGAACTCAAAGGCACAGAGGAAATCTTCCGTTCCGACATTCCTGAAGCTGAAATTCTCGGCACTGCCATGAATGAGAGCGAACTGTGGGCACTTATGCGTCAGCAGTTGCCAGACTTACTGCTGCTCGACCTCGGTCTTGGCGGTTCTACCACTATCGGTGTAGATATCTGCCGTCAGGTGCACACTCGCTATCCCAATGTTAAAGTCCTCATCTTTACGGGTGAAATTCTCAACGAACGTCTGTGGGTCGATGTCCTGCAAGCCGGGGCACAAGGGATCATCCTCAAGACGGGAGAACTGCTCACCCGGAACGATGTTCGTCTGGTGATGGACGGACGCCAACTGGTTTTCAATCAACCAATCCTTGAGAAAATTGTGGCCCGTTTTAAGAAGAGCGTTACTGGTGAGAGTCGTCGTACCGATGCCGTGATTGACTATGATATCGATGAATATGATGAGCGCTTCCTGCGTCATTTGGCCCTGGGTTATACCAAGGATATGATCGCATCGCTCAAGGGAATGCCCTTTGGCGTCAAGAGCCTTGAGAAACGACAGGTGGACCTCATCAACCGTCTCTTTTCACAGAACGAGCGCGTAGGGGTTAATGCGACCCGCTTGGTAGTGAAAGCCTTGCAGCTGCACATCATCGACCTCGACAACCTGCGCCCCGACGAGGAATAACCGCGGTTGAGCAAACTCATTAGAAAAAGAATTTAATACCAAAGAATTGTTGATGAACGAAAACGATCATTCACGCGGCCCTGCTGACTTCAAGCCAGATGCTGCCAATGAGTTGATGAACGCGTTGAACCCAGCCCAGCGCGAAGCGGTGGAGTACACCGACGGCCCTTCACTCGTTATTGCCGGAGCCGGGTCGGGAAAGACACGTGTGCTCACTTATAAAATAGCTTACCTGTTGCAGCAAGGGATGCGCCCTTGGAACATCCTGGCGCTGACTTTTACCAACAAGGCTGCTGATGAAATGAAAACGCGCATCATCAGTCAGGTTGGCGAAGATGCGGCACGCGGACTATGGATGGGTACCTTCCATAGCATCTTCGCACGCATCCTGCGCATGGAACATCAAACGATCGGTTTTTCCAGTGATTTTACCATCTACGACACGGCCGACTCAAAGAGCCTGCTCCGGAGTATCATCCGCGAGATGGGACTTGATGACAAGACGTACAAAGCCGGCACGGTCCTGAGTCATATCTCTGCGGCCAAGAACCGACTGATCATGCCGGCACAATATCAGGCTGACGCACAGCTTGTCAAGGCCGACCAGTCGGCACGAATTCCGGAAACGGGGCATATCTATGCCAATTATTGGGCGAGGTGTCGGCAAGCAGGTGCCATGGATTTCGACGATTTATTGCTCTACACCTATCTGCTGTTTGCCCATAAGCCCGAAGTACTGGCCCGCTACGAGCAGCATTTTCAATTTGTACTGGTTGACGAGTACCAGGATACAAACTTCGCCCAGCATGCCATCGTCTGGCAGTTGACCCAGCACCATCGTCATGTCTGTGTAGTGGGTGACGATGCACAGTCGATTTACAGTTTCCGTGGCGCAAACATTGACAATATACTCACCTTCCAACGGCTGTATCAAGGAGCAAAACTCTTTAAACTCGAACAAAACTACCGCTCAACACAGACGATCGTAGGGGCTGCCAATAGCCTGATTAAACATAACCGGGGTCAAATACCAAAAGAGGTGTTTTCGGAGAAGGAGAAAGGACAGCCCATTCATGTCTACGGTTTCTTTAGTGACATAGAAGAAGCGAGTGGGGTAGGGCGCAAGGTGCTCAACCTGAATCGCTACGAACACATTCCTTGGAATGACATCGCGATTCTCTATCGCACCAATGCTCAAAGCCGTTCGTTTGAGGAGGCGTTCCGAAAATTGGATATTCCATATCGCATCTTCGGTGGCTTAAGTTTCTATCAGCGCAAGGAAATCAAAGATACTATCGCTTATTTCAGGTTGGCTGTCAATCCCAATGACGAAGAGGCTTTCAAGCGCGTCATCAATTATCCTGCACGTGGTATCGGGCAAACGACGCTGAACAAAATCATCGGACAAGCAGCCACTGCCGGCGTGAGTCTTTGGCAAATCATTACCAATCCGGCATTATATCATCTGGATGTCAACCGAGGCACCTGGAGCAAGTTGGAGAGTTTTGCCATGCTCATCAGTTCGTTTCGTGAGCAGGTCGATAAGACAGACGCAGCCACACTGGGTCAACAAATTATAAAAGAGGCCGGCATATCTGCAGATATTTTCCGAGGGCGTGAACCGGAGGACATCTCCAGACAGGAGAACTTGCAGGAACTCATCGACGGCTTACAGCAATTCGTTGACGACAGGCAAGAGGAAGAGGGACAAGAGAATGTGTTCATGACGAACTATCTGCAGGAGGTCTCGCTCATTAGCGACTTGGATGAGAGTGACGATGACAGCGAGGAGAAGATCTCGCTCATGACCGTCCATTCGGCCAAGGGACTCGAGTTCCGGGTTGTCTTCGTAGTAGGTATGGAACAGGACCTGTTTCCCAACCAAATGGCTGCGTCATCACTGCGCGAGATGGAAGAGGAACGGCGCTTGTTCTACGTAGCCATCACACGGGCCAAGGAACAATGTTTTCTCACTCATGCCGACAACCGCTATCGCTTTGGTAAAAGCGAATTTTGTACGCCAAGTAGTTTCCTCAATGATATCGACCCGCAATTTCTCACGGTGGAACAATCCTCACAATCAGCACCGCACAGAGGTTCCTTATCCCATTCCAAAAGTTCATGGAAAGATAACGCAAGCTCCTGGAATACAGCTACTTATAGCAAACCTACGAATGCATCAGACCCGTCGTCAGCTACTCCTTCAGCCAATCGTTTTTCAAATGGTCCGACATCCTCACCAGGTATGCGTCCAGTGGGTCGTCGTCCTGTAATAGCAGATTCCGAAACATCTGACACACCGGCTGCACAACCCGCGACTTCGTCCGTCCAGACAACGTTCGGCACTTTATCTGTTGGCCAACGTATTGAGCATGCCCGTTTTGGCCGCGGAGAGATTATTGCACTTGCGGGCAGCGGTATTGACGCTAAAGCCACGGTAAGGTTTGAGAACGTTGGCACCAAGCAATTGCTTTTGCGTTTTGCTAAATTTACGATCCTGTCATAGCTTTTTCCATTCACTGATTTCATGGAATGAAACCATTCTTAACTGAAGTTTCTCATGTAAACAAATCACTGTCTGCCAGGTGTTTTATATCTGTCATGCACCTTAAACCCCTTAAACCGCGAGCCCCGCTCGCACCTTAAACCGACGAAACTGAGACACATTCAAATATTCCCTACCGCCGTTTCACTATTCCATTCCTCTCTCCGCAGAAAAAAACGGAGGTTCATTTTTGTAGTGCCATCCTCCTGCTCTTCCTCCACGCTTCCGCCCTCACTTTGATATTTTTTGCCAGGCACTCGCTGTAGAGCCAAGGCTCGCAACTGTGGATGTCGCCCACATTGATGAACCCTTTGTAGGGGGCATACTCCGAACCGCTGTAGCCACTCACGACAAGAACGTGATGTTCGGGCTCAACCGCGACTGTAATGGTGTCGTGGAGCGTGGCAGG
>JAILCU010000051.1 GCA_024690405.1 Bacteroidales bacterium
GACTTTTGAAGAGATGGATCTTGGATGGGGTATGACCTACTATGTGAGCAGTCTTCCAGAGATTCCCGTGCAGAGCATACTCACAATGGAGGCACACGACTATGCCCAGGTGTTCATCGATGACGTATATATAGGTAAGACTGACCGTGTGAAGAACGAGAAGTCGATCACGCTACCCCCTGTCAAGAAGGGACAGAAGCTTGCCATCCTCGTGGAGGCTATGGGACGTATCAACTTCGGACGCGCCATCAAGGACTTCAAGGGAATTATTGGCGATGTTACTATTGACGCAAAAATTGATGACAATGAGGTGAGGTGGAATATAAAGAAATGGACAATGACACCTATTTCTGATGACTATAGCAGAGCCGTAAAAGCATTTGATACGAATAAGGTAGAGCGCCCGCTCAGCGATGGCTTTGCCAAACGTGAGAACGGTCGTGGCTACTATCGTGGCTTCTTCACGCTGAAGAAGGTGGGCGACACCTTCCTCAACTTCGAGACCTGGGGTAAGGGTCAGGTTTACGTCAATGGTCACGCCATGGGTCGTATCTGGTCGATCGGTCCGCAACAGACGCTCTACGTCCCCGGCTGCTGGCTGAAGAAAGGCAAGAACGAAATCATCGTGCTCGATGTGGTCGGTCCGAAGGAGACGGTCGTTTGGGGTCAGGCTGAGCCCGAACTCAACAAACTCCAACTTGCTGGTCCCGCCACCCATCGCCTTGAGGGTCAGAAGATAGACCTCAGTGGCTACAAACCCGTCAAGGAAGGTGAGTTCAAGCCCGGCAACGGCTGGCAGGAAGTGCGCTTCGACCAACCCGTCACGGGTCGCTACGTTTGCATCGAAGCCCTCAACAGCCATTGGAACCGCGAGTACGCCTGCATCGCCGAGTGGTACATGCTCGATGCCGACGGCAACCGCCTCAGTCGCGAATCATGGACAGCAGCCTATGCCGACGATGAGGACGTCTCCTCGGGCAACAAGAATGCCGACAAGATCTTCGACCTTCAGGAGAGCACCTATTGGAGTACCAACCAAGGCGTGCAGTTCCCCCACCACGTAGTCATCGACCTCGGTCAGGACCAAACCTTCGGTGGTTTCCAATACCTGCCTCGTGCCGAAGAAGGAGCCCCCGAGAGCATCAGGCAATACCGCATCTACGTCAGCAGCAGTCTGTTCAAGGGATTGTAGAGAGCAGACAGGTCCTTATATGGAGAACCGCGTCCCGTGACCTTCATTGAAGGCGTCACGGGACGCGCATTATTTATCTTTTCTTATTTGAGTCGGAGAATTTCGGTCCAGCGGGTCGTGGGGTTCTTGCTGCGGAAGTCGTGGCGGATTGCGTTGGCAAAGACGTCTGCCTTGCCGGTGCCGTCCTTGCTGGCGTATTGCTGTGAACCGAGGACGATGGTCTCGGTGCCGTTGACCTTGTTGATGCGGTCGATGACTTTGTCCAGACGGCTCATCCGCTGGAACTGCTCGGCGTTGATGTCGAAGAGGTCCTGCTGAATGGGGCTGTTGGGACCGATCCCCATGATGATGACGCCCGCTTTCTTGTAGCGGTAGCCGGGGCGATAGAGCGCGCGCAGGAGGTTGACGGCTGTCTTGACGATGGTGATGGTGCTGCTGGTGGGGGTGATGAGGCGCGACTCCTGGAAATTCGTGTATTGGGGCAGGTCCTCGCGGAAAAAGTTGGTGTGGAGGAACACGGCCACGATCGAAGCCACGCTCCCTTGCTTGCGTAGTTTCTCCGCACAACGGGCGGCGTAGTTGGCCACGTGGGTCTCGATGGCGTTGAGGTCGGTGAGCATCGTGGGAAAGGAACGGCTGGTGCAGATGCTTTTCTTCGCCGCCATTTCTTCATCCGGCACGCAGTCCTCGCCGTTGAGTTCCCGCCAGACGCGTTCGATGACGATGTTGTTGAAGGTGGCTCTCACCCATTCACGGCTATGGACGGCAAAGTCGTAGGCGGTATGGTCGCCCATCGCTTCGAGGCGTGCCGCATAGCGGCGGCCGATGCCCCAGACCTCGTCGATGGGGTAGAGGCGGAGGGCCTTGAGGCGTTTCTCGTCGGTGTCGATGAAGCAGCAGTGCTTGTAGCCTTTATACTTTTTGGCAAAATGGCTCGCCATTTTGGCGAGCGTCTTGTTGGGCGCAATGCCTATGCTGACGGGGATGCCTACGCTGTGGCGTATGCGTTCGTGGAGTTGTTCGCCCCATTGCTTCAGCCCGCCTTCATCCATGCCTATGAGGTTGACAAAACATTCATCTATGCTGTAGCGGAAATAGGCCGGCGCCTCTTGACGGATGATTTCCACGACGCGTCCGGTGAGTTCGCCATAGAGTTCGTAGTTGGACGAGAATACCGCGATTTTCTGGTTCGGAAAGAGTTGCGCCAACTGATAATAGGGCGTGCCGGCCTTGATGCCCAGACGCTTGGCTTCGTTGGAGCGTGCGACCACGCAGCCGTCGTTGTTCGACAGCACCACGACGGGCTTGTCGTTCAGGTCGGGCCGGAATACGCGCTCGCACGAGACGTAGCAGTTGTCGCAGTCGATGATGCCGTACATGTGCTTTCCGTTCTTTGTCTGATCTGTAAAAACCGGGATTAACGCCAACTGCGGATGGTCCAGACGACGACGCCCCAGACCTTGAACTCGTCGTTGGCGTCGATGCGTATGGGATGGAAGTTTTTGTTGGCGGGTCGCAGTTCGATATAGCCTTCATCGTGGTGCTTGAGGTCGAGGAATTTGATGGTGAATTCCTCGTTGACGTAGCCTACGACTACGTCTCCGTCGTGGGCTTCGAGCGAGCGGTCGATGACGGCGATGTCACCGTCGCAGATGCCGGCCTCGATCATGGAGTCGCCTTCCACGCGGCCGTAGAAGGTGGCCTCGGGGTTGCGGATGAGGTCGCGGTTGAAGTCGAGTGTCTCGTGCAGGTAGTCGTCTGCCGGCGAGGGGAAGCCGGCTTTGATGGCGGGCGCCAACTGCAGGTCGGCCTGTCCCTTGAACTCGCTTTTGATGATTTTGATGTTGGCCATTGCTTAATTGAGGCTGTGGAGGAGCATGTCGAGGGTATTCTCGTCCTGAATGAGCACTTCGCGCGGCTTGGCGCCCTGCGAGGGTCCTACGATGCCTGCTTTCTCCAGTTGGTCCATCAGTCGTCCGGCGCGGTTGAAACCGATGCTGAACTTGCGCTGGATCATGCTGGTGGAGCCTTGCTGTGAGGTGACGATGAGGCGGGCGGCGTCGGCAAACATCGGGTCGAGGTGGGTCATGTCCACGTCGGCGCCGTTGCCGCCGGCATCCTCCATGGGCGGACGTGGCAGGGCGAACGGGCCGTTGTAACTCTGCTGGACAGCGATGAAGGAGGCGATGCGTTCCACCTCCGGCGTATCGACGAAGGCGCATTGCAGGCGCACGGGCTCTGAACCGGCCAGGAAGAGCATATCGCCCTTGCCGATGAGTTGGTTGGCACCCGGACGGTCCAGGATGGTGCGGGAGTCGATCATCGCGCTGACCTTGAAGGCCATGCGCGCCGGGAAGTTGGCTTTGATCGTACCCGTGATGATATTCGTGGTCGGACGTTGGGTGGCGATGATCATGTGCATGCCCACGGCACGGGCCAACTGGGCGATACGGGCTATGGGCAGTTCGATTTCCTTGCCCGCCGTCATGATCAGGTCGCCGAACTCGTCGATGATGACCACGATGTACGGAAGGAACTTGTGGCCGTGCTCCGGATTGAGTTGGCGGTTCTTGAATTTCTCGTTGTATTCCTTGATGTTACGCGCGCGCGCTTTCTTTAATAAGTCATAGCGCGTGTCCATCTCCAGGCAGAGGCTCTTGAGGGTGTTGATGACCTTCTGTACGTCGGTGATGATGGGCTCGTCGTCGTCGTCCTCGATTTGGGCAAGGAAATGGTTGACGATAGGGGTGTAGATGGGGAACTCCACCTTCTTGGGGTCCACCATCACGAACTTGAGTTCTGCCGGGTGTTTCTTGTACAGCAGGGAGGTGATGATGGCATTGAGGCCTACGGATTTACCCTGACCCGTGGCACCGGCCACGAGCAGGTGGGGCATCTTCGTCAGGTCGGCCATGAAGACCTCGTTGGTGATGGTCTTGCCGAGCGCCATGGGCAGTTCCATCGAGGTCTCCTGGAACTTCCTGCTGTTGAGGATGCTTTCCATCGACACGATCTGCGGCTTGGCGTTAGGCACCTCGATGCCGATCGTTCCCTTGCCGGGGATCGGGGCGATGATGCGGATGCCGAGGGCGGAGAGCGAGAGCGCGATGTCATCCTCCAGGTTGCGGATCTTGGAGATGCGCACGCCGGGTGCCGGCGTGATTTCGTAGAGCGTGATGGTCGGACCCACCGTGGCTTTGATGCTCGAGATCTCCACGCCGAAGGTGCGCAGGACGTAGATGATCTGGTCCTTGTTCTTGTTCTGCTCTTCCATGTCGATGCTCGCGCGCGGGTCGATGTCGTAGTGCTTGAGCAGGTTGAGGGTGGGGTAGTGGTAGTTCTCGAGGTCGAGTTTGGGGTCGTAGGGTTCGAGCACGGGTTCGTCGGCTTTCTCCTCTTCTACCGGGGCGTTGATGGTGAGCGGCGTGTCGGAGGCGGGCACATCGACGGTCAGTTCGGGGTTCGCCGCCACGCTGGCAAAGGGGATGTCGTCGTCGGTCGTTTCTGGCGTGTCGGGTTTGGCAGTTGGGTCAACCACTAATTCGATGGTGTTGTGTTGCGTGTCGTCTTCGGCATCGTCGGCGGGCGGCGTCGCAGCCGGGTCGTCCGCGTCGGTCGTTTCCGGCGCGTCGTGCGGTTCGTCCTCCGGCTCGGGGTCCTGCTGGGGGTGGCGTTCGTCGTAGTGCGTGATGCGCTTGAAGAAATTCACGATCGAACTCAGCACGGGATAGCGCTCTTGCAGTTCGCGGGCCAGTTGCTGGGGATGCAGCAGGCGCTTGATGATGCGGATGGTCTCGGCACTGAGGTAGCACAGATAGGCCAGCAGCGTCAGCAAGATGACAATGAACGTGCCTACCACGCCTACGATGCTCTCGAGGATATCCACGATGCGCAGTCCGTGGTAACCGCCGGGACTGATGTAACTGACCGAAGGATTGGACGTGAAGGTGCCGTTGAGGAAGAACGCCGAGGCGACGCTCACCCAGCAGAGCAGGAACGTGCAGTTGATGAACCATTTCCACAGGCGGACATGGTAGGCACCGGTCAGTTTGAGCGATGCCGCAAAGAGAAAGACGGGAAGGAAGAAGGCGCCGAAACCGAAGTTGCGCGTGATCCAGTAGTCGCTCCACCAGGCTCCTACGTAGCCGGCCCAGTTCTTGGCATCGCCGAAGAGTCCGCTTTGCAGCGCCTTCTGGTCCTCGCCGCCCGTGAGGAGGTGCGACACCAGGCTCAGGAGGGTGAAGGCCGCGATGGCCAGCAGCACAACGCCGGCAGCGATGCGGATGGCTTCGCCGCGGTCCATCGGGTCTTCCTTGTTGCCGATGAGCGCGTCCTGCAAGTGTGGACTGCTGTCATTGAGGTCCTTGGCGCTGCTTTTTATGCCGCGTCGGGGGGCACGTGTCCGTGCCGGCTTTTTGTTCGTCTGCTTCTCCATAAATCTTTTCTAATCCTTATTTGGGCGCAAATTTAGTTCTTTTTTGTTAACTTTTCATTAAAACCTGCCGTTTTTTTTTCAAAAAGCACTAATTTTGCACGCCAAAAGGAATAAAAACATGCAAATAGTCTATTCACAACCGGTCGTAGAGTTCGTAACAGTGGGTGCCGAGTTCTGTGCGTTCCTCGAGCAAAGCGAAGGTCGCGAACGCGAGGAATTCGTCGACACCTTGCTGAAACTGATGCCTCTGCTCTACGTGAAGGCGCAACTCCTGCCCCGCGTGGACGGCAGCGAGGACTATGCTCCCGAACAGTTCGTCACGGAGCAGGACTACAACTGGCTGCGTGTCGTCCTGGCCGACGTGATGGCTGAGCAGGACGAATACGAGGATTTCGTCTACGACGAGGCGGTGCAGACCGACGAGGTGCGCTGGCGCCGCGTGAGCGAAGGCCTGGCTGACATCTACCAGCCCGTGCGCGATTTCGTGGAATGCTTCCGCGCGGGGGTCGAGGCGAATATCGAGGAGGCCCTGTGGGCACTCAACGACAATTTCGAACTCTATTGGGGGGCGGACCTCGTTGACACCCTTAGACGTTTGCACCGAACCCGTTATATACAGTGAAGACCCTTTATACGAAATACGACAAGAAGACGCTCGTGAATCTGCCCAAGGCCGAGTTCGAGGGGCGCATCATCGTCATCCAGAGTGCTGGCGAGGCCCGGCGTGCCGTGGACTATCTGCTGCGCTTCCCACGCTTGGGCATCGACACCGAGACGCGTCCCAATTTCAAGCCCGGTCCCATGCATTCTGTGGCGCTGCTGCAAGTGGCCACGCCCGACACGTGTTTCCTCTTCCGCTTGAACCAGATTGGCTTGCCCCAGTGTCTGGTGCGTCTGCTGACCGATGCTTCCTCGCAGAAGGTCGGCTTGTCGTTGCACGACGACTGGGCCCAACTGAAGCGGCGCGTCGAATTCGAACCGGTCAACTACGTCGAACTGCAGGACTATGTGAAGCCCTTGGGCATCGAGGACATGAGCCTCCAGAAGATCTATGCCAACCTCTTCGGCCGCAAGATATCCAAGAACCAACGCCTGTCCAACTGGGAAGCGGATGTCCTGACCGAACCGCAGAAACGCTATGCCGCCACCGATGCCTGGACCTGCCTGCAGATGTACGACGAAATCAACCGCCTCTTGACCACGCGCGACTACAAACTCGTGCAAGCAGAAGCGTCCACGCTGAGCGCGGACTAATGACTAATGAAAAATGAACCTCAAAACTTAAAAACTCAAGAACTTAAAAACCCACACACCTCCCCCCGTGTGTCGGGTGTATGGCGGTTCGTCCGCCATATCATCCCCGCCCACAACCTCACAACCTCATAACCTCACAACCTCATGACAATCCACCTCAAGCGCGGAAAAGAAGATTCGCTGCGTAGATTTCATCCCTGGATATTCTCCGGTGCGATACAAAGTATCGATGGCCCGGAGGAGGAAGGCGCCCTGGCCCGCGTGCTGACCAGCGAAGGCGAATACATCGCCACGGGGCACTGGCAGGTCGGGAGCATCGCCGTCCGTGTGCTGTCGTTCAGCGACGAACCCATCGACGCCGCCTTCTGGCAGCAACGCCTGGAGAGGGCGCTGCAGGTACGGCAGGCCATCGGCGTTGCCGATAACCCCGCCAACGATACCTATCGGTTGGTCCACGGCGAAGGCGATCACCTGCCGGGACTGGTCGTGGACATCTACGGCCAGACTGCGGTCATGCAGGCGCACAGCGTGGGCATGCACTGCTGCCGTCATGAGATTGCCGAAGCCTTGAAGAACGTCATGGGCGCGCGCATCGACAACATCTTTTATAAGAGCGAGACCACTCTTC
Source organism: Bacteroidales bacterium (assembly GCA_024690405.1). Classification (GTDB taxonomy): domain Bacteria; phylum Bacteroidota; class Bacteroidia; order Bacteroidales; family Bacteroidaceae; genus Physcousia. The sequence continues at coordinate 7,510 of JAILCU010000051.1, forward strand.
CCTTCAAGGCCGAACTGGGGCAGGAAAACGGCTTCCTGCTCGGCGGGAGTCCCGAGAACGTGGCGATGGAGAACGGCTTGCATTTCCACATCGACTGGCTGCGGGGTCAGAAGACGGGGTTCTTCGTCGATCAGCGCGACAACCGCAGCCTGCTGGAGCACTATTCCGCGGGGCGCGACGTGTTGAATATGTTCTGCTACACCGGTGGCTTCTCCGTCTATGCCCTTCGCGGCGGCGCCCGCAAGGTGCATTCCGTGGACAGTTCCGCCAAGGCCGTGGAACTCGTCAATGCCAATGTCGCCTTGAATTTCCCGGCCGACGACCGTCACCAGGCTTTCGCCGAGGATGCTTTCCGCTACCTGCAGCAGATGCCGACGGGGGCCTATGATCTTGTCATCCTTGACCCGCCCGCCTTTGCCAAGCATAAGGACGCCTTGCGCAATGCCTTGAAGGGCTATACCCGTTTGAATGCGCGCGCCTTCGAGAAGATCCGTTCCGGCGGCATCCTTTTCACCTTCTCCTGTTCCCAGGCCGTCTCCAAGGAGCAGTTCCGCACCGCGGTCTTCACCGCGGCGGCCATGAGTGGCCGCAAGGTCCGGATCTTGCATCAGTTGCATCAGCCGGCCGACCATCCCATCAACATCTACCATCCGGAGGGAGAATACCTGAAAGGATTGGTCCTGCATGTGGAATAATAGTTAAATTCGTTAACAAAACCCCTAAATCCAAAGCTTTATTAGTTAAACAATGTAAAGCCTTTTGCAAAATAAAAGGAAAAGACTTGTGGCAAGCTTAAAAATACGTACATTTGCAACGTGTTTTTCATGGTATTAGATTTAAGGTTAATGAAAGGTCGGTTGTCGTGAGACAACCGTCTTTTTTTTGTGCGCACCCCCTTGTGTGCCCCTCCTCAGTGCTTTGACTGTATGACCTTAAAACCTTAAAACCTCACAACCTCAAGCCCTCACTTGCCCTCACACACCTCCCCCCGTGGGTCGAGTGTATGGCGGTTCGTCCGCCATATCATCCTCGCCCACAACCTCAAACCCTCACAACCTCACAACCTCACAACCTCACAACCTCAACCAATAAACAATCGTTAAATTTACTGTTAATCTTCATCAAAGCCCTTGTGTTCTAGGATTTTTATGTACCTTTGTACTCCAAAGAATAGGGAAAACTCCCTTGCGGTTTAGGTATTTCCCCTTTCAGGTACGGGCAAATGTGACTACTTTTGCCGCATCAAAGTGAGATAACGTGATGTATAATCTTTAAAAACGCACATAAAATGAAGTACACGAGAAATCTGATAGCAATCTTGATGGTCCTCCTGCCCTTCAACTCCTGGGCTCAGGACGACGTCTATTTCGTTTCCAAGAAAAAGAAAACCCAGACGGAGCAGACCACGCAGCAGAAGACGGCAGACGACCGCTACACCCCGGTGCAGATTGTCTATGCCGACGGCTCCGAGGATGCCTACGTCTCCGGCTCCGCCACCCGCGACGTCGATGAGTACAACCGCCGCTACACCTATGCCGGCACCCTGGCACAGCAGCCCGACAGCT
>JAILCU010000052.1 GCA_024690405.1 Bacteroidales bacterium
TTGAAAAGGCTGAATCACCACCCGAAGAATCATCACTATTTGGCCCATGGGGGCTTACTCTTTGAAAAACAAATCCGAAATGACGGTTTATCGGCACTTCGGATACGTTATTGAGGGCATTTAGATTTTTACCGGACAGCAATAATTAGAGATGAGAGATTAGAGATTAGAGATGAGAGATGAGAGATGAGAGTTCAAGAGGACCTGTAAATTCTTCACTCATTCTTCACTCTTCACTGCGCGCTCCGCGCGCTCCGCGCTCCACCAAGCACACCGCGTAAGCCGAGATGCCCTCTTCGCGGCCGGTGAAGCCGAGGCGTTCGGTGGTGGTGGCTTTGATGCTGATGGCATCGGAGTCCACGCCCATCACTTCGGCCAGACAAGCCTGCATGGCGGGGATATGAGGATTCAGTTTCGGGTGTTCGGCGCAGACCGTCGCGTCGATGTTTCCCACACGGTAGCCTTTCTCTGCGATGATACCGACGGTCTTACGGAGTAGGATTTTGCTGTCTATGCCGTCGGTCTCCGCGGCGGTGTCGGGGAAATGATAGCCGATGTCGCGCAGGTTCGCGGCGCCAAGCAGCGCGTCGCAGATGGCGTGAATCAGCACGTCGGCATCGGAGTGGCCGAGGAGACCATGGGTGTGGGGAATGAGGATGCCTCCGAGCCACAAGGGACGGTCGGGCACTAACTGGTGGACGTCAAAACCAAAGCCTACGCGAATCATAAGAATAAAAGAAAGGGGTGCGGAAAGCTAAATGATGCATTTGTAGCAAACGAACTCTTCGGCAAATCGTCGTCAGTGCGGACGAGGCATCAGCGGCGTCTCGTGCTGAAGAGGTCCTTGATGCCGTCGAGGTCAAAGCCAAGGGTGAAGCGCATCGTCTGGTCCAGGGGATTGGATTGCGCGGTGGAGAAGACATACGAGGCATCCAGCGAGAATACGCTCATCTTGAAACCCGCACCGGCGGTGATGTATTTGCGGTTACCCTTGTTCTCGTGCTCGTCGTGGTAACCTAAGCGCACGAAGAAGCGGTCGTTGTAGCTGTATTCGGCACCTACGCTCCACTGGATCTCCTGCAACTCCTCCTTGAAGCCGTTCGGGGCGTCGGAGAAACTCTTGAAGATACCCGCGATGGGCGAGATGTCGTAGTAGCGTTTGTAGAGCTCCGGGTCGCTGTCGGTGTACGGCTTGCCGTTCTCGTCAACGGGGAAGGTGGGCACGAGGAGTTTGTTGGCATCCGCGGCGATGCTGAAGCGGTTGTATTCGTCGAAGGGGATGGTGAGGTTCAGACCCAGACGCAGGTTGGTGGGGATGAACTCGCTGCGGTCGTCGGCGCCGTAGTTGATCTTCGAACCGATGTTGTTGATGTTCAGACCCGCAGCGATGCCGCATTCGCGGTTGCCGATCATCAGGTAGTTGTTGTAGTACATCGCGATGTCAGCCGCAAAGGCCTTGCCGGGCGAGCTGCCGTCCTCGTAGTCGTAGGTGATGTCGGAGAAGATGAAACGCATAGCCACCGCCATCGAGAAATAATCCGATAGCATGCGCGAGTAACCGGCATCGATCGCAAATTCATAAGGGTTGATGGTCATGCCGTCCAGCGCTCCGGCGCCGCTGTCATCCCATCCCAGGCTCACCTCACCCAGCGAGAAATAGCGGAGCGAGGCGCTGATGGCGCTGTAGTCGCCGATGCGGTAGAAGCCGGCTACGTTGGCCAGGTTGATGTCGTTGACGAGTTTGCGCAGCCACGGCGTATAGCTGATGGCCACCCCCGCACGTCCCACGCAGAACGGGTATTTCGCCGGGTTCCAGTATTGCGAGTTGACGTCGGCCTCCGTAGCGGCACCGACGTCACCCATTCCGCCGCCGCGCGCATCGGGCGCAATGGACAGCGATGTCACGCTGGTGGTGACGGGGTTAAACATATTCTGCTTGTCCTGTGCCCTCAGTGCGAAGGGGATAAGCAGCAGGAAAAGCATCACCTTGTAGCCTATATGGTCGTGAAATGCAAACATCGGATGAATCGGTGTGGTTTTTTTTATGGAATAATGGTGTACTGCAAACTTTAGCGTTCATATGAAGAACGTCGCAGAGGGCGTTTTATTGTATCTTCGGGCACTATGTAATGTTAAAAGCGGCGCCGTATCACCAGCTTCTGCGTCTTGGTGGCTTCCTCGCTGTCGCCGCAGGTGACGCGGGCGCGGTAGAGGTAGATGCCGCTGCCCAGGGGGAAGCCGCTGCCCGTCACCAGGCCCCACGGGATGGCGTACAGACCGGTGGCGCTGGCGCCTGTTTCGGTGTACGTCCACAGCAGGCGTCCTGCGAAGTCAAACACTTCTATCGTGAACGTGCATTCGCTGCCCGGACGGTCATACGTGAGCAGGAACGTGGTCGTGGTGGAGGCGGGGTTGATGCTGGCGGTGAGGTCTGTCAGGTGCATCTTCAGCGAGCGGTCCACGTTGAAGTCTAAGGTGATTGCGTTTTCGTTGTTCTGCGTATCCCAGGCGCGCAGCAGCAGCGAGTGCGGGCCGTCGGTCAGCTCGGGTACGGAGAAGGCCACCGTGCCGCGTGTGAAGTCGCCGAAGTTGCCGGTGTAGTATTCGTTCAGGCAGTATGTCGTGGCGGGGTCGTTGTCGATGATCAGTTCGATGTCGTGTCCGAGGCTGTTGCCTGCGGTGTTGATGCCCGATTCGTCCTCCAGATAAGCAACGAAATAGGGCGTCGCGCACACGGTGCCGCCGTTCTCGAAGTCCTCCGTGCCCAACCATGCGGTGATGTCGGGTCCTTCGGTATCATTGAGGTCTGGTTCGGTGCCGCCGACGAGGAAGTCTTCACAATAACCGTTGGCTTCGATGAGGCGGTCGTTGGTGATGGCGTAGAACAACAGGCGCCCGTTCTCATCGCTGTATTTGATGTCGATAGGAATGGGACATGTCAGGGCGAACCGTCCGGCTTGAACGCTGTCGGCGCCGTTATAGAGGATTTTGTCGTAGGTTGTATAAGTGAACGCCTCGTCGGCACCGTCGGCATTTAAGCATGTAATGGTACTCATGCTGTCATAGAGACGCACATGGAGCGTGCCTGTGAAGGAGGGTAGGGGAGTGCCGTCGGCATCGGCTATATGTCCGGCCAAATGCACTTTTCCGCCCGCATGCAGCGTGAAATCGTCGGGCAGTGCATCCACGGCAGTGCCATTGATGCTATCCAGGACTACGTGATTCTGCACGCTGCCCAATCGCAGCGAAGGATCGCCCAGAAGCACGTAATGTAGTTTATTCTCGTAGTAGTTCCCCTCGGTGCTCGCTACGTATGTCTTGCTGTAGCGCACGGCGTCTCCTAGGCGGTTGGGGCGTCCTTCGTCGTCAGCATCAAACACGGCATCGCAGAAAGCGCGGTTGAGCACGGCGTTCTTGTTGGCATAGACGGTGCGCGTGGTGCCGTAGAAGGCGATGGCAGCAGCGTCGGTGTTGAGGATGGCCGTCTCGCCGATATTCTCTTTCTGAGTGTCGAAAGGCACGACATCGCAGGCGGCTGTGACCCATAATGGTACGCGTGGCGAGGTGAAGGCCGCAAAGTCCTCGATGCGCAGCACTTGCTCGTGCGAGAGGCTGTACGGGGCGGCGTGACCTACGTAATTCATCATCAGGGCGCCCTCGTCCATCTGGCTGACGATGGCTTGCTTGGCCAGGGGGAAGCGGAGACCGGAGGAGGTGCTTTCGCGGGGGTACGCATCCCACATGATCTTGCGGACCTCGATCTCCGGATGTTTCTTGATGACGTCTTCTGCTACCTCATCGGCATATTTCAGGTGGCTGTTGTTGTCTCCGTCGTCGCCCAGGAAGCAGGCTACGTTTTTCCATGCGCCGGCATATGCTGAGCGGATATAGTTCTCGGTTTTGGTGACCAGTGCCTCTGCTTCGGCCGCTGTGCGAACGGGGAAGCGCCCGATGCCCAGGTCCACTTTCTCGCGCAGCAGCTTCTTCCCCTCGCCGTCGTCGAGCAGACCGAAGTAGTCCTCCATCACATACGAGGTGACGTCGTTCCACGAGTTCTCGCTCTCGTAGGTGAGCAGGAAGTCGTCGGGC
>JAILCU010000061.1 GCA_024690405.1 Bacteroidales bacterium
ATCAAGATGCGCACCTTTATTGCCGACAACAGCGAGCGCAACGACCTGGCCGCGCATGTCTATGACATCAGCTACGGCTCGCTGCGACCTTATGAGGACAACCTCGTGGTAATCGACGACTCCATTGTTCGCGGCACAACATTAAGAGAGAGTATTTTTAAGATACTGGACCGCTTGCACCCTAAGAAAATCGTGATGGTATCAAGCTCGCCCCAGATTCGCTACCCCGACTATTACGGTATTGATATGGCCCGTCTGGAGGAGTTCTGCGCCTTCCGCGCCACGATGGCACTCATCGAGGAGCGCGGCCTATGGCAACTGGTGAACGACACCTATCTGGCCTGCAAGCAGAGCCTTACCTCCGGCTCCTCCCCGAAAGGCGAGGAGTGTAATTGCGTCCGGGCGCTATATGAGCCGTTTAGCGTTGAGGAAATCAATGCCAAAATCATAGAGATGCTGCGCCCGAAGGGCATGCAGGCACCCATAGAACTGGTATTCCAGAGCATTGAGGGGCTGCATGAGGCTTGTCCCAACCATCCTGGCGACTGGTATTTTACAGGTCGCTATCCTACACCCGGCGGCACACGGCTCTGTAACCAGGCCTTCGTGAACTATGTTAATAAGATACGTTCATAGTGCGTTTGTGCGGATTTTTGGTCGAAATTTAACACTTCCCGACGGAGCCTTCTAGAAGCGGAAATGAGGGTTTAGAGTGGTTCAAGGATGTCCGTTTGGTAAAAAAGTGAGCCTTTTTTCCACTTTTGGGTTGGCTTTTCTGCCTTTTCGGTCTCCAAAGTAGGCTGTTTTGGTCTCGGAAGTAGCCTACATCGAGGCAGGAAGTAGCCTACTTCGAGGCAGAAAGTAGCGTAGATCGTTCACCGAAGTAGGAAAAGGCACATCGAAAGGGCCTGTTTTAGGTGGTTTTATTTTCGCATATTTGGTGGCGAGTCGCCCTTTGCTCGCAAATTCGCGAAACTACAGCGGCATTTTGTCAATATCTTGTCACGGATTTAACATTTCCTGTTCCAAGAACTGCGAGGATTGACTCAGATTTATTTTTTTCTTTCTCTTACGAAATAACAGTATGTAACGAAAAGACATATTAATACTACAGAATGTTAGCAATTTGCCATTAAACAATGTATTATGCTTTACATTTTGTAAGTTAACGCGGTTTTTTAAGGCCAAAAGGATAGGGAAATATTTTGCTGTTCTTTCAAAAAGTTGTACCTTTGCAGCCAAAAAAAAACGCATATCATTGCAAAATCATATATGACAGCAGCGAAACTGATACTCGAAGACGGAACCGAATTTGCAGGCCGCTCGTTCGGATACGACGAAGGGGCCGTGGGCGAGGTGGTATTTAATACCGCTATGATGGGTTATCCAGAGAGTTTGACAGATCCCAGTTATGCAGGACAGATATTGGTAACGACATTCCCGCTGATAGGCAACTATGGTGTGCCTGATACGGGTATTGGCGACGATAACCTTCCCCTGTTCATGGAAAGCAACCGCATTCACCCCAAGGCCTTGATAGTGGCAGACTATAGTGAGACTTATTCCCATTGGAACGCAAAAGAATCATTAGCTGCCTGGCTGAAGCGTGAAAAAATTCCTGCCATTACGGGCATCGACACGCGCCGACTGACGAAGGTGCTGCGAGAGCACGGCGTAATGAGGGGAAGAATTGTTCTAAGTGAAAATGGAAAAGTGAATAGTGAAGAATTTGCTTCCGCACATGATTATGGTAGCATCAATTGGGTGGAGAAGGTGAGTTGCAAGGAGGTTATTACGTACAAACCAGACGTAGCAGCAGTAGCAAACTCTAAACTAAAGAAGGTGGTGCTCGTGGATTGCGGCGTGAAGGCAAACATCATCCGCTGCCTCTTGAAGCGTGGCGTGGAGGTGATTCGCGTGCCTTGGGATTATGACTTCAATCAACTCGACTTCGATGGCCTGTTCTTAGCCAATGGTCCTGGCGACCCTGAGAGATGCGACAAGACGGTGGCGCACATCCGCACATTCCTGAACAACGAGACAGTACGCCCCTGCATGGGTATCTGCCTGGGCAACCAACTGTTGGCACGTGCCGCAGGCGCTAAGACCTACAAGTTGAAATACGGCCACCGCTCGCACAACCAACCCGTGAGGAAGGTGGGCACAAGCCAATGTTTCATTACCTCGCAGAATCACGGCTATGCCGTCGACGACTCGACGTTGCCTGCTGATTGGGAGCCGTTATTCGTAAACATGAACGACGGTTCGAACGAGGGTATCCGCCACAAAACGAAGCCTTGGATGTCGGCACAGTTCCATCCGGAAGCCTGCTCAGGGCCTACCGATACCGAATGGATGTTTGATGAATTTGTGAATGGTTTAGAGTGTAGAGCAGTAGTAAACTCTCAACCCAACACCCTCAACCCTACACTAAAAAAAGTTCTCCTCTTAGGCTCTGGCGCCCTGAAGATTGGTCAGGCCGGTGAGTTCGACTATAGTGGTGCACAGGCGCTGAAAGCCCTGAAGGAAGAGGGCATCCACTCGGTGCTCATCAATCCGAACATCGCTACTGTACAAACCAGTAAGGATGTAGCCGATACGGTATATTTCCAGCCGGTAACACCTGAGTTCGTAGAGCGCGTTATCGAGAAAGAGCGGCCTGACGGCATCCTGCTGTCGTTTGGTGGACAGACAGCCTTGAATTGCGGTGTGGAGCTGTACGAGAAGGGAGTCTTGGAGAAATATGGTGTCAAAGTACTGGGCACGCCTGTACAAGCCATTATCGATACCGAAGATCGCGACCTGTTTGTGAAGCGGCTCGACGAGATAGGCGTGAAGACCATCAAGAGCGAGGCCTGTTCTACCGTCGAGGAGGTACAGAAGGCTGCCCATGCACTTGGCTTCCCCGTGATATTAAGAGCCGCCTATGCTTTGGGTGGTTTGGGTTCTGGCTTCTGCGACAACGAGGAGCAACTGCTGGCTCAGGCCGAAGAAGCGTTCTCGTTCTCACCACAAGTGTTAGTCGAGAAGAGCCTCAAAGGTTGGAAGGAGATTGAATACGAGGTGGTGCGCGACCGCTTTGACAACTGTATCACCGTCTGCAATATGGAGAATTTCGACCCATTAGGCATTCATACTGGTGAGAGCATTGTTGTGGCACCAAGTCAGACGCTGAGCAATTCAGAATATCATAAACTGCGCGAACTGGCCATCAAGATTATCCGGCATATCGGTATTGTGGGCGAGTGTAACGTACAATACGCCCTCGATCCGCAGAGTGAAGACTATCGCGTCATCGAGGTCAACGCCCGCCTAAGCCGTTCGTCGGCATTAGCATCGAAGGCAACAGGATATCCCTTAGCCTTCGTAGCAGCCAAACTGGGCCTCGGCTACGGGCTCTTCGACCTGAAGAACAGCGTCACTAAGACTACGACCGTTTTCTTCGAGCCTGCCCTCGACTACGTGGTTGTAAAGATTCCTCGCTGGGATCTCACCAAGTTCCACGGCGTGAAGCGCGAACTAGGTTCCAGTATGAAAAGTGTAGGCGAGGTGATGGCCATCGGACGCACCTTTGAGGAAGCGCTGCAAAAGGGGCTGCGCATGATAGGACAAGGTATGCACGGCTTCGTCGAGAACCACGAAATCAAGATTCAAGACATCGCCACATCCTTGCGCGAACCGACAGATATGCGCATCTTCGTTGTGTCGAAGGCCTTGAAGGTTGGCTATACCGTCGAGCAAATCCATCAGTTGACGAGGATTGACCGCTGGTTCCTCCAGAAGCTGAAGCATATCGTCGACATCGACCAGCAACTAAAAGAGAACAGCCTTCTTTCTGAAGTCTCGGAGTTTATGGAACCCAGCGAATTCATGGAGTACCTGCATTCGCCGGAAATCTTCCCATTATTGCGAGCCGCTAAGGTTTATGGTTTCTCCGACTTCCAGATCGGTCGCGCGATAGGGTTGGAGAACCGCATGAAAATGGAACAAGCCGGCCTCATCATCCGAAAATGGCGCAAAGAGCTCGGCATTGAGCCTACCGTCAACCAGATTGACACCCTCGCAGCGGAATATCCCGCTCAAACCAACTACCTCTACCTCTCATATCTATAATTATCAATTGTCAATTATTAATTAGAATATTATGTGTGGAATCGTAGCTATATTAAACGTGAAGGAGCAGACGCGTGAGCTCCGCGATAAGGCGTTAAGAATGAGTCAGAAAATCCGTCATCGTGGACCTGACTGGAGTGGTATCTATTGTGGAGGATCAGCCGTCCTGGCTCATGAGCGACTGAGCATCGTCGACCCGGAATCAGGCGGTCAGCCTTTGTTCTCGCCCGACAAGAAGCAGGTGCTTGCCGTCAACGGTGAAATTTATAACCATCAGGAAATTCG
>JAILCU010000069.1 GCA_024690405.1 Bacteroidales bacterium
AAAAGCGCGCTCTTGCACCCTGGGCTTGGGGTATCGGCATTGCAGCTTCTATCGCCATCGTGGCTGGTCTCTTCCTTTTTGGAAACGGACCGAAGGAACAGGGCGAAGGAGCTTTGGCGATAGCAGAAGAAAACCATGGGGTAGTCCCTGAAGAGAAAAGAGCAAAAGAGGGAAAAGCAGAAAAAATAGTCACCGGTAACACCAATGACAAACAATCCGATAACCTGCTGGCAGAAGCGGAGCCTGCGCTGAAGGAAGGCGCGCGTCAAGAGCAAGAAACAAGTGTCTCCGCGCCCGTGCAAGACGTAGCGCAAGATGTTTTTTCCGTGGTCGAAGAACAGCCTCATTTCCCCGGCGGCGATAAAGCCTTGAAGGATTTCATCATGAAAAATCTGCGATACCCGGCTCTGGCACAGGCCTACGTGACGAAAGGCCGTGTGATTATGTCGATGAAGATTGATACGCTCGGACAAGTGTCTGACATAAAAGCCATAAGATTCATGCTCGACTACGTTCCGTCGCTGATGAGCCAAGCGTCAGAGGCTGAACAGACGGAGCTGAAAGCCGGTATCTCCCGTCAGTTGGAGGAGGAATGCGCACGCGTCATTGCCTTGATGCCTACGTGGCAGCCCGGAAGAGTGATGGGCAAGCGCACAAACATGAAGTGTTATATCCCTTTCATGCTCCAACCTGAACTGCTGGCAAAGGCCAGGGAATCTGAAAAGAAAGACCCCCTGCAAGGGCGCATTGCGGGACTGGACATTGTTCCGAATTCATCTCAATTAGGGTCGAATGCGATGCGACTTACCGGCACATCGGCCCAAAATGAGAAAGGCAAAGATTCCATCCTTGTCGTGGTCGATGGCGAAGCGATGATTATGGAAAATTTATACGGTAATCGGTTCATGCCTCTCACAAAAGAATATCTTGAACGTATCCTCGAAAAGGATATAGAGAGCATCATAGTCTATAAGGACGAGGATAACATACGACCTTATGTAGAGAAATATGGTGAAGTGGCTGAGAAGGGCGTCGTCGACATTCAGACGAAGTCGGGTACCACAAAAGCCCCTCGCCTCAAGGCCAAAAATAATGGGCAGAGCGGAAAGAAAGCCATCCCCGTAAAGAAAATCAACGGCAAGGGCGGGCTAAGGATTGAAGGAATGCCTGATGACGAGACGATGGAGAGGAAGGTGAGAGGACAATGAGAGAAGGGGATGAGGGGGAAGGGGATGGGGGAGACCGATGGGGGACCGATGGCAAAACCATCGGGCACAGGGGGAGGAGGAAACCGATGGAGGACCCGATGGGGAGGGACCGATGGCAAAACCATCGGGCACAGGGGGGAGGAGGAGCCGATAGGGGGAAACCGATAGGGGGGACCGATGGCAAAACCATCGGGCACAGGGGGGAGGAGCCGATAGGGGGAACCCGATAGGGGGGACCGATGGGGAGGGACCGATGGGGGACCGATGGCAAAACCATCGGGCACAGGGGGGAGGCCGATGGGGGAACCGATGGGGGAGGAGCCGATGGGGAGGACCCGATGGGGGAGCCGGTTGAGAGGTTACAACAGACCGAGTAGAGCGGCAACCAGTGAAATAGAAATCGGTGCGGAGAAAGAATCCATAGAAATCGGTGCGGAGAAAGAATCCATAGAGATCGGTGCGGAGAAAGAATCCATAGAAATTGGTGCGGAGAAAGAATCCATGGAATGAAATGCGAAAATGCTTGGTGCATCAGGAAAAAAGCTGTAGCTTTGTACCCGTGAAGCAACAATCATCCAATCAGCCGGAAACGACTTGAGAAGGCCATGCAGAAAATTGTACCCGTGAAGCAACAATCCCATCCAATCAGCCGGAAACGACTTGAGAAGGCCATGCCGAAAATATCACCCTCAACAAGAGAAAAGCTGATCAGGTATGCAGGTCAGTATGAGACCGCCGACTTCCTTGTCGGCGACCCCTCTTGGTTCATGCACCAGGTTGACGGACGAGAGAATCAGGAGGCGATGGCCTTCATCACCTCATGCCTTAGCTATGGCAGCCGTCAGCAGTTCATGAAGAAAGTGCAGTTGATTCTCGACCAGACAGACGGGCGAGTCGATGAATGGTTGAGAGAAGGCCTTTTCCGGCGTTCATTCCGTTCGGACGACAAGCGCTGTTTCTACAGGCTATATACACACGCCATGATGCACCACTTCTTTTGCGCCTATCAGGACCTCCTGCACCGCGAAGGAACCCTCGGCCAGTATGTTCGCCAACAATCCACAGACGCCCTTTCTGCGATCGCAGCCATCACCCGCTATTTCGGTCAGATCGAGGGCAGCATGCTGATTCCCAAGGATACCCAGTCGGCCTGCAAACGAGTATGTATGTTTCTCAGATGGATGGTGCGCAGCCACTCTCCCGTTGATTTAGGTTTGTGGAGCGACTTCCTGGACCGGCGCACGCTGATCATGCCCCTTGACACCCATGTGCTTCAGCAGTCAGTGGCCCTTGGATTGCTGAACAGCAAGACCGCAACCATGTCCACAGCCCGTCGCCTGACGGCCCAACTCGCAGAGATCTTCCCCGATGATCCACTGAAGGCCGATTTCGCCCTGTTCGGTTATGGCATTCTCCATGATTGAAAGCGAAGGTCATCAACCAAGATACAACAAAAGCCTATGAATTCATTACCAGATTATTTCAAGAGTATTTGGGTAGAAGGAGAGGCGCAAGCGCGCTTTCCGTTGATCCATTCATGTCCGGAATTATCCGCAGCCGTTCAGAGGCTGGGCTTCCTGCCTCTGCTGGAGAGCGGAATACAAGGCTTTGCCGCAGAGAGTATGATGAGCGAAGAGAGCCGTTTTACACAGTTCGACGACGGCTCTTGGGAATGGCCGCTGTGGGAGTGGAAAGGTTCAGTGGTGCGCGAGGGCGGCTGCGTCTATGGTAAGTTCTTCGCGGGAAAGGCCGGCTTCGTCAGCCGTGAGTGGTGGCCCGACTTCTACAACTGGCGTCGCCACACACACACCCAGCCCGAGGAAGGTTCCGTTGAGGACGCAATCGTTGCGACCCTGCGAGAGCATGGCAGCATGATTACACGCGAACTGCGGTCCGCTTGTGATTTTACCGGCAAGAACATGCGTTCGAAGTTCGATGCCTATGTGGGGCGCCTGCAGATGGCTTGCTGCGTAGTGACAGAAGATTTCGTATATCCTGTGGATAAACACGGAAGGGAATACGGTTTCGGCTGGTCGCTGCTCACAACCCCCGAAAGACTCCTGGGGAAAGAGGCCTGTGAGTGTTCTCGCACGCCAGAGGAATCCTATCAGCGGATGAGAGCCTTTCTCACAAGACAGCTCCCTAACGCTACCGAACGTCAGATCACGAAACTATTGAAATAACACCATGCAGATTCTTCTTGCCTCGGCAAAAAACATGAACGACGTGAGCTGCGTTCCATGCCAGACGTGCGCCTGTCGAGCTTCGAGAATGTCCCCGCATTGGGCGAACCCGCCTATCCCCATTTCGTCAGGCAGTGAGCGTCGCCACTCGGTGGCGTCTATAAGCCACCGATGAAGCGGTCGGCCCAGTTGAGGATGAGGCGGTGCCCTTCGGCATTAAGGTGAGCCGTGTCAGCATTCTGGAAATAACGCTTTCGAAAGGCGAGACTACGGACGTGAATGCCACTGTCATGAGCCGCATCAAGCACAGGAATACTGTGGCGTCCGCAAATCTCATGAATGGCCTCAATGACCTGATCGAAGCCAGGACGGTTGACATTCCAAGGAGTGACCCACGCCAGCCGAGCGGCCGGGTATTTCTCGACAAGCATCGAGCAGAACCGGTCGAGGGAATCACGAAACATCTGCAGGGAGTCGGTGCTGTTCTTGATCTTGTCAGCATCGTTGTGCCCCGCAATAACGACAAAATAATCCACGCTGTCGGGCAGTTCTTGCAAACGCGTGAGCATGTTAGGCCCAAAACCGTCGCGCGTGCGGTCGAAAGCGATGCTGGAACCGTTACGTCCGGCGTTGATGTAGTGCATGTCATGCCGTTGAGCGACCAGGTAATGCCAGGTCTCTTCAACAGGCCTACGATGATTCTTGACATAGCTGTCGCCAAAGACGAGGATGGTTTTGCCCGCCAAAGGATCGCTTTGGAGAGACGCGTTGACAGACGTCATCGAGTTTGTCGGTGGTGTGCCAAGACAATCCCCAGAGAGCTTGGCTGCGGTGGCGGTGAGCGGAAGTGACATTAAAAGAAATGCCGTAAAAACAGTAAAGGATTTCATCGTTGAATGGTTTTGTTTATCAGTTAAAGGATCTTGGAGCGTCGCTTTGGCGTGCAAAGAGACGAGAATGAAATGAGAAAGGATAAGCCCAGGAATGACAAATAAAGAGGCTGACCTCATGGCCAGCCTCTTAAGGTATCATTTCTGCTGAAGGATCTTATTGGGCAGCACCACCGCCGTGACCCTTGTTGATGGTGAAGGTAGCACCCTCAGAATGCTCGGAATCGCTGGTGGGGATATCTACGTCAACCACTACGGAGCCGGAAGTGGGGATTGTGAAGGTTGTAGGCTCACCTTCATAGGTTTCGCCGTCCTTTTCCATGATCACCTGAATGGTGTAAGTGCCTGCGGGTAAATCTTCAAAATCGGCTACTACATCATCCCAGCTATTGTAAGTGGTGCCATTAACGACAAAGCTGTAAGTCACGCCATTGGCAATTTCCTGAGCCACGATATCATCGACATTACCTGTGATGGTGGTATTCTGCTTCATTGCTTCTTCGTCATCATCCTTGCAGGAAGTCATGAATACACATACGCTTGCTACCGCAAGCATGCAGAAAGAGAGGAGAAATTTTTTCATTGTTTAAAAAATGAATTAAGAGATTAATAAATTTAACAATATTTTCTTTCGTTGTCAAGTGTTCACTGGAAATCGTTGTTAAGGATGCGTGAGACGTAATCCTCTACAAAACGAGGTTCCCAGTAGTGGGCGGCATGATTCTGGTCGGGCTGGGTGACGAATGACTGTCCCATATCTTCGATCCAGTACCTGGAATTGGACTGCATGGAATATTCCATCGCATAATACTCAGGTAGTCTCAGCCTAAGGAATGCTTTTCGCTTTTGTCTCTTTCCGCCAAATGGAATGGCGAAGTGGAATCCCGCGTTGTGTTCGCCGTCAGTGAGAATGCCATAAACGCCGATTGCATATTCTCCGAAATGGCGTGTGATATCAAATCTTCCGCCATAGTCGCCGTAAAGGAAACGTCCGGCTTGAATTTCGAACTGCAACTTTGTGTAGGCCTCATAGTAGTCGGCATGAAGCATCACGTTGATTTTCCTGGACCCCCTGATGACACCGAATCCTGTTTGCGGGCCATTGTTGGCTTTGTAGGTGTAGCCTCCGTTGACGTAGACGTCCAGATTCCGTCCGACATGGATACCCGCTTGAGCTTGAATACCGAGTCTTGATGGAAAGAAGAACCCGGCAGCAGCAGAGGCAAAGACGTAGCGATTAGAGATGATCTGCTGCTGGAGATTGGCATTTCCAATTTGTATGCATCGTTTGCTGTCCCAGCTATCCAAGCGATACGCAATCGGAAAAACAGGCTGAATGGTGAGTCTGGCTCCGGTCCAAAGCGTGGTTGCTACAGCAGGTGCTAACCGCACGGCATAGTCGAAAAGGTGGTCGAGTTTGTTATTCACAAGGCTGACCATAGGATATACGGTGATATCTATCTTACCCGTAGACTGCGCTATGGCGGTTTCCTCGCGAAGCCGTAACTTAGCAGCTGTCATCTCTCTGTCCACTCTCACGTTCCATATTGCTCCTCGCCTGGATGCGTGAACAATGAGCTGTGGCATTTTATAGTCGTTCAGCAAGATCTCGAATTGATGAATGTCTGATCGTGCTTCCGCTATCTTCTTAATGGCCGTAGCCGCGCCTCTGAATGTGCCTCTGTAGGCTCTGTTTTCAAAAGCCGCAAAGACGGTATCTCCGGCTACTTGTATTTTGATATCCTCAAATCCCTCATCTTTCAGAAGGAGGGCGATGTCGGTAGTCATACCGTCCTGCCCCCAAACCTTAAGCGGTGAGCTTAAACAAGCACAAACCAGTGCAATAATCGCGTAGGATTTCAACTGCTTCAACTTGTCGAAGGTTTCAAAAATATCTAAATCGGTGCAAAAATACATTATTTATATGAAACAGCCATGCATTTAGCGTAATTTAACGCATTATTATAAAAATTTTGAGCCACATCAATTTCTCTCTTTCAAAAATGACCAGCGCTCAACGAATAAACACACTCAAAGAGAACGCTCATGGGGGCTATTTTTTAAATTGCTAAGAGCTTTCTGATGAGTGGGAGAACAGCATGCTTGAGAACGGCATCATTGAGGTAATGTTCTCCCTCGAAGGTAGAGAAATGTCCGGTGCCGTAGGCTTTTTTGAATTGCGGTTGGCAGTTGACCCGTTTGTCGTTGGTGCCGAAGAGTCCGTAAACGAGTTTCTGCTCGTCGGCGGTGATGCCCTGGCAAGACTGCTTCTCGAGTTCGCGGAACTGGCTGATCATCTCCTTGTCAACCTTGAAATCCTTGGCACCGTCCTGTCGTGGGTTGCGGAAAGGTTTGCGGCCCATACCCCCGAAGGTGAGCAGGCGCGCCATACCGAACGATGGGTTGACGAGGATGCGCAGGTGTCCGTGCAACTGCTCAGCATACATAGCCCCCATGGAGGTTGCCACGATGAGGTCGGGCTCAGACGCCTCGACCTGTTGGCGAAGAAAGGCGATGGCTTCGTTGGGCATCAAGGGGATGTCGGGAGCCAGTACCTGCACACCATATTCATAAAGTGCGTTGCGCAGGCTTGTAGCAGTGCCACTGGCACCGCTGCCAGCGAATCCGTGCAGATAAAGCAGTGTCTTCATGAGGAGTATGATGCATTATTGGAGATTGAACTTGAGGGTGGTCTCTTCATCATCGGTGGTTGCTTTGGCGATATAGATACCACGTTTGAGTGACGCCAGACTCACCGGTGAGGCAGCCTGAATGCGTGAGGTCCGTACGAGTTGTCCGGTCGTGTTGAAGATATCGAGACGGGCCGTTTCGGCACCTTTCAGGGTCAGGCTGGTGCCGTTGAAGGCCAGCTGGAGTTCATCGTCCATCTGATCGCGTACTCCGTCATCGATAGGCTGTTCAAACGCTGGTTCCTGCCACTCGGTGGCGAGGGTGGTGAGCATGTTGGCGGCATCAATGGTCGGACGTTCCATGAGGTAGAGTTTAGAACTGCCATCAGGGTAGAGTCCTACGGAATGGTAGCCGTCGTGCGCACAATAGACAAGTGTGTCAGCCCAACTCTCATCGGCGGCGGTGAGAAGGACGAGGCTATTGTCTTCGTTGTTGAGCTTGAAATCAGCGTGTAACTGTGAGACCCCTTCCGTCTTGTCGCACCAGATGACGAGGTGTCCGTGAGCAGGAATCACCGTGTTGAAGGTGCCGTCAGAGGCGGGAATCTGCCACTTCTGCGGTTCCTCGAGGTGGTCGGAGATATACATACCCGCAATGTCGTAGTCCTCATCTGTTGTGTTATAGAGTTCAATCCAGTCGCTCTTTTTGAAGAGGTCGCTTACGAATATATCGTTGGAGGCGCTCACCTCGTTGATCTTGACGGGATGTGCATCCCAAGCCGTCTCGTCGGAGTCGCTGAGTTTCTCGTAAACAGCCGTCAGGGTGATGTTGGAGGTTGATGCCGGGATGGAGTACGAGGGGTCGGTGGCTATGATGTTGTCGGCATTCTCCATCACATAAGCGAGTTCAGCATCCCAATAAATATCAGTAGAATTTGCTGCATTGTTATGCACTTCCACTGCAATGGTATTGCTTCCCTTGTGGAAGAGTGAAAGGTCAAGTTCCATTGTCCCGGAGTCGGGGTTGCCATTGGCATAGGTGGTAGCGAAGGTGTTGAAAGAAGCTTCTCCATCAGGCATGAGATAGCGCCCGGCTTCCTGACCGTTCACATAGACGATGAAACCATCGTCGGCAATCCAGTTAAGAGTGATTGATTCCGAGGCCTTTGGTGCCTGACTCAGGTTCACGTTCTTACGCAGATAATATGTGGGGTATTTGTTGTTGTTGTCCCCCCCGTATTCGAAGAATGTCTTGTATCCGCGGCTGTTGCTTGCATCAGTGACAAAATAGCCGAGGGGCCCATTTCCGCGATCCCAGGATGCGGCATAATCAGCAGCAGTCCAGTCCTCACCGTCGAGCGAACCTTGATCGTAGTAATTCCATTCCGAGCCATAACCGAAGAGGCTGGTGCTCCCGGTGGACAGGTTAGAACGCCATCCCACAAAACGATAACCGGCCGGAGCAGCAGAGGTTACCGTAACGGGAGCAAAGAGAGAACCGGAGAATTTGCCGGTGGGAACGTTCAGACCGTTGATGAGCAAGCCGGACTCCTCAAGGTTGGAGGAGAGGGAGACGTTGATGGGAGATGACAGTCCAAAATAATTCCTCATGTTATTGACCGCGCTGGTCTGTCGGGACTTACTGAGTGCATTCTTGACGTTCGTGCCACTGCTGGCGGTGAATCCATCAGCCGCAACGCAGTCCATCATCGCCTGAATCACCTCGCTGGCGCGAGTTGGCTCGAATACGCTTCCGGCGACGATGCAGAACTGGTCGATGAACTGCTTCTTGAACTCCTCGTTTTTCCACATGTTCATCAAGAGCGTGGTGAACTGTATTTCATCGTAAATACGATTGCCATATTTGTTAATGACTTGCTCTCCGTAGAGCTGGTCGAATGTCCACCATTGAGTACTCTCAAACCAAGTGAAAGCGTTGCTTGTAGCGAAAGCTCCGTCGGTGTCGAAGAGTACGAAACGGAAGCGGCTGTTGCTCTCACCCTCGGTTCGTGCACGGAAGGATTTGATATTGTTCTTGGGCCAGTCGGTGCCTGCAATGTATAATTCAACAGCACAATAGTTGATGTATTCCTCAATATCCACGATTTGCTTGATGCGTTCGTAAGAGAGCGCATCGCTGGCATTCAGTGCGAGGGAGTACCACTCGTCGAAGACGTCTTTAGTTCCGACCTGTTGCACAAAGTTGCTGTCAGGCGACATTTTCCACTGGTCCATCTCCTCATCGTCGGTACCGATACCATAGTTGGCAAAAGCGTAGTTCTTGCTGTTGGGTTCGCGCAAGTTCTCTAAGCCGATATACCGTCCGTTGTGGAACACATGGATGGGTTGGTAGCTTTGCGTGTTAATGTACAAACCGGAGGTCCTCACCACTTCTTGAATAGCAGCATCCTTGATACGTCCGCTATTGTAGTCGTTGCCACCGTTGCGCACCTTCAGCCCTTTATGCCGTAAAAAAGGTTTGTCCTTGAAGAACTGGTAGTTCATGCGGTTGTTGCCTTCGTACAACTTGTTGGCTTTGATATTGAAAGAGTGAGGATACCATGCTCGGCTCCAGCCGCCAGAAGACTCTATGCCCACCTCCTGGTTGAAAACAGAAGTCCCTGAGGGATCGATATACTCGATATTGGCGGGTCGGTCCCAATCCATATTCCAGTTGCAATTGCCGCTTTGTCCGTTGCCCGGGCGTCCGTTGCCGATGCCTCGAACAAAGATGCCATAGTCTTGGCCGTTGAGGTTCCGCTCGTCGGAAACGAGGGAAAGTACAGGCAGCGTATAATCTTTATCGGTATAAATAAAGGAACGGGTAGTGACGGGGCTTGCCAGATATCCGTCTTGGAAGAAGCGTACTCTTAGAATGGTGGTCGCGCTAATGTCAAAACGGCCGTTGCTGCTTGTTTCGCCATTGTCGAGCGTTGGCGTGCTGCCGTCAGTGGTATAGCGAATGGTAGCACCAGAGGGTCTATTGGAGACCGTTGCCGTGATGCTATTGGTGTAGATACCGCCGGGTTCGTCAATCAGGGGCGTTTCTAATCGCGTCTCCGCAAAAGCCGAACTGGTGTTGGTAGCTCCGGGGGTGGGCTGGTCGGTGTAAGCCCACTCGCTGCCGCCGTCGGTACGTCGGGCATAGGAGGTACGGGCGATGGCCGGCGGGTAGGTGAAGGTAGAGAGAACCGTACCTTTATCGTTGCTGATAGAGATCGTACCGCCGTCGGTGTCGAGCTTGAAGTTCAGCGTTTTGGGCGTCCACCACGAGAAGTGGTCAAACCACAGCGTGCAGAAACCTTTTGCGGGAATCGTGCCGTTGCGGGAACTGGTGAGAGCCATGCTATGACCCTTGTCGTCGGAGATGTAGAGGCCGTCGAGCGTTACATTCTCGTCGGTGCTGTTGTACAACTCAATCCATCCGCCATAGTTGAAAGACGGGTCGATAAACATATCGATGTTAGCCTGCTGTACCTCGTTGATAATGACAGCCTCGGGAGCCACCTCGTTAGATTCCACGGTGACGATGCACCGTGCCGAGACATCTTCGTATTTAGCGGCTGTCGCCGTGATGGTCGCGATTCCGGGTTTGTGGGTTGTCACGAGTCCGTTTGCGTCAACGGTCGCAACAGCCTCGTTGCTGCTTGTCCAGGCGACACTCTTGAACGTAGTGTTTGATGGCGTGAATGTCGTGGTCAGTTGCAACGTCTCGCCCTGTGTGACTGTAGCAGATGTCTGGTTGAGTTTGATGGCAGTGGGCTTTACCTCTGTGCCACTCCAGTAGAGTTTGACGTTGTCAAAGGCAACCCAGTTGGCAGTGGTGGATTCAGTGCGCACGCCGATGGTCAGTGACTTGCCCGTATGCTGAAACTCCACACTGAAATGTTCGGGCGTATTATCGGCTGTAGCAATTTCTGTCGTCGCTTCGTCTCTGTCATAAGACATGAACAGGAGAACACCTGTTACGGGGTTATTTCTTCCATTTTGGTCTACGCCAATAGCATCCGCTTCCAGTCGATATTTGCCTGTTGGCACATTATCGATGGTTTGGTAGATGCTGCCGTCTCCTAACTTGCCGCCGGTCCACCAGTCATTCTTGGGCTGCCAAGCCTCGGCGAAATGTTGGATAGTGATATCATCGTAATAGTTGTAGTACTGGCTGCTTTGGTAGCCATGGTTCTGCGATGCGCCTTCGAAGGTGTCAGTCCAGCCATCGATGCTGCTATCAAAATTGGGGTTCACGACAAAATCTTCGGTTACGTCCACCCAAGTCTGTGCACTGGAGAAAGTGGTCAGGAAAAACAAACAAGTCGCAAAGAGTGCAGTTCTTTTCATTATCAATTTTGTGTTAGTTGACGGAAGTAAATGACACAGACCGCATAGTCTGCGCTACAAAGGTACAATGTTTTTTTCTTTCAGCATCAGTTTTTGGGGATATTTTATTGATGAGAAACTAAAAAGTGTTTTTTTAACACGTTTTGTTATTGATATTGTTCTATTATAGGTCATTTTATAGAGAAAGAGAAGAGTGCCGTTAGCGCTCTTCTCTTTCTCTATGATTGCCTTGAGGTTCTCTTTGTCCTTGTATGATTAATCTTCCTTGATTAATCTTCCTTGATGTTGGGTTCTTCTAATCCCAGTCCCTTTTTCTTGTCCACTACTTTCAGTACGAGACCAAGCACCAGGGCGGCAACGCCAAGGCTGGCCAGCATAACCAGTGGTGCAGTATAGTTGAACTGAGTGGGGTCCGTCACGCCAGGGTTGGTCTTGTCCAGCACCTTTCCGATGAGCAGGGGGAACAGCCACAAACCGATGTTCTGAATCCAGAAGATGAGCGCATAAGCCGAACCTATCACCTTGGCATCCACCAACTTGGGCACACTGGGCCACAGCGAGGCAGGCACCAGGGAGAACGACGAACCCAGCACGAGAATGGTGAGGTAGGCGATGACGATGCCGCCTACGGCATTACCCTTCACGGCAGGCAACACGAAGGCGAAGGTCAGGTGGCAGGCAATCAGCAGCAGCGAGCCCAGGATGAGCATCGAGGCAGCTTTGCCTTTGTGGTCGACGTATGAGCCTAAGATAGGCGTAATCAGCACGGCCAGCAAGGGGAAGACTGCGAAGATGCTCTCAGCCGACTGGCGCATGAAACCCATATAACAATAAGTCACTAGTGCCACGATGGACACGCCCAGCAAGCCATACTTGGCTGCAGCCTTCTTCTGGAAGTTGCTTGCAAAACCCGTGGCAGCCACCAGCAGCATGATAATATATTGCACGATGGTGACGTTAGAACTGGCCCAGAACGAATCAGCGGCGGGTTCGGTCAGCGTGAGGTTGCACTGCAGCATATTCACGGCATATTTCTGGAAGGGGAAGATGGCAGAGTAGTAGAGCACGCAAAGCAAAGCCACGAGCCAGAAGCCGCTGGACGTGAGAATCTGACCGATATCGCTGATCTTGAAGGGGTCGTCCTTCTCCTCGGCCTCGCCCGTCTGCTCGTCGAGTCTCTTGTCCATGAAGAAATAAACGATGGTCATGATGAGGGCGATGCACATCAGCACCACACCGAAAGCTACAGAACGGCTCACGCTCACCACGCCGCCCAGACGTGCAAAGTAAGGTGAGAAGATCATGACGGTGGCTACGCCCAAACGAGCCAGAGCCATCTCAGAGCCCATGGCTAATGCCATCTCGCGGCCCTTGAACCATTTCACGATTCCGCGAGACACGGTGATTCCTGCCATTTCACAACCACATCCGAAGATCATAAAGCCGCAAGCTGCAAATTTAGCCGATGCCGGCATGCCTTCGTAGAAAGGCGAGACTCCCAGCTCATCGAACACGGGGATGTAGTTGAGATTGTTCGTGAACCAAGTTTCCAGACTGCTGCCGATGAACGCGTCGCTCACCGCATACCATTTGATTACGGCACCTACCAGCATCACAGCCGTTGAAAGGATGGCTGTGAAGCGCACCCCCATCTTATCAAGAATAATACCGGCGAAGATGAGAAAGAAAGCAAACACGTTGAGGAACACCTCGGAGCCTTGCATCGTGCCAAATGCCGTGGAATCCCAACCCCGAGTCTCCTGCATGAGGTCTTTGATAGGGGAGAGAATATCCATAAAAATGTAGCTGCAAAACATAGCCAAAGCCAGTAGCAGCAACGCTGTCCAGCGCATAGCTGCACTATCACGGAGCGTCTTTTGAATTGCTTGTGTCATAAAAGAATAAATTATTAAACGATTTACGGATGATGCACAATTTGACTGCAAAGTTAATAAATGTAATCGTAGCAGACACAAGAAAAATATTTTTTAACACAAATAGACTACAGACTACGTCGCCGAAAGGGCGGCAGGGAAGTGAAGAATGAAAGAGTGAAAAGTGAAAAAAAGTTTCGGGAGGCTTTCAGGAACTTGAATAGGGCAACAAAAAAGCCTCAAGAAACGACCGCCTGTGAAGATGTGAAGGCATTTTTTGTTAATCTCTCGCGCGAAATAAGCCCTTAATAAAACCGCATCGCCCTCCATCCGCTTCGGGACAGAGGGCGATGTAGAGTGTAGTCTGTTTCGCAAAACTTTTTGTTTTTTGCGAGATCCAATAGTCAGTATAATGTGTTTCTTTTCACATGAACAGAAGAATGCTATTTGAATAGTGGCGTGAAATCAGACCAATCTTCAACTCGATACCCTCTGATGTCACGCACAGATTTTCGGAACCAGTCAATGGATTTTAGTGCTAAGATAGCACCTAAGACCTTGCCTAAATCATTGTATTCTATCATATAGGTACTTCCTTGGAACCAATAAAACTCATGTTTCTCCAGGACTTTCTTAATCTCATAGTAAGCCCTGTACTATGGAGTCCCATAGTTTTGCTCCAAGTCTCTGATGACCATATCGAAACTGATGGCAAACATAATGTCAGGAAGCTTTGCGGAAATAGCAATCTTTGCCAAAGAAGATGTCACGGTCTGCTGTCTCAGCGGAGATCACTATTCCAACGAACGGATTATCTTCCACTTCGATGATACGCCCCTCTATCCAATCAGATTTGTGGGTTATTTCGGGTGATATAAGTACGTAATCTCCTAATCTCATAATTGATTCAGTTAGTTTTATTTCGCTGCAAAGATATAGGAATATGTCAGACCTACCAAATTTTGAGCATAAAAAATCTAATGAGGACTTCCAAATGTTCTTTTTATCCCCACCATTCCTCTAAAATTACACCCATTCTTTGTGCTTGGCTTGCATTATGGGCAGTATATAAAACCGCATCGCCCTCCATCCATGTCGGGACAGAGGGCGATGTAGTCTGTTATCTGTTTCGCAAAAACTTTTTGTTTTTCGTCAAGGTTTGCCCATCATCATTTGAGCACAATCTGCCTCTCTTCTTCCTTAAGATTCATACAATAATTGTTTATCTTCTTCTACATTATAATAATACATCGAATGAGGCCCATTCTGCCATTGGCTCTTCGTGTAAGTCTGGATACTGAACAACTGCCATAAATCGAAACCTGCAATCATGATAGGATAAGAATATTTGGTGAAATCATCTTTGCCGACCTCAGCCTTATCCAACAACAAGAGCAGATCCCAATCTGAATTTTCATGATCCTCACCACGGGCGCGAGAACCATAGAGATAGAGCGAACTGCCCTTGGGTAGCACCTGAGATGCTACCTGCTTGATCTTATTGAGAATTTGTGTCTTTTCCATAACAGCAACCTCATTGACATTGCAAAGGTACTGCTTTTTTCTGATTCACCAAGCTTTCACACTCCTTTTTTCTATTTTATGTCTCAAAAACCGTATCGCCCTCCATCCACGTCGGGACAGAGGGCGATGTAGTCTGTAGTCTGTTTCGCAAAACTTTTTGTTTTTCGTCAAGGTTTGCCCATCATCATTTTATTAGCACTTTCTTGCCATTGATGATGTTCACACCACGCTGTGGCTTCGACAGGCGCTGGCCGGAGATAGAATAGATTGTATCTGTCATTCTTAATCCGTCGTTCGTCATTTCATCGATGCCATCCTCGCCTGTGCTTAGTTCGATGTCGTATATCTTCAATTCGCCAAGTCCATCAGCGACAGCTCCAGATTGAGCCTTTACACCTGCAGCCGTCTGTCCAGCATAGATATAGACGTATGAAGGGGTAGCGACTTCGTAAGGGAATGTAGCCTTGAGCTTACCCTCCAGTTCTATCTCCATCGGTGCGGCATTGCCGATCTTTACCTTCAGGACCATACTACCCGTTGTCTTGGCTGTTACCCTGATGGTTCCTTTGCCTGCAGGTACCTTAAACACGATGCCCGTGAAATTATTCTTCATGTCTTCGCCAAAGATGTCCTGACCTTCGAGTGCATCGACCTGCTCATCTGCCGTCGGCTTTGTCACGGTGATACATCCTTCGTTGGCGTTATAGCCTCCGTTTTCGCTACCAATGTTGTAATAGACATCGCCGATGACGTTGCCGTCGAGGGCTGTTCCCTCATCGATACTACCACCATTTCCACCGTTGACGATGGTGCCGCCTTGTGCCAGTTCCTTCATCTCCATCTCTTCGATGTTGAAGAAGTTCTTCCATCCATCGGTGGAGGCATATAGTTCTTTTGTGCCGAAGGGGACGAGGAGTTTGGCCGTCTGATAGACAGCATCGTCAAAGGTGTTGTCTGCGATGGCGAAGGGGTGTACAATGAGCGACTTTACCAGAGTCATCTTGTCACAATGGATGAAGGCTGCCTCGCCGATGCTCTTGACAGCGGCAGGGATGGTGATGCCCTTCAGCTTGTTGTGTCCCTCAAAGGCATAGGCGGCGATGGCCGTCACTGTCTCGGGGATGAAGGTGTTCTGGCAGCCGAAGAGCAGCGTGTTGTCCTCCGTGCGAAGGATGGCATGGCAGTTGCCGCGCGAGTCGAAGTAGGGATTCTCTGCATCTACGACCATCTCCTTGACCGACGGCATATTGCCGAAAGCGTGTTCATCTATGCCTCTGACCTGACGCCAGATGAAGACGCGCTCAAGTGCAGCCTCCTCCGGTTTGCTGACGGAAACGGTAGAGCCTGTGCGCTCGCAAGCCTGTGCCACGGCTTCGATGACGGACTGGGACGCCGTAGCCGGAACATGAATCTCCATCTCATGGTCAACGAAGTCGTGGGCGACCTCCCTTACATATCTCGGCAGATCCACGCTTCTCGCCGTGAGGCAGCCGTCGAAGGCATGTGCGCCGATGTACCATATGCTGTCGTTCATCCAGAAGTGCTCCACCTTCGAGCAGCCGGCAAAGCCGTAGTCGCCCAGGCGGCGTGTCACGAAGCCGCGCGGCATGGCGGGAACCGTCACATCGCCCGTCGTCGCCTTGTCGATACAAGCCTGAGTGCCGTCACCCACCTGACATTCCATCGGGTCGAGGCTCGTCACCATGAACGTCATCGTCACGCCCTCAATGGTCTGCTCCGTGAAGAGGTCGCCAACGGCAAGGTCGTCATCTTCGCCTATCTCACGGATCTTGGCAAATTGGTTCCAACCTGTAGTGGCTTGGTACTTGGTCTTGGTGCCGACGGGTACGTATAAAGTTGCTGTAGGAGGGGTGCCCCAATCCGTATAAAATGTCCCTTCTTCTATTTCAAATGGATTCTCGATAAGAGACGTGACAGAAGTTAAAACCTGACATCCGTGAACGACATTGTTAGCTATTGAAGTAACGCTTTTGGGGATAGTTATAGCTTTTAGGTTTGTGCAATTTTCAAATATACATTGGTCTAATTTTTGAACGCCTTCTGGTATTTCAAATGTTTGCAAACCATCACAATGACTAAATGCTCTTAGTTTAATTACTTCTACAGAATTAGGAATATTTATTGTTGTTAACTTTGAGCAACCAAAGAATAAACTGATATCTATTTCCTTTAATCCTAACGGTAGGGAAATAGACGTTAAGGATGCGCAGTTTGTGAATGCGCCACCATATATTTCCTTTACGTTTGCAGGTATTTCTATCTGTGACAAAGAAGAACATTCTGCGAAGGCTTCCATCGGAATAATTTCCATACTCTCAGGAAGTGTTATTCTAGTTAGGTTTGTACAACCGTTGAAGGCAGACCGATATGCTTCTCCTTTATATCCAGTAAAATACTTGAATTCCTCGAATGACCTAATGTCTGTTTTATTAACAAAAGCACTCTTCAAGTCTGTCACTGCCGCAGCTTCCGCCTTCGATAGTTCTCCATCGTTATTTTTATCCCAATTTTCAATACAAATAGCCTTCACCTTGGCATCTGCGAACTCAATGTTTTCAACTTGAAGTACATCATCCTCACCTGCGTATAATTCATAACCACCACTTGTTTTCTTATATACTTTCCATCCTTTCTGGTTAGCTGCCTCTACTTGCTTCTTTGTGCATACATTACCTTCTTCTTCACTACCTTCATGGAAAACATAGAAAGACCCTGACTCAACGACAGGCAAACTGCCAATCAAAGCATCCATTGCTTCGCCTTGAATCTGATTATCATAGCAGTACAGTGACTTCAATACTGAATTGTCAGATACAAGAAGTGAAGTGAGCTGATTGCCATTGCAAGCTAAGTAATTTAATTTAGCGTTTTTAGATAAGTCCAGTGAAGTGAGCTGATTACTATAACAATACAAATATTTTAATTCTGTATTGTGAGATAAGTCCAATGAGGTGAGCTTGTTATCAGCACAATCGAAGCTTGATAGTTTTGTATTTTTAGATAAATCGAGTACATCAATATGGTTATGTGAGCAATGCAAATTCTCTAATTCTGTATTATGAGACACATCTAATGATGCCGTGTTAATGTACTCGCAATACAACGACATTAGCTGACTATTGGCTGAAACATCTATAGAAAACAAATAGAAGTTACGAGCACAGCTAAGCATCTCTAAATCTCCATTTTGTGATACATCTAATGACACAAGTTCGTTATTGTCACAACTTAAAGAAGTCAGTGCTTTATTCTGTGAAACATTTAAGCTGGTGAGATGGTTATTAGAACACGCAAGGCCTTTCAAGTTCGTGCATTTTGAAACATTGATGGCAGATAACGCATTATCACTCACGGAACAGTAATTCAAAGCAGGACTCAAGACTTCACCTGTGTTACGATTAACGTTAATATAAGTTAGGTCTAAAGCATGAATATTGTTATTTGAACATGAGAATTGATATAAAATAGGATACCAGCCGATAATTCCTGTTAAATCATTTATTCCCTTACCATTCCAATTGATAGAAGTGACCATCTTCGTTGATGCAAATGTATTCGGCTTGGGGATATTTACATCAGTGAAATAATAGCTGATAGCATCCTGTTCACTATCTATAGTAGTATAATAATTCCAATAGTCATTTCTACTAGTAAAAAAAAAGTCAAGGTAAGTTTGATCCGGATAAGACGTCTCCCAGTCAAGTCCATAATAACCTACAAGATTGACACATCCATCAAACATACTAGTAGAAAGACCAAAGAATTGCTCGGAACCATCTTTGTATATTGTTTTCAACGAGGAACAGCCCGCAAACATATAAGCGGCATTAATATAACCTGAGTCGATGGAGCCAATCTTGCAACCACATAGATCAATCACTTTTAAAGAAGCACAGTTCCTAAACATTCTTGATACATCCGTCACATTCTCCATATTCAGATTGGAAAGGCCCACAATATGAGTAAGCTTTGTAAATCCTTCAAACAACCCGGTTGTGTTTGCCAAAGGATAATCTGCAACAGAAGCATCAATGGCAACGATAGTTACTTGACGCAATTCATACGCAGAAAGAGACGGTCTTAGATTTGATGGGTCTACTTCGATGGCACCAGTTCTAACTTCCTTTAGATTATCATAAAAAATAGTCAATACAACTTCACCGTCTGTACCACTAATTCTTGCATAGGCCTCCTGAGCCTGAATATTGCCTATTCCGCATAGCCAAGCTAACAGCACTAGCACTGTTCGTAATAAAAGAATTCGTTTCATGAGATTTTAGTTTTTTTTGTGAGAAAATAGGTTGAATGATTATTTCGTTTGGTTACAGACAAAAAGAAAACGTGGACTCATTACTTCGTCTACGTTCTTGAGGTATCGCCAAACACCTTACCCACTATATCCGAGTAAAAGCCCACGCCGTCTGGCGTGAGCATCCAAGCTTTTACTCTTGTGGGTTCTTTTAATTTGGCGAATTTCAAGAACAAGAATCAAAGCGGATGCGTCATCCTTATGTCTAATGTGAGTGATTGCTTATGTCATAGGCAATAATGGTTTAATGTGAAAGCTTTTTATTTAATTACACGACAATGCCAGTACGCATGACGTCATCGAACAAAGGAGGCCATC
>JAILCU010000136.1 GCA_024690405.1 Bacteroidales bacterium
GCCTCCACGGCAGCAAGGAGCGGTTCGGAAGTGGTGACAAGCAACACTTGGGAATCCACGCCATGCTCGGCCTGCGAGAGAAGGTCTGCGGCTACGAAGACAGGATTGGCCGTAGCGTCGGCAATGACTTCCACCTCGCTCGGACCCGCAGGCATGTCGATGGCCACGTCGGAGAGCGACACCAGCTGCTTGGCAGCCTGCACATACTGGTTGCCGGGACCGAAGATCTTCGAGACCTTGGGCACACTTTCCGTGCCGTAGGCCATCGCGCCGATGGCTTGTACGCCGCCGGCCTTGAAGACCTTTGAAACGCCGGCCGTGCGCGCCGCCACGAGGATGGCAGGATGCACGCTGCCGTCCGTGCGGGGTGGCGTGCACAGCACGATCTCACGGCAGCCAGCCAGACGTGCCGGTGTAGCCAGCATCAGCACCGTAGAAAACAGCGGTGCCGTGCCACCGGGGATGTAAAGCCCCACTTTCTCTATCGCCACGCTACGCTGCCAGCAGCGCACACCGGGGGCCGTCTCCACTTCAATGCCGGCATAGCGCTGCGCCTCGTGGAAACGGGCAATATTACGGTGGGCAAGGGCGATAGCTTCTTTTAGTGGTCGACTCACGGCGGCCTCGGCAGCAGCAAATTCGGCCTCACTGACGGCCAAGGCGTTGAGTTCTGCCTTGTCAAACTGGCGCTCGTAGTCCATCACAGCACGGTCGCCGCCGGTCTTCACGCGCTGGAGCACCGCCGAAACGGTGGCCGTGAGGTCTTGCGCATCCTTGGTCGGACGGGTAATGATCTCACGCAACTGTTCTTCGGTGGGATATCTGTAAATCTTCATGAATGGTCAATGGATAAAAAGAGGATATTCTTCTTCCTTCATCGTCATCCCCCTTACAGGATCATCTTCTCGATGGGGATTACGAGGATGCCTTGGGCGCCAAGCGCCTTCAACTGCGAAATCACTTCCCAGAAGCGTTTCTCGTCGATGACGGTATGCACGCTGTTCCAGCCCGGCGTCGCCAGTGGCATCACCGTCGGACTCTTGGCACCCGGCAGCACGGCGATAATCTCCTCAAGGCGCTCGCTGGGCACGTTCATCAGCACGTATTTCTTGTCCTCCGCGGCCTTCACCGCCTCGATGCGGAAGAGCAGGTCGTCGAGGATGGCGCGTTTCTCGTCGGTCAGTGCCTTGTTGGCAATCAGCAGCGCCTCGCTCTTCATCACCACCTCCACCTCGCGCAGGTTGTTGCTCACAAGGGTTCCGCCGCTGCTCACGATGTCAAAGATGCCATCGGCCAGTCCGATGCCCGGACTGATCTCCACCGATCCCGTGATGACGTGGATCTCGCTCCTTACGCCTTTCTCCTTGAGGAAGGTGCCGAGGATGCCGGGATAGCTCGTCGCTATCTTCTTACCCTCGAACCACTCCACGCCAGGGTAGTCAAAGCCTTTGGGGATGGCCAGCGAGAGACGGCATTTGCTGAAGCCCAGGCGACGTACAACGTCCGCCTCCTCGCCGCGCTCCACGAATTCATTCTCGCCCACGATGCCTAAGTCGGCTACGCCGGTAGCCACCGATTGAGGGATATCATCGTCGCGCAGATAGAGCACTTCTATGGGAAAATTAGGCGACTGCACCAGCAGCGTACGCTTGCTGGAAGGTATCTTGATGCCCGCTTCGGCGAGCAGGGCCATCGTGTCTTCATACAGACGGCCCTTGGATTGTACGGCTATACGTATCATTTAATCTTTTCGGTGAGGGGTGTTGTTGTCTTTCCTGCTCGGTTGTTGTCTTTCCTGCCCGCGTTATTCCCAATAGAGAATCTCGCGGTTGATGTTCCACTTGTGGTCCTTGGGGAAGTCATCGCCTTCCCACGCCTTCTTCGAGGTCCACTTCTCGGGCGCATCGGTCCAGAATGGATCGTCAGCCGGCAAGCCCAAAGGCATAAAAGCCAGTGACGTCATGTACAGCGAGCCGTTGTTGGTGTACCAGTCCGCAACATTGGGATGCGAGCCCACGAAACCGATGGTCAGGTAGCCGTCCTCGGTGAAATTGGTCTTGCCCTTACCTTCGAACATGCGCTTCATCACCGCGGTGATGCCTGCACGCACCTGTCCATTGGAGAGTTCCTTGGGCAGCGTCTTCTGCCAAGCAAGCATTGCCAAAGGCTGCAGAACAGCCAGACGATAAGGGATGCTGCGGCCTACGACGGGGAAGGTTCCTTCGGGCGAGATAAAACGTTCGAGGATGACGCCGTATTTCTGCATTCTCTGCGTGACGACCTCGAGGCGGTTCCGTGCACCGTTGCGCTTGTCGCCGTGCGAACGGATAAGATAGGTGTTGTTGGGCTGCTTCGCAGCAATCATCTGCAAGCACTCCACATACATCGGCTGGATCACGTAGGCATTGTAGTAGTCGAAGGCAAACGAGGGGCCGTCGCTATAGAGGCCGTCGCCGACGTACCATTCTTCCACCTTGCTCATCGCCATCTTGATGCGGAAAGCATCATACTGTCCGCCCGCGTACATCAGGAAGCTTTCTTCCATACCACAGAACAGCAGCCAGTTGGTGTAGGGCGGGTCGTAGCGACGCAGGCCTTGCAACTCCTTAATATAGCGCGCCTTAGTGAGCGAGTCAAGAGGTTCCCACAATGCCTTGTAACCGCGGAAGAGGCTCTCCACGACATAGGCGGCGTCCACGAGGGTCTGTCCGCCGCTCCGCCATCCCAGGTAGTCGGGACTCTCGGGGTCAACGGCATTCTTGTAGGCCTTCAGCGCCCATTCGCGCAGCTGGCGCCGTTTCTGTCCCTCCGGCGTGTCATCGTCAGGCAGCGTCAGCCAGGGTGCGATGCCTGCCATCAGGCGTCCGAAGCACTCCATGTAAGCCACCTTCTTGTCGCGGTTGTCCCATGTCGGCGAGAGTTCCAGCTTCATGTTCTGCTGGAGCGTGCCGTTGGCCATATTCTCCAGCACGGGAGCGGCCATCGTGTATGCCAGTTCGGCCCAATAGGCGCGGTCGCTTTGTCCGTCGCCCAGCGGGTTGGCGGGTTGTTTCTTGGTTTTCGCCGTTGCGCTGCAGACAACGAGCGCCAACATGCAGATGAGGAGCAGTGAACGTTTCATGATGATGGAATTTTTCTGTGAGTGTGTGTGAAGTTTGTTGTCCAGACCGTAAGCTGATGGAGCACGGGGGCGAGCCTTAATTGCCGACTTCGCCCTGCACCGTCAGACGAATTGCAGGATTCGTCTTGGCATTCGAGCGCACCGTGATGCCTTTCATGAAGCGGCCGCTGCCGGCACGTCCCGTGTAGTTCACCTCGATCTGGCCCTTCTCGCCCGGCTTCACGGGATCCTTAGAGTAAGTCGGCACCGTGCAACCGCACGTGGCTATCGCCTGATGGATCACCAGGGGGGCGTCACCCGTGTTGGTGAAGACAAACACGCACTTCGCCGGTTCATCCGCTTTGATGGTGCCGTAGTCGTGCGTCATCGACTCAAACTTGATTTCTGCGGCCTTCTCAGCCTTAGCGCCGTTTGCCACGGTATTTACCGTAGCCTTCTTCTCAGGGTTCTGTGCCTGTGCACACCCCATTCCTCCTGCGAGGAGCAAAGCAAAAAAAAGAATCTTTTTCATTTTCTTTAATATTTCTGTTGGATAAAACTTCAAGTCTTTGTGAGGGGCGTAGCGAAGGGCAACCCGTCGCCGAACGTCCGTTCCTGAAACCGCTTTTTAAGGACACCAAATGGCACCCTGTTCTGTGTTTCATTTCGTTTTCGGTGCAAAAATAGCCCTTTTTTATGAAACATTAGGTATCAGAAATCAAAAAAAGAGTGAAAAAGGCATTATTCTTCTGAGAAATGCCTACTTTTGCGCCATGATTATCTATAATACCACCTATCAGATGCCCCTGGCCGATGCCCGCGACTTCGTCATCTGGGTCCACGAAGTGATGTTTCCACGCGTCAGCGAATTCGGGCACATGCACAACGGCCGCCTCGCCCGCATCCTCTCCCACAAGGACGAGGACACGGAGTGCTTTGCCGTACAGTTTGAAGTGGAGAGCACAGCCCGACTCCACTATTGGTTTGTCAAGCAAGGCAAGCAGCTCGGCGAAGAGCTCCTCAAAACCTTCGACAACCGCGTCATCGGTTTTTCAACGATGATGGAAGTCGTGGAATAGTGAAAATTCCCGACTCTCATCCACTTAATCTCTCAACCGTCTTTCATTTTTTGAATCCTCTTTTGGAAACTGAACGTATTATATTAGGTATAGACCCCGGTACGACCATCATGGGTTACGGCGTCATCAAGGTCTGTGGTCGCAAAGCGGAGATGGTGACCATGGGGGTCATCGACTTGCGTAAGTACGCCGACCACTACCTGAAGTTAGGGCGTATCTTCGAACGCATCACGGGCATCATCGAGAGTTATCTGCCCGACGAAATGGCCATCGAGGCTCCCTTCTTCGGAAAAAACGTCCAATCCATGCTCAAACTCGGACGTGCCCAGGGCGTGGCCATGGCTGCAGCCATTCACCGTCAGGTACCGATCCACGAGTACGCACCTATGCAGATCAAGATGGCCATCACGGGCAACGGTTCTGCCTCGAAGGAACAAGTGGCTTACATGCTCAAGCAGATGATGAAGATCCCCGAGGACGCCATGCTGCCCTGGCTCGACGCGACCGATGGTCTGGCGGCTGCCTATTGTCATTTCATCGAGAGTTCACGTCCGACCACAGCGGGCGGTGCTAAATCGTGGAAAGATTTCGCACGTAAAAATAAGGACAAGATTCACGGATTATAAGCGGCACCTCATTCACAGAAAAACACGGCGGAGCAAGGGCAGTGCAAGGGTAGGAACAAGGAAGCCATCCTTATATGTTTTTTGGAGGAAAGATAGTCAGATTCGCTGAGAAACATACTTTTTTTTCTTGTTCGTGTAGTTTTTTATACCTTTGCTACGTCTAATGGGCAAAAATCACTTGAACAGAACAACAATGAATGCATTAGAACAACAGTTTGCGCGCACCGTTGCCAAGCACAAGAGTACCATTTACACGGTCTGTTACATGTTCTCGCAAGATGCCGACGAGGTCAACGACCTCTTCCAGGAAGTACTCCTGAATCTCTGGAAGGGTTTTGAGAATTTCGAGCATCGCAGCGATATCAAGACGTGGATTTACCGTGTCGCACTCAACACCTGCATCTCGCTCGACCGCAAGAAGCGGCGCTCCGCCACCATTCGGCTGAACATGGACATCAACCTCTTCGAAGACCGCGACGAAGACACGCGGCAAGTGGACATGCTCCACGCCCGCATCTCACGCCTGCAGCCCTTCGACCGCGCCATTGTCCTGCTATGGCTCGAGAACCTACCCTACGAGGAGATCGGGCAGATTGTAGGTATCTCCACAAAGAACGTCAGCGTGCGTCTGTTCAGGATTCGGGAGCAACTCAAAAAAATGTCTAACGATTAATTATTTTCACCCATTATGAACAACGATTTTGAAAACCGGTTCGACGACCCTCAACTCGAAGATATGCGTCAGCAGATGGCGATGCTCAAGCAGAAACTGGAGCAGCAAGAAATTGTGAACGACCAACTCATCCGCGAATCCCTGCAATCGAAATTGCGCAGCGTGCGCATCCAGAAGTGGGGCAAAATGTTCTTCATTTTCCTTGCCATGCTCTACGTGCCCGCCATGCTCTACTGGCTCTTGCACACTGAAATGTGGTTCTGCCTGCTGAGCATGGCCTTTTTCGCCATCGCTGCCATCTACGACTTCTATTATATGAACGGCATCAGCGAAAAATCAATTTCACGTAATCAGCTTTTAGAGACAGGCCGCCTGGTCGCTCGCATGAAGCAGATGAATGCCCGATGGCTATGGTTCTCCATCCCCTTCCTCATCTTTTGGCTGGCCACGCTCATCATGCAGGTGATAAATTCCGGTGATCTTTCCAGCGGCAATCTCCAAGGCTTCCTCTACGGCTGTGCTTCTGGCCTCATCATCGGCGGTACGCTCGGTACCATCATATACTTCCGCCAGCAACGGCGGGCACAGGAGATTATTGACCAGATTGAGAATATCACTTCTGCCTGACGGCGCACCCAAAGGGTGGGCAATGCCCGCCCTTCAAACCCCGAACCGCGCTTCGACCACGTTCACGACATAGTCACCGAGTTTCTCCATTTCGGATACAAGGTCCGCGTATATTGATCCGGTGGCATAGTCGTAGCGCTGGTCGTTGACGGCTTGCAGGTTTCCGGCCTTCAACTGGTCGCGCTTCTGGTTGATAGCGTTTTCGATGCGGTAAGTCTGCTGGATATCATGCTGGTCGCGGTGACCGTGCATGGTGGTGTCCATCTGCTGCAACGCCTCATCGCAGAGCGCCATCATCTGCAGGAGTTGTGCCGTCTGCTCTTCGTCGAGGGTCTTGCCCGAGAGTTGCATGCGGTTCATCGTCCGAGAGAGATTATAGCAAGCGTCGCCTATGGACTCCAGTTCTCCAATCTCGCGCAACAACTGACGCGTCTTCGTCTTGGTGACGTCGCTGAGGTGGTCGTCGCTCAGTTGCTCCAGAAAGCGCGCAATGCCCAGTTCCATCTTGTCCGAGTTGTCCTCGGCCTTCTCGATGTCGGCAAAACGCTCATCGAAACGTTTGCTGTCGTCCTCCGTAAACAATTCCCTGACCTTGCCGAACATCTTGCACACGTCGCTGGAGAAATGCGCCGTTTCGTTCTGGGCCTCAAGTACGGCGATTTCAGGCGTCTGGATGATGTTGGCCTTGATGTATTGCAACTGGAAGGACTCCTCCTCCGTCTGTTTACGGTCAGGCAAGATCCATCGTACCACGCGCTCCAACTGTGGCACGAAGCCGATGAGGACGGTCGTATTGGCGACATTGAAACAGGTATGGAACATCGCCAGCACCACCGGCAGACGCTCCGTCTGACCCGCCATCGTCGGG
>JAILCU010000142.1 GCA_024690405.1 Bacteroidales bacterium
GAGGAAGTAGTTGACGTTGGGGTGCGCCTTGAGATAGTCCTTGGCAAAGAGGACGAGGAATTCCTGCTCCTCACCTAAGTAACGAGGTGGGTCCTCAGCCTCGTGCTTCAAACGACTGTGCTTGGCCCACGAGAGGCCCAGCTCCTGCGACCAACGGGGATGGATGGCCGAGAAGAGGATTTGTGCCACGCGGTTGTGGAATAGCCAGCTCAGGAACTTGAACTTAGGGTCAGGGTCGCCAAGTCCGTCGCCATGAGCGAGGAAGAAGATTTTGTCGCCCAGTTCCACCGTCTGTGGGTGGCGATGCATGATGCACCCACATTCCTTCTCGAGATAGTCGAAGGCCCAGATGTCGTGGTTGCCAGTGAAGAAATGCACCTCGACGCCCAGGTCGGTGAGTTCGCTTATCTTACCCAAGAAACGTGTATAGCCTTTGGGTACGACAAGTTTGTACTCGTACCAAAAGTCGAAGGTATCACCTAATAAATATACAGCCCCCGCCTTGTTCTTGATGCTATCAAGGAAACGAACCAAGCGCCGCTCATGGGTGCGCGGATGTTGGATGGCACGACTGCCCAAATGGGCATCAGAAAGAAAGTAAATCGGCTTCATGATGAAGAGTGAAGAGTGAAGAGTGAAGAATCGGCTGGCGCAGTGTTTGGCTCTTCAATTTAAAACTGCCTGAAGGCATGAGTGAAGAATCGGCTGGCGCAGTGTGTTTCACTCTATAACTATTGTAAAAGAAAGATCATAATATAGATTTAACCGAATATGAGCTTTAATGCTAAACAACGTGATGAATCACCTTTGCACATTAAAAGCAAAGCTTTTGCAGTGCGAATAGTTAAGATGGTTAAGAGTTTGAACGATGATTGGCGTATCGCATCTTTGTATCAGCAGATACTTCGTTCTGGGACCTCAATTCACGCAAATGTGCGTGAATCAGAATTCGCCCAAAGTGCTGCAGATTTCATCTCAAAGCTTTCTATAGCATTGAAAGAAGCAAATGAGACACAAGGTTGGCTTGAAATATTAAATGCCTCCGATTGTATGTCTGATGTAGCGTTCCAGAGTTTAAATACGGATTGTGATGAATTCATATCCCTATTAACAGCATCCATCAAGACCGCAAAACGTAATAATCCTCAATAATAACCCTTCCCTCTTCATTCTTCCCTCTTCCCTCTTCCCTCTTCACTCTAACCGATTCTTCCCTCTTCATTCTTCCCTCTTCACTCTTCCTGATTCTTCACTCTTCATTCTTCACTCTAACCGATTCTTCACTCTTCATTCTTCACTCTTCACTCTTCATTATGAAGCCGATCTATTTTATCTCTGATGCTCATTTAGGCAGCCGTGCCGTCAAGCACAGTCGCACCCAAGAGCGACGTCTGGTCCGTTTCCTTGACAGCATCAAGGAAAAGGCCGGTGCCGTCTATATGCTGGGCGATATGTTTGACTTCTGGTATGAGTACAAACTGGTCGTACCCAAAGGCTTCACGCGTTTCCTGGGGAAAGTGAGCGAACTGACCGACCTGGGCGTCGAAGTGCATTTCTTTACCGGCAACCACGACATCTGGGCGTATGATTATCTGGAGAAGGAGTGTGGCGTCGTCATGCACCGCCGTCCCCTTACGGTGGAGCTGGGCGACAAGGTGTTCTTTCTCGCACATGGCGATGGCCTTGGAGATCCCGATCCCAAGTTTAAGTTCCTGCGCTGGCTCTTCCACAACCGCGTGGCACAAATCCTCTTCTCTTCCGTTCACCCGCGCTGGGGCATTGAGTTTGGCCTCGAATGGGCTAAGCACAGTCGCTTGAAGCATGACGCGGAGGAACCGCCCGTCTTCCTCGGTGAGGAGCGCGAGCACCTGGTGCTTTTTGCCAAAGACTACCTCAGCGCCCACCCCAATGTCAATTTCTTTATCTTCGGACATCGGCATATCGAACTCGATCTGATGCTCACTCACACGGCACACCTCAATATCTTAGGGGATTGGATCAGCCATTTCTCCTACGCGGTCTTTGACGGTCAGCGGTTATGGATGGAAAACTATATTGAGGGCGAGACGCAGCCCTGATGGGCGGACTGCTTTTCTCTCCTGTGTATTTTTTTCATATCCGATGAAATTTTTTAAGGCATATAAGAACATATATGCCTTTTTTTGTGTACATTTGCACGCAGAATAAGATACTACTTGAGAAAATGCGACAGAAGACATCTTTGGGAAGGGCTTTGTTACTTGTGCTTCTTGGCTTCAACGCCTTGGGGACTACGGTTGCACAAGTCAAACAGGAAGAGAAGCCTGCGTCTGTGCCGATGAAAAGCGTGACGCCGCAGCGACCTGACGGACCATCTGCAAACGAACTCCTCGTTACGGGTGTGGTCAAGGATACACAGGGCGAGACGCTGCCGGGGGCGAACGTGAGGGTACGTGAGACCAAGGCGGGGGCTGTGGCCGACGCCGATGGTAAGTTCACCATCTCCGTACCGCGCGGTAAGGCGGTCACCATTGATTTTTCCTACGTAGGTATGCAGCCCGTCTCCAAACGCTTCGACGGCAGACGGAACTACACCAATCAGGTCATCGTCCTCAGCGAGAGCGGTGAGATGGAAGAGGTCGTCGTCACGGGACTTTTCGATTACAAATCATCGACCTTCACGGGCTCCGCCGTGTCTTATACTCAAGAGGACCTGAAGATGGTTGGCAACAGCAACGTGCTGAAAATCATCCAGTCCATCGATCCTTCTTTTGTCGTGGACATGAACAGCATCAATGGTTCCAACCCGAACTTCATGTCGGATATCACCATTCGCGGCAATGCCTCTTTTGCAGGCCTGCAGGGTGAATATAGCGGTAATCCCAATGCACCGCTCTTCATCCTCGATGGCTTCGAAGCCTCGCAGCAGCAGATCTTCGACCTCGACATGAACCGCATCAAAAGTGTCACCATCCTCAAGGACGGCGCGGCCAAGGCCATCTATGGCTCCAAGGCCAGCAATGGTGTCATCGTCGTCGAGACCATCCTGCCCGAGGCAGGCCGGCTACGCATCACCTATACGGGTGATGTGAATGTTGAGGTGCCCGACCTCAACTCCTACGACCTCTGTAATGCTGCCGAGAAACTCCAGGTGGAGCTGAATGCCGGTCGCTACACGGCCACTTCACCTTATTATCAGGCGCTGCTCGATGAGCAGTACAACCGCACGGCTATTGATGTGGCCCGTGGCGTCGATACCTATTGGCTTTCACAGCCGCTGCGCTCGGGGGTGGGCAATAAGCATACGGCTTACATCGAAGGGGGAACCGACGAGATGCGCTATGCCGCCAGCCTGATGTACAACAACGTCGCGGGTGTGATGAAGAAATCCGACCGCACGACCCTCGCGGGAAATATCAACCTCAGTTACCGCTACAAACAGTGGATGTTCCGCAACTCATTGAGCGTCAATGGCAACCGCGCGGATGACAGTCCCTACGGTTCGTTCGGCGATTATGTCGGAGTGAATCCTTATTTCACGCCGACCGATGAAAACGGCAACCTGCAGAAGGTGCTCGGCACGTTCACCTCCCCGGGCTATAGCGGAAGTACGCTCACGTACTACAATCCGCTGTACAATGCCTCCATCGGCACCAAGAACTTCTCGAAATACACCGAGGTCGTGGAGAACTTCTACCTCGAATACCGCCCGGTCGAGGACCTCCGCTTTACGGCCCGTCTGGGATATACCCATAAGAACGACAAGCGCGAGGACTTCTATCCCGGCGACCATACGCGCTTCAACGACTGGACCGGCGACCGCTATTTCCAGCGTGGCAGCTATTCCATCAGCAATGGCGAGAACAACAGCCTCTCTGTTGACCTCACCGGCAACTATTCCCACACATGGGACAAGCATCTCCTGCTGGCGAATGCTGCCTATTCCCTGCAGACGGCCGATGGTTCCACGGAAGGGATGACTGCCTGGGGCTTCCTCAACAACCATGTTGACTATATCACTTTTGCCAAGCAGTATGCTGAGGGGGGCAAACCCTCGGGCAATGAGACGACGACGCGCTCGCTGGGTTTCACGGGGGCTGTCAACTATAGCTACGACGAGCGCTATCTCTTCGATGCCAGCTTGCGTTTCAATGGCTCTTCGGTTTTCGGTTCCGACAACCGCTGGGGTACCTTCTGGAGCGCCGGCCTGGGATGGAACTTGCATAAGGAGCATTTTATGTCCGGCGCCAAGTGGCTTACGCTGTGCAAGTTCCGTCTGACCTACGGCCTCACCGGCAACCAGAACTTTTCGCCCTATCAGGCCAAGGCCACCTATAAGTTCTACGACAATATCATCTACGACAATATCTCGGGAGCTTACCTCATGGGCATGCCGAATCCGAATTTGAAATGGCAGCAGACGGGTGACTTCACCGTGGGTCTCGACCTCGGCTTGTGGAAACGCCTCAACGTGCGTTTCGACTACTACGACAGCCGCACCCGCGACGCCCTTATCGCCATGACGATTCCTACCTCCACGGGCTTCACCTCGTATATGGAGAACCTGGGTAACGTGCAGAACCGCGGCGTTGAGGCGACTGCCAACTGGCGTTTCTTCCAGCAGGGACAGTCCTACATGACACTCACCGGGAGCATCGCCCATAACGTGAATAAGGTCACGGAAATCAGCGACGCCCTCAGCAGCTTCAATCGTGAACAGGATGCCGACAACACCACTTCGCCCATCATCCGTTACGAGGAAGGACAGTCCATGACGGCCATCTGGGCCGTGAAGTCGCTCGGTATCGACCCGGCCACCGGACGCGAACTTTTCGAAAAGAAAGACGGCACCACCACCTACGCCTACACCACCGACGACTACATCATCGCCGGCGATTCCAATCCCAAGGTTCACGGCACCTTCGGGATCAACGGCGAGTACAAGGGCATTGGCCTGAGTGTGCTCATGAGCTATCAGATGGGCGGTGACTACTACAACCAGACCCTCGTCTCCCGCGTGGAGAACGTGGATATCGCCAACAATGTTGATCGCCGCGTCTTCACCGAGACATGGAACAACATCGGTGATGTCGCCCTCTATAAGCATATCTCTGCTACGCCCACCACGACTTATGCCTCCACCCGCTTCGTGCAGCGCAACAATATGCTCGACCTCACGAGTCTCTCAGCTTACTATGACTTCAAGCACTGTTCGTGGCTCCAGCGCGCCAGGTTGGAGCGTCTGAGGGTCACGGCCTATATGAACGATGTCTTCCATCTGGCGAGCATCAAGGCTGAGCGAGGTCTGAACTATCCTTATGCCCGCACCTTCTCCTTGTCGGTGACGGCTACATTCTAACTCTGAATCATGGAAACCCTGAAATATCTGAAAAGTGTCATGCGCAGACTTCTTGTCATACCTCTTCTTACTATTGTCCTGACGACGCTGTTGGTTTCATGCAACGAGTGGCTCGACGTGCAGCCGCGTTCGCAGGTGGAGGACACGGAACTCTTCTCCTCGGAGAGCGGCTTCAAGGAAGCGCTGTCCGGCGTCTATTCTTCGATGGTTGCCACCGGCTCCTATGCCAAGGAGATGACCTTTGGCTTTATGGGGGTGCTCGGCCGGGAATGGGATTATTTCCCGCAGAGCCAGTACGAGGACGCATCGACCTACGACTACGAGGGCAGTCTGCCTACCAGTTACCTGCGCTCCATTTGGGCGAATAACTATAGCGGAATCGCTAATGTCAACAACCTGCTGGCGCATATCGACGACGACAAAGGGCTTTTCTCCCGCGACAACTACGGCGTAATCAAAGGCGAAGCCCTGGCCCTGAGGGCCTTCTTGCATTTCGACCTCCTGCGCGGCTTCGGCGTCAGCTTTGCCGTGAACCCCGAACAACCTGCCATCCCTTACAGCACAGCCCTCTCGTACCGCGTCTTCCCGCAGCTGACCGTTCGCGAGGTGGCCTCGTCCGTGCTCGAGGACCTGCTCTCTGCCGAGGCGTTGCTCAAGACTTCCGACCCGATTGTCACGGGACGCGAAATCAACGAGTCTGTAGATAACGGCTATCTGCTCAACCGCCAGCTACACCTTAATTATTATGCAGTAAAAGGCTTGTTGGCCCGTGTGTATATGTGGATGGGACATTATCCCGAGGCGTTGGCGGCGGCCAATGAGGTCATCGATTCGGACCTCTTCCCGTGGGCCACGGTGGCGAACTTGCAGTCGGGTGTCGACCGTTGTCTGGCTACGGAGCATCTCTTTGCCCTCAACAATCTGACGCTCACGGCGGACATCGCGGACATCTATTTCACCGATGGCACCTCCAACAGCTTTGCCATCACTCGCGACCGTCTGCTCGAGTATTTCGACCGTGCCACCCGCGACTATCGCTACACGTTCCTCTTCAAGAACGGCACCGGCGCCAATGCCTCCAACCGTTATCTGCGCAAGTACGATGAGTCGGGCGGCAGCGCGGCCTATTTCCGCTACAAGATGCCCTTGCTCCGCGTGGCGGAGATGTATCTCATCCGCAGCGAGGTGCAATATCGTCAGGGCGAGGGCGAGGCGGCTTTGGCTACGCTCAACGAGCTCCGGAAGGCTCGCAACCTGACGGCACTCACCGCGATGCCTGCTGATTTCTACCTCGAACTCATCCGCGAATACCGTCGCGAGTTCCTGGGCGAAGGACAGCTCTTCTTCTTGTACAAACGCTTGAATTGCAACACCGTGCTGAATTATCCCGAGGTGGATATGGTGGCAGAGAGACTCTACACCTTCCCGCTGCCGATCACCGAGACGGAGGCGGCGCAGCGCGAGGCGAATAAATAATAACGGAGAAGACCGAAAAAACTGATGACGATGTTTATGCAAAAAAAGTTTCGTAAAAAGCGATGCGAACGCTCCACATGGGGGAGGGTAGTGCTCTCCTGTGTGTTTCTGGTGGCTTCGGCATGCTCCCATGAGGATGTGCCTACTTATGACACCCGGCAGACGAGTCTCAACATCTGGGTAGGCACGGCGGCCGGCGTCGTGTATGAGTCCGCCACCTATAATTACAGCTATGCTTACGAGGAGGGAACGGTGACGTTCTATGCACAAATCACGGGTATGCCGGTGGAGCACGACCGCACCTTCCGCCTCGAGGTCTTCGGGCAGGACTCTGCCATGGTGGCGCCCACGGTGCGCACCGAGGATTTCGTGATCCCGGCCGGCGCCATAGGTGGCACTTATCAGCTGCACCTCAACACGCAGCTGCTGCCTGATGCCAATCTCTTTACGGAGAATGATGGGCGGGTGCAGCTCCGCGTTGTGCCCAGCAAGGCTTTCAGCCTCGGCACCGAGGATCATCAGTCCTTTACCCTCATCGTCAAGAACTATCTGGCCAAACCCGACAACTGGGATACCGTGCCTCAGCGCAACGATATGCTCATCTACTTCCCTCTGTCCAAGTACTTCGGCTCGTACAGCCGCGTGAAATATCAGTTTATGATCGAGCATCTCGGACTCGTCGATTTCCAGATCCGTTCGAGCATGGGTTCCCTTCCCTCCTACGACGAAGAGACCAACACCGTCTCGGCAACCTATGCCGTGCAGCTCCAGCAGATGATGCAGCAGGCCCTCCGCGAATACAATGC
Organism: Bacteroidales bacterium; assembly: GCA_024690405.1. Taxonomy (GTDB): domain Bacteria; phylum Bacteroidota; class Bacteroidia; order Bacteroidales; family Bacteroidaceae; genus Physcousia. The sequence goes on from JAILCU010000142.1 coordinate 7,621, forward strand.
GACTCACGAGACCCCGCTCACCGATGAATACGGGCAGTTGGTAAGTTTTTGAGTTTTTGAGTTTGTAAGTTTGTAAGTTTTTAAGTTTTTGAGTTGATGCTCATGATGAAAAGGATTCCGCGTCCTCCCATCCCCCCATCCTTCCGCTCTCCCATCCTCCTGTCCTTCCGTCCTTCCGTCCTCCCATCCTCCCATCCTTCCAACCTTCAACCCGCTAAGCATTGAAAGATGAAGCCCATTATATCATATAACTTTTGCTTTCGTTGTGTATGTCGTAGCATTGCTGCGACCTTGGCAGCCCTCTTCTTCTCGCTGCCTCTTGCCTCCTGCTACTCCGATGAGGGGAACTACGACTACCACGCCCTCGACGTGGTCGTCATCGATACCACCGGCACTGGCATCCAGCCCGAGTATGCCATCCAGCGTTTCGACACCCTCTTCCTTGCACCCAACGTAACCTTTAACGGTGCGCAGGTCCTGGCGTCCGACGATGCTCCCCTCACCTATCAGTGGACCATCTTCAGTGCCGTAACGGGTGCCGGCACGAGTGCTGTCATCGACACGCTGGGGCATGAGCGTGTTCTTCAGGCTCCCATCCTTCGCACGGGGGGGAACTATTTGGTGCAACTCGTCGTCACCAATCAGCGCGACGGCATCCGGCAGTTCTTCCGCGTTGCCGTTACGGTGAGCGAGGCTTTCGACGGCGGTTGGATGGTGTTCTATGAACGCGCCGATCAGCCTGGCACGTCTGACCTGGCGCTCATCTTCAATCCCTGGACAAAGAATAATGTCACTACGGACCGCGCCTATACCAATCTCTACGAGAAGACCAACGGTGCGCCCATCCCCGGAAAACCGATCCGCTGCTTTGACATCGCCATGTCCCTGGCGGCGAACAACTATGTCGGTTTGTGTACCGACCAGACCCTGGTCGGCGTTACGGAAATTGCGATCGAACAGTCCATGGCATTCAGCAACTTCTTCAACAAAGCGCCCGAGCGCGTGGCGCCCACGTGGTACGGCCACCATGGCAACGGCGGTGTCTCCGGACAGTGCTCCGAAGTGCTCATCAACGACAACAAAGTCTATACGAACACCTATTTCAACAGCGCCTCGGGCGACCGCGAGTCGCGTTTCGGTATCCCCAAGTTTGATGACGGTGTGGGAGAGCTTGCCGCCTGGAATGCAGAGCTGCCCAACCAGCTGAACTATGGCATCATTGTCTACGACCAGACCAACCAAAGCTTCCGTTATGCCGCTTTCGAACAGGCACAGCTGGAGTATTTCGGGCCTCAGAATACCACCTTTGCGGCTTTCGACGTCAACCATACGGGGATGCAACTCCTCATGGGCGACTGGGGGGTAGGCGAACAGCGTCTGCAACCTTACGATTATATGCTGATGGCCAAGGGACAGGAACGCAAACTGGCGGTAGCCAACTTCACAACGTCTACGCCTGAGGATGCTGCCATCGGTGTTGGCCTGTACGAGATGACCGCCCTCTGTCCGCAAGTGGCTGAGGCCACTACGCTGGCCGCAAGCAACGTCGGTAGTTTCGTCTATTACGGGGCCGCAGACAAGGTCTATCTCTTTGCCTACGATAGCGGACTGCCGGCAACGGTGGCGTGGCAGGCGCCTACGGCGGACGAGACCGTCACCTGCGTGCGCATCATGAAATACTACAATACCGTGTATGCTGCAGGCATGATGCCTTCGTGCGACGAACTCGTCCATATCGCCACGTGGAACGAACAGCAGCGCTCAGGGCATCTCTACGAATACCGCATCAATACCGCCAGCGGCGACCTGGACCGTACTACGTCCTACAGCTATGCCATCCCGGGGCGTGTGAAAGATATGGCTTGGAAATATTCGATGAAATAAACCTTTGCTCTGATCGGGTATCTATAGGTTTAGAGAGAACAGGACAAGAACCTCTCTATATATAATAAGGTGTACACAGACCCTGTTCAATGACAGGAAAGAACTGAAAAGGTCACAAAAATGATAAACAGATGAAAAAACTTTTTTCTACTTTCGTGTGTCTCGTTGCCGCCATGGCAATGATGGCACAAGGCGTCAACTTCGAACCCGAAGGCACGACGCTTGAGCAGGCCTCGGCCAAAGCCAAGGCAGAAAATAAACTCATCTTCCTCGACTGCTACACCCAATGGTGCGGCCCTTGCAAGAAGATGGCGCGCGAGGTGTTTCCGCTTGCCGAAGTCGGTGAGGTGATGAACCCTAAGTTCGTCAGCATCAAGATTGACATGGAGAGCGCTTATGGCGCACCCTTGGCCAAGAAACTGCAGATCCAGGCTTATCCCACCTTCGTGATCTTCAATGCCGATGCGCAGGAGATCAGCCGTTTCTTGGGCTATCATGCCGCCTCCGACTTCCTCAAGGTGCTGGAGGAGAAAGGCAAGGATGATGCCTCTGCTGCCCTCAAGGCGCGTTTCGATGCCGGTGAGCGCGATCCGCAGTTCCTGCAGGAATACCTCGCTTCGCTGACGGCGGCTTACAAAGGGGATGAGGCCAACAACGTGGCGGAAGCCATCCTCGAAGGCAAGGAGGAGTCTTTCGCAGCGGACAGCACGCTGCGCATGATCTTCTTCCGCAACGTCACCAATCCCTTTGCCAAGGCGTTTGTCTATACTGCCAAGCATCCCGAGGCGCTCAAGGCGGCCATGGGGGCCATGCCCGTGGAGATGAAGATACAGAATGTACTGGGCAACTACCAGCGTCAGCTCATCAACGAGGCCGACGGCACGGCCACCCTCGACCAGGCACGTTTCGACAAGTTCAGCGCCCTGCTCGATGAACTCGGCGTAGCCAATGCCGACCACTATCGGCTGCAGACCCTCATCACCCTCTCCGAGAAACAGAAGGACTTCCCGGCTTATGTGGGCTATGTCAAGCAGTATCTGGCGAATCCGGCTCTCGATGCCGACGACATGCAGCTGGCGCGCTGGGTGCGTCCCTTTGCAGGTCCTCATGCTGATGCGCAGCAGAAGGAGGAGATGAAAGCCATCCTGCGTCAGCGCCTCGACGACATCGCCGCCGGCAAGCGTCAGCCCATGACTACGGTCGGAAATATGCGCCTCTCACGTCCTACCGACGAACTCCTGCGCATGCTCATCGATGCCATGGACGGCAAAATGCCGCAGCAGTAAGTCCTGCGCTCAGCCACCTTATTTTTCTATCAAAGCGTTTTTGAAACCATCAATACAGAATGAAAAAAATTGTACTTTCCCTTTTGTGTGCCCTCTCCTTCTCCGCGGCCATGCAGGCGCAGGAGCAGATCGTCACTCAAACCACTGTGGCGGGTGAAGAAACCTACGTCACTCATTATCTCTACGATGCTCAGGCACGTCCCTTCCTGTTGCTCACCGATGGTCTGTCGATGCAGCTCTATTCCTACAACGAGGCCGGACAGATGATCCGGCAGGAGTACTCTGACTTCACCAACGACAACCTCAACCGCAACTACGAGTACACCTACAATGAGTCGGGACAGATGGCCACTGAGGAAGAATTTGCCGGAGAGCGTTCGCTTGGCGTTACGACTTACACCTATGATGACCACGGCAATGTCATCACCTTCGTCAATTCACGGAGTGGCATGCCCATCAACGTGCGCAACACCTACGACGATGCCGGTCATCTCATCAAGACCGAAACCCTTCATCCCATGAATCCCCAGATCGTCATGATGACCGTGGAATATGCCTACAATGGCGATCTCCTCGTGACGGAGACGGAATCGGGCGCTGAGGGTGTGACTTCCGTCACAACTTACACTTACGACGAGGCCCAGCGGCAGACCAAGGCCGTGGAAACCGATGCCGACGGCGGCGTCCTTTCCACCACGACCTTCGCCTATGCCGATATCGATGCTTCTTTCGCTCCGTTTAATGTGACGGCAACGGCCAATGATGGCAACACCGTCACGGTCACCTGGGAAGGCACGGCCAACAGCGTTGTCGTGGATGGCGTCTTCTATGCCGTGGAGGGCAACACCTTCACCACGCCTGTGCTCATCGATGGCACCTATGTCATCTATGTGGCCAACAACGGCAATGCCGTGGCCACAGATCCCCTTGACGTGGCGGATAACACCAAGGCCGGCGTCGGCGATGTCCGTCTGAACGGCAACATCACGGTGAGCACGGTGATGGAGGAGAACAACGATGGCGAGATGGTAGAGGTCACATACTATAACATCCCCGTCGCCTGGACCCTGCCCGCCGGTGCCAACCCCAAGAGCTACCGTATCTACTACAACGACATTTATTCCGTTGAGGTTGAGGACGGTAACCTCCGCGAATTTGTCATCCCGGCCCGTAACATCACGGCTTGGAGCATGTCTTCCGGCGTCTATACCCTCGACTTCGTCATCCGTGTCGTAGCCATTTACGAGACGGGCGAGATGGAACCCGCCAACACCTTGCCTTTGGATACCGAAGCGATTCTGGCACTGAGCGTCAAGGCGACGTCGGCCGGGGAGAGCGCGGCCACTGAGGTCTATACTCTCGACGGCATCCGTATGCCTTCACGCGATCACCTCCGTCCCGGCACCTATGTCTTCCGCCGCGGCAAAACCGCCCGCAAGGTGCAGACCCGTTAATCGGGGGTAGAACCCAAAAAAAACTCGCGAACACCCATCGGGTATTCGCGAGTTTTTTGGTTTATGCTCGTTCTGTCGGCGCTTTAAGCCTTGACGCGGCCGAGATAGCTGCCGTCGCGGGTGTCGACTTCTACGATTTCGCCTTCGTTGATGAACAGGGGAACGCGGATCTCAGCGCCCGTCTCTACCTTCGCAGGCTTCAGCGTGTTGGTGGCCGTGTCGCCCTTCAGACCGGGCTCAGTCCATGTGATGGCGAGCTTCACCTTCACAGGCACGTCGGCATAGAGGACGGTTTCTGTAGAGGCATCGGTGACGACCTCGACGTTTTCACCTTCCTTCATGAAATCTACACCGTTGATCTGGTCCTTGGGGATGGGAATCTGCTCAAACGTCTCATTGTTCATGAAGATGTAATCCTCGCCCTCCATGTAGAGGAACTGGTAGCTGCGGCGCTCTACGCGAACGTCTTCGAGTTTCTCGCCGATGTTGAAACGGCGCTCCAGCACGTTACCGCTCACTACGTCCTTGAGGGTGGTACGCATGATGGTGTTGCCCTTGCCAGGCTTCACGTGCAGGAAGTCGATGCAAAAATAGAGCTTGCCATCCATGCGGATGCAGGTGCCCTTCTTGATGTCTTGGGAGTTAATCATACCTTAATTTTTATAATATGTGTGGTCTTTTTTAGGCGCTTTTGCCTCAATTCGGCTGCAAAGGTAGTGAAAATTAAATAAAAAATGCAAGAGAAAACGCAAAAAATCACCGAAGACTTGCGGGAATGAAAAAAAGTACCTAATTTTGCAGCCCGTTAGCATAATATCGCAAACAAATATATATCAATATAACAATGAAAAGAACATTTCAACCCCACAATCGCAGGAGAAAGAACAAGCACGGTTTCCGTGAACGTATGTTGACCGCTAATGGACGCCGCGTGCTCGCAGCACGTCGCGCCAAGGGTCGCAAGAAACTCTCCGTCTCTGACGAGCGCCACGGAAAGTAATCCGCACGTTAACACGTTAACACGTTAACACGTTAACAGACTAACAAAACGAGTGCCTTCCGGCCCTGTTAACTTGTTAGCCTGTCTGACATGTTAACGTGTTAATGTTTTATGGTATTTATGGTCTAAACTTCTCACGATGGGACGCTTCAAGAACTTCTTCAGCCCCTACATCTGGGGCAATCTGCTGGCCATGCTGGCCGTGGCTTTGGCCGTTTGTATGCTGGCCTTGTATGGCATCGATGCCTATACGCATCATGGCGAGATGGTGGAGGTGCCTGACGTGGTAGGCATGCAGGAAACGGATGCACGCTATACCCTCGGACAGCTCGAACTCGTTATGGTACAGGGTGATAAAGGTTACGACAAGCGCAAACCCACCGGCTGCATCCTCGATCAGACGCCCAAGGCGGGCACCAAGGTCAAAGAGGGACGCCAGATCTTCCTGACCGT
>JAILCU010000147.1 GCA_024690405.1 Bacteroidales bacterium
TGTCGAGCGCTTTCTGCACCTCGCCTCCACTGACACAGTCCGCTCCGAACCCAGCAGCTGCAATCATGCGAAGAACGTCAGGGTTGGCATTCGCTTTGATGGCGTAATGAACGTGGTAGTTGGCGTGCGGTGCCACTTCAGACTTGATGGTCTGCAGAGTGCTGGCAAGCAGATCCTTGTCGTAGAAATAAAAGGGCGTGCGCTTTTCGGCTAGCGTTTGGATTGCGTTGAGCTTAGTTTTGTCTGCGAACATGGCCGTCGTATTTAAATAAGACTTCTTGCAGAGCTTGCAGGGCACGTTTTTTGTCAGCTTCAGCCACCACGAAAGAGATGTTGTGGGCAGATCCACCGTAACTGATCATACGAATGGGAATATTCTTCATGGCATCGGCAGCGATGGTCTCAAATCCGACGTTTTGTCGTGAGAGGTCGCCGACGACACAGATGATGCACATCTCCTCGTCCACAGTCACCGTGCCATATTTCTTCAACTCGTCCACGATGGGAGTGAGGTGAGCGTGGCTGTCGATGGTGACGCTGACGCCAACCTCCGAGGTGGCAATCATGTCGATGGAGGTCTTGTAGGTCTCGAAGATCTCAAACACCTTGCGCAGGAAACCGTGGGCCAACAGCATTCGCGAACTCTGGATTCCGATGCAAATAATATTGTCCTTGGCGGCAACAGCTTTGATGGTGCCGCGGTGCATCTGATTGTTGATGATTGTTCCGGGAGCGGTAGGATCCATCGTGTTCAGAAGACGCACGGGCACTCCGGAGAACTTGGCCGGCTGGATGCAGGTGGGGTGCAGGATCTTGGCGCCGAAATAGGCTAGTTCAGCCGCCTCCTCAAAGTAGAGTTGCCGCACCGGCTCTGTGCCCTCAACGATACGGGGGTCGTTGTTGTGCATGCCGTCAATATCCGTCCATATCTGTATTTCCTCGGCTTCGATGGCGGCGCCGAGCAGACAAGCCGTGTAGTCAGAACCACCGCGCTGCAGGTTATCAATCTCGCCATAAGCGTTGCGGCAGATGAAGCCTTGGGTGATATAAATCTCATAACCAGGATTCGCTTCCAACTGGGCGTGTGCACGTTCGCGAATATAGTTGAGGTCCGGCTCCGCATTCTTGTCGGTACGCACTATATCGAGTGCCGAAAGGAGAATCGCATTAACCCCTTGTTCGAGCAGGTAGTTGGTGACCATATTGGTGGACATAATCTCGCCCTGTGCCAGGATCACTTTCTCCTCGAACGATGTGAAAAGCGACTTGCTGAAGGAGCGGAGGTAGGAGAATTCCTCACGCAAGAACTGTTCTGTCTTCAACCGCCATTCATCGGTGGAATAGAGTTCCTGAATCTGTTCCATGTATTTCATCTCCAGGCGGTTGATGACATCGTGGGCGCCTTCAGGATTCTTTTTGTAGAGATAGTCGGCAATCTCCACGAGCGTGTTGGTGGTGCCACTCATGGCAGAGAGCACCACAATCTTGGGTTGTCCGCCGCTGGTAATCAGCTTAGAGACATCTTTCATACGTTGGGCACTACCTACACTTGTGCCTCCGAATTTCAGTACTTTCATTTTGTGTTATCGGGTGTTTGTTTATGAATATTTGCAATGGCGGCGACAGGGATATCGTTAGGGAGGGGAGATGCAGCCCCCTCTTCGGCCCCCGATGGGTCTACTATTCCTTGAGCGCCTGCTTTAGAGGCATCTGTAGCCCCCTCTGGGGCTGAATGGGTGGAACTCAGGGTTTCTTGAGCTTCTTGTTCGTTGGGGCTTTTTTTGATCAGCCTATGTTCTTTGCATTCATACACGGTCCCGTTGAACCGGCTGATGAGGTCGTTGTTGTGGGTCGCCATGATGACGGCGGTTCCTTTGAGCGACAGGTCATGGAGAATGTGTGCGGTGCGGAGTCCCGATTCGACGTCCTGATTGCCAGTAGCCTCGTCGGCAAGAATCAGCACAGGGTTGTTGAGAATGGCTCGAGCGATGCAGATGCGCTGCTGTTCGCCACCGGAGAGTTCATAAGGCATAGCCTCGAGTTTGTCAGCCAAACCTACCGTGGCAAGCACTTCAGAGATACGGTCGGCGCGAGCCGTTCGGCTTTTCCAGCCCGTGGCGCGCAGCACGAAATCCAAGTTCTTGCGAACATTGCGGTCAGGCAACAGACGGAAGTCCTGGAAGACGATCCCCAACTTCTTTCGCAGGGCAGGGATCTGGCGGCGTTTGATTCTGCGCATGTCATGCCCGAGCACTTCTGCCGTGCCGGTGGTGATGTCCAGTTCGCCGTAAATCGTCTTCAGCAGCGAACTCTTTCCGCTGCCTACGACCCCCGTCAGGTAGACAAACTCGCCCGTGTGCACTTCAAAGTTCACATTATAGAGTACGACATTCTCGTCGCGCTGGATGTCCGCTTCCTTATATTTGATGATGGTGGGCATAACAGTACTTAAGGGTGAATAGCATTAATAATGTGATACCGCATGCTTTCAATGTTTTTTCCATCCCGGGGCGTGACGCTCCTGCAGTTCGGCTGCCATCTGTTCGATGCGCAGACCTTTGGAAGTGAGCAATACAATCAGATGGTAAAGCATATCGGAGCCTTCATAAATCATGCGTTCGTCCGTGCCGTTGCAGGCTTCTATCACCAGTTCGAGGGCTTCCTCGCCCACCTTCTGCGCCATGCGGTTAAGTCCGTCGCGGAAGAGGCTTGTGGTGTACGAACCCTCAGGCATCTCGCGGTGGCGCTGCTCAATGAAGTCCTGCAGTTCAGACAGGAAGAGGAGGGGATTGGCAGGCGTGTCTGTTGATGCAGCGATACTCTTGTTCTCTTCACCCCAGCAGGTGTCCGTGCCAGTGTGGCATACGGGACCGACAGGGTGTACGCGAATGAGGAGCGTGTCGTTGTCACAGTCGTTCTTGATACTGACCACGTTCAGGAAGTTGCCGCTGGTCTCACCTTTAGTCCACAGACATTGGCGGGTGCGCGAAAAGAACGTCACGCGTCCCTCGGCAAGCGTCTTGGCATAAGCTTCAGCATTCATATAGCCGAGCATCAGCACTTGGCGCGTATCAGCATCCTGGATGATGGCAGGCACGAGGCCGTCCATTTTATCAAAGTCAATATTCATTTTTTCAGAATCAGCATTCATCGTTCAGCAAATAATTTATAAATGGTTTGTGTATGTTTATCAGATTCTTACGGCGATGCCTTCGTCGTGAAGGAATTGCTTGAGTGCGGGGATGGGGATCTCCCCGAAGTGGAAAACCGAGGCCGCCAGAGCTGCGTCCGCGTGACCTTCGACGAACGTATCTCGGAAATGATCCATGGCGCCGGCACCGCCTGAGGCGATGATGGGGATGGACAACGTGTCGGACAAGCGGCGCAAGGCCCCGTTGGCAAACCCGTTCTTCACGCCGTCGTGGTTCATTGACGTGAAGAGAATTTCGCCGGCACCGCGCTCCTGTGCCTCGTGAGCCCAATCGAATAGCGAGCGCTCTGTCGGGATGCGACCGCCATTGAGGTAGCACGTCCATTTGCCCGACGTATCCTCGTGAGCATCAATGGCAACAACACACACCTGCGAACCAAAGTGCCGTGTGATTTCGTCGATAAGTTCAGGACGGCGAAGTGCAGCACTGTTGACGCTCACTTTGTCGGCACCAGCGCAGAGCAGGCGTTCTACGTCGGCCAATTCACCGATGCCGCCGCCCACGGTAAAGGGGATATTCACGCTGGCTGCCACACGTGTTACCATATCTGTGAAGGTCTTGCGACCCTCGTGCGATGCCGTTATATCAAGAAATACCAACTCATCCGCGCCCTGTTCGCTGTAAGCGTGACCCAGTTCAACCGGATCACCCGCATGGCGTAGGTTTACGAAATTCGTCCCTTTGACAGTTTCACCGTCTTTGACGTCTAAGCAAGGAATAATGCGTTTGGCTAACACGGGATTGATGGAGGATTAGATGATTTAGAAAACTTAATGATTAACTGTTGATGAAAGGTTGCATAGAACGCAGTGCTCTTGAGGAAACTCACGTAGCAACTCTTTCATATCGATACGCCCCTCGTAGATGGCCTTGCCGAAGACTACGGCAGGCACACCTGCATCACGGAGTTCGCGGATGTCCCCGATACAGCTGACGCCCCCCGAAGCGATAAGTTGGCAATCGGGATAAGCCTGCATAACAGAGCGATAGAGGGGGATGGCAGGTCCTTGTAGCATTCCGTCTTTACTGATATCTGTGCAGAGAACGTTTCGCACGCCAGCCCGGAAATATTTTCCTATGAAGGGAAGGAGCTGCAGTTCGCTCTCCTCTTTCCAGCCATTGATACTGATGTGTCCATCGCGCACGTCGGCGCCCAGGACGATTCGGTCAGCGCCATAGGTTTTCAGCCAGCCCATTACCTTATCAGGTTCAGTGACAGCAATGCTACCCGCAGTAACCATCTGTGCGCCAGCCTCCAGCACTTTTTCCATGTCTTCATTGCTTTTCACACCACCGCCAAAGTCCACAACCAATTGAGTCTCTTTGGTGATGCGCCGTAGCACTTCGAGGTTCACCACATGTTTAGACCGTGCTCCGTCGAGGTCCACTACATGCAAACGCTTGAAACCGAGCATCTCCATCTCGCGGGCTACCAGAACAGGATCGTGGGAATATACCGTCTGCTGAGCATAGTCGCCCTTGGTCAGGCGCACACACCGACCTTCAATAATATCTATGGCAGGAATAAGTAACACGATGAGGCTGAAAATTAGAAAATTAAAGTTTTGTCCAGATGAATTTGACTATTTCTGAACTCGTCCATTCTTAATGAACCAACTCGTCAACTCGTCAACTTGTCAACTACATATCAATGAACCACTTAAGAATCTCTTCGCCCACAGCCCCGCTCTTTTCAGGATGGAACTGCGTAGCATAGAAGTTATCTTTATGCAAAGCGGCACTGAAAGGCACAATGTAATCGGTGACAGCTGTAGTGAAATCACACACAGGGACATAGAAACTGTGTACGAAATACACGTATGGATTGCGGGATGCAATGGCTTCGAAGCCCTTTTGGGGATCTTCGGTAGGGGTGGAATGTGTCCGTCCTTGCACGCAGCCAATCTGGTTCCATCCCATGTGCGGCACTTTGTCCTCGTGCCTTTCAGGACGGAAACGCAGCACGTCAACAGGAAAGATGTCGAGACACGGCGTGTCGCCTTCCTCAGAGTGGCGGCACATCAATTGTTGTCCGATACAAATGCCAAGCACAGGCTGCGAGAGAGAGCGGATGACCTCGTCCAAACCATGCTCACGCAGATAACTCATAGCCTGACGAGCCTCACCCTGTCCGGGAAACAGCACTTTGTCTGCCGAGCGCAGCAGCGCAGCATCGTCGGTGAGAATAGGATCCACTCCTAAACGTTTCAGAGCGTGGACAACGGAATAGATATTTCCTGCATTGTATTTGACGATAGCTACTTTCATATCTCTTAGGTGCCTAATTTGGCTGCAAAGGTATAAAAAATCTCGCGTGCGCGAGCCATTTTAAAGGTAAAATGTGCACTTTATCCGACAAAAATCAATCAATCAAGCCAAATTGCTGCAAAATTGCTCTTTCCCTGGTACGCTAAAGACAAAGAACCACACGCCGCATTCTCCAAATATATTTCACTCAACTTTCGCAAGCTCAGTTTCGTAGGTTTAAGGTGCGAGCGGGGCTCGCGGTTTAAGGGGTTTGAGGTGTCGCAGAGCGACGGTTTAAGGTGCAGCCTTCGGCTGCGGTTTAAGGGATTTAAGATCCAAGCAAGCTCGATGACTCGAAAAAAAAGATTCATGACTTATATAAAACACTTGGCAGACAGGAATTTACCTACCGGCGAAACTTCAAAGAGAATATTATTCGGACTTGCACATAGAGATGAAACAAGATAGAAACACAGATATGTTCTTGAACTTGTTGCGCTGCGCCCCAGAGGGCGCAGCGCAACAAGTTCAAGAACATATCTGTGTTTCTATCTTGTATCATCTCTATGTGCAAGTCCGAATAATATTCTCTTACTATTTATATTTACCGAAGTTTCGCAGGTAGGTATCAAGTAATCGAGCTTCGCTCGCTTTTTAAACCCCTTAAACTCTTAAACTGTGCCAAAGGCACACCTTAAACCTCTTAAACCGCAGCACCCGGCTGCACCTTAAACTGACGAAACTGAGTTTGCGAAAGTTGAGCTATATTCAGAAATCTATCGTATAATGATAACTCATTCCCCCCATGAATCCCTTGCCATGGACCACAGCAGCCTGCAGGAACCAGTGTCGCCATAGCAACACATCAGCCCCCACGTTCATCCCCACGCCATCCCATTCAGCTATGCCTCTTAGATGACGATAGAACGAAGGGCGAAAGGACAGTCCACCTGCCACCCCACGCC
>JAILCU010000150.1 GCA_024690405.1 Bacteroidales bacterium
TGAATCTGAAATAACTTACAGTGATTCGAGGAATCGGAGGAGCGCTTGACGGTCATCGCTGCTCATATTCTTGAATTTGTTTTTCGAGGCCTCGCCCTCGCCGCCGTGCCACATAATGGCCTCGGTGAAGTTGCGGGCGCGCCCGTCGTGCAGGAAATAGGTGTGTCCGTTCACCTTCTCTTGCAGACCGATGCCCCAGAGCGGCGTCGTGCGCCATTCGTTGCCCCGCGCCAGGCCACTCACGTAGTTGTCGTTGAGGCCTACGCCCATAATCTCGCTGCCCATATCGTGGAGCAGGAAATCGCTGTAGGGGTGGATGGTCTGACTTCCCAGCCACGGCAGTTGCGTGCCGTTGAGCAGTGTAGTCCCGCGCGGACGGGTGTGGAGCGTCGTCGCATGACAGAGGGCACACCCGGCCTGGGCAAACAGTTGCTGTCCGCGGCGGACGAGTTTGTTGTTGACGTTGCGTCGGGCCGGCACGCCGAGGGTCTGCAGGTAAAGGTCCACATCTTCCATGTCCTCCGTGGAAATATCCAGTTGGTCGTAGAGCAGACCCATCATGGAGCCCTGCTCCATCTGTGCCTGTCCTTCGCAGATCTCTTCGGGATAGCGGCTGTTGGTGACGCCCATGTCGGATGAGAAACCGAGTTCTACGGTCAGGTCGGCGTGCTGTGCCTTGTTACCGCTCAAGCCCAACTGGCGACGGCCACGCTCAGTGATATAGTTGCAGCGGCCGCTGATGCCCCATTCCGGGTAGTTGCTCTTGCGGGCCAGGGCCTCCACTTCATTGGGGTCAACGGCCATCAGTTGTCCCATGCCGACGTGTCGGAGCGGGATGCGGACTGAGCAGAACAGGTCCTCGGGGCGGATGCTGTCGGCGTACCATTCGCTGATGCTGTATTCGGGATAGCAGAGTTCGTAGGTCTCGCCATCGGGGAAAGCGAAGGTCTGGTAGTGTTTTGTCACGTGAATTTTTCCTTCGGCTTGTACGCCGTAGATGGCCTGGTCATGAATCACTCGGCCGTAGTCCTGGAAGAAGACGCCGTTCTTGCGCGTGACGTACACGAGCATGGCTGAGAAACCGTACGAACCGCTGCCCTCGGCATCCTCCCACAAGGCAGGCTTCGTGCGGCCGGCATTGCGGTGGCAACTGCCACAACTGTATCCGGCATACACGGGACCCAGACCGCCGCCGTAGCCGTTGGAACTGGTGCGCGCGTCATCGTAGAGTTTGTCACCTCGCATGAAGCGCTTTTTGAGGTCATCAACCACCCAATCGGCTTCGGTATCGTACGCAAACGACGACGTGGAATAGATGGTTGATGTGCCGGCCGACAAGGCGTAGCCCGACGGTACATCGAGGTCTGCCTCGGTGATACCCTCATCATCGCAGCCCGTCAACAGGGGCGTTGCGAAGGTCAGCAGCAGCACATATTTCAGTGAATATCTCATTGTTAAAGTGTTTTGTTTAAACAGGTCTTTGATTAGACGCCAAAGAAGCAAAGGCCGGTGCCGGAGCACCTTAGCCTTCACTTCCAAAAAAATATAGCGCGTTTATTCGAAAGTTAAACCGTGAATCTTCAATGAACCGATGATTCCATTTTTAATCGTTCAATAATCCGTCGTCCTCTTATTCTTCGAGTTCGTGGCGGAGGAAGAGGTCCTTGTAGGCTTTTCCGCCCTCGTAACTGACGGTCCACGCGGAGTAGAGCGAGACAGCATCGTCTTTGAGCAGTTTGCCAACCTGTACCATATAGTTGCCCCATGACTTGGCATTGGCCGAGGTGTAGTCGAGGTCGGCAGCGTCGGTGCTGGTGCCGTCGGTGAGCGTGCGCGCCTTGCCATTCTTGAAGATGAGGAATTCCATCGTGTGGAAACCGCGAACGCTCTGTACAGCCTCGATGTCATCATCGCTGTCGCCATCGCCCCAGGTGAGGTTGTCGAACTTACCGGAGTTGAGGATGTTCACGATTGCCTCCTGGTCGAGGGGCCAACTGTCCATGTTGGGGTCCAGGCCGAGGGCGTCGACGGGTCCGAAGAGGAAGGCTTCGCTGGTCTCCCAAGGTTCACGTGCGTTGAACCAAGCCTCGCAGGCTGCCTCGAAGTTGGCATCGCTGGGGTTTGCGGCGAAAGTCTGGGCCGCATTATAGAGTTCAGTGTTGGCGGACATCAAATCATTATAGGTCGGCAGCACGACGTCATTGACATAAGTCTCCAAGACAGGTTGCAGCACAGCATCGCTGTTCACGGCTTTGGTGCGCTGGATGTAACCTTTCAAGTTGCTGAGTACTTCCTCGAGATCGTTGCAGGCCGTCATCGCCACCTTCACCTCGGGGGCACTGATGTTGTTGCGGAAGGGAGCGGGAATGGCTTGGATTGCATCGTAGGCCGTTTCGATGGCTTCCTTGACGGTGGCGTCAAGTTCTGCATTGTTGGCTGCGATGAGGGTTGCCAGTGAGTTGCTGGCAATCTTTCCGTTGCGACTGCCGTAGTAAGCGTTGCGGATGCTCAGGATGTTGTTGGAGTAGTCGTCAATACTGTGCCAACTATACCATGATTCCACGGCATAGAGGGCCTCGGTGGTCTTGCCGGCCATGTACAGGTCATAGGGGTCACCGATTTTAGCGTTACCGACCTCGTTGGCGATGTCCATGCAACCATCCAGAATCTGTTCTGCACAGACAAGGGCTGCCTGAGTGTACTCTTCATTGTTGTTTTCCTCCTCATCGTCAGCATCACAAGCGGTGAAACCAAGGGAGACTGTGAACAGCATTGCTGCCATAAAAAAATACTTCTTCATTTCTTTAAACTTTTTATATGTTGATGAATTCTTATATTCCTTGAATCATCAGATGTTCCATTCGAATCATTTCTTCCAGAACCACGTCGTATAAGCCACACCGATGTTGAACTCGTTCTCGCGGTTGTAGCGCGAATGTCCGAACACGCTCGCGGTGCCGACCTTGCGTGTGCTCCAGTCTGCTTTCACCACCAGGTTTGGCAGTGCGAACCAGTTCAGACCGCCCGTCCACTTGCTCACCTGGCAGCGGGCATCCACGGTTTGGGTGCCTTCGCCGTCCTCCTGCGGGTTGTAGTATTCGTAGCGTCCGAAAGGATAGATGACGGGGCAGCGGTGGTCGCCCACGACGGCGCTGAGGTTG